>NZ_JBFUCS010000063.1:0-681 GCF_056405115.1 Allobosea sp. P2_A10 | reverse complement strand
AGCCCGGCTTTCGCGATCGTGTCACGGATCAGCGTGTCCGGCAGCGCCGCACAGGGGTCGGCGTGGAGCGGGTTGAAGAACAGCCGGGTCGAGGGCGAATAGGGGCTGAAATGCCCAGGCTCCGCACCATAGAGCGCATGGACCGGGCTGATCGCGAGTGCGTCGGCTCCCAGCATTGCGGCGCTGCGGCCGAGTTGCGCGACACCGGCGAAATTGCCGATACCGCCATCGTCGCGGCTGCGGAGCGAATAGATTTGGGCCGCCAGCCCCCAGCCGGGCGCACCCTCGTTGAGGTCGGCGAAGGTGATGCAGCGTTCCGGCGCGGTCGCGACGGTGAAGTCGCCCTCGGTGGTTCTGACTGTGTGATAGCCCGGCTCGACGAAGGCCGGCAGCGTCAGAGCGCCGTCATAGCCGTCCAGCGAGGTGACGACGCGGTGCGCGCCGCCTTCCAAGGCGATCTCGATGCTGCTTCCGCCGGCTACGTTGAGCGGCAGGCTGACCGGTTGACCGACGCGGGCGGTGGTGAAGCGCGAGGTGGCGGTCGCGTTGACGCCGCTCTCCACCATGGAAAGCGAATTGCGCAGGGCGGAATCGCTGTAGGCAGGCAAGCCGAGTTCCGACAGGATGGCGCGCAGGCTGTCGGGCGAGACAGCGCGCTCGGCGCGAGACAGCGCGCTCGGC
>NZ_JBFUCS010000062.1:0-710 GCF_056405115.1 Allobosea sp. P2_A10 | reverse complement strand
GTCAAATCCGTTTCGTATCGAAGTCCCGCGCGACTATGCTGCCGGCGAGTGGCTGGGGTCCACATCGCTCGCTCCAAGATGGCCTGAACAACCCCTTGGAATCACGAGCGCCCCAGCCGCTCAACCCTTTCGGGACGGGCTCTAAGATGAAGGACGTGCGATGATGGAGGCAATCAAGGCCATTGTCCGATGCGAGGGCGATTATGAGCGTGCGAAAGAGCGCGCCGCCGAACTCGTCGAGCCGCAACCTGGATTGAGGAAGCTGAACTGATCGGGCTGATCGAGGCGCTAAAGAAATGGGACGTTCGTCATGATGACGAGCCTGATTGGTCCTAGCGGGCGAGGTCACGGGATGTTCCGCGTAATAGACAACTACAGAAGCGGGCCGCCGCCGTAGGTCTGGGCGGTCTCGAGCCTAATATTGTTTTGTTTTCTCGCCGCCGTTGATATCTCCCGATTGACTAGGCTTCGTGGACAAAGGGTAGCCAGAGTTTGACTGCGGCGATGGCGACGAAACCGAGGTAGGACTCCTTGCTCTTGTCGTAGCGTGTGGCGACGCGCCGCCAGTTCTTGAGCTTGCTGAACAGTCGCTCGATCAGATTGCGCCACTTGTATTTTTCGGCATCGTGCGGCGCAGGGTTCTTGCGATTGCGCTTGGCCGGTATGACGGCCTCGATCTCGGCTTTCGCCAACTCCTCGCGAATGGCGTC
>NZ_JBFUCS010000061.1:0-846 GCF_056405115.1 Allobosea sp. P2_A10 | reverse complement strand
CTATTGAGGAAGACGGGTCGATGCAGGCTGATTGCGTTCACGCCGAAGCTCCATGAGTGCTTCCTTGACCGGGTCGGGATAGAGCGCGGCAAAATCGAGATCGCGTCGCACGAACACGGTGATCCGTGTGCCCTGGTCGAGATGGATCGTGGGCGGGATGTTGATCGAATTCTTCAGCGCTTCCTGGGCGATGTTGGTCAGCGTCTGCGAGACGTTTTGCGCCGCGATCTGGCGTGCCTGCAGAACCTGATTGGCGCCGTTCGTTCCGATCTGCGTGGTGGTGACGACGCCGGTGACCGGATCGGTCGTCGTGATCGTCGAGCCATTGCCATTGGTGTCGGACTGGCCATAGCCGCTGAGAAACTGCGAGACGCCGCCGACGAGGCTAAGCACGACCGCGGCGCCGAACCGCTCGAGATAGTGGTTGTCGACAAAGCCGGTGTTGCCGGCGCGACCCAGTTCGTCGGCGCCGTTCGAGCCGAGTTGGACCGACACACCATCGGACCGCAAGAGCCGCGTCCAGACGATGAAGACGCGGGTCTGGCCCTGCGCCAGGCCGGATTTGTATTCTCCGACCAACCGGCTGCCGGCTGGGATCAGGACGCGGCGACCATCGAATGACCAGACATTCTCAGCTGTGACCGCGCGCACCATGCCGGGCAGATCGCTCTGCACGGCGGTCTCGAGCACGCCACGGATGGTCGTCCCCTGCGCGATCAGCGCGTCGATCCGGTCGTTCTTCGTCGCCTTCGCGGTTTCGACCCCGGCGCTGGCGACTGAGGCGAGAAAGCGCCGGTTGGGGTCGGTCTCCTGATCGGCGCCAGCGCGTCCGGCGTTGCCGTCAGG
>NZ_JBFUCS010000060.1:0-1039 GCF_056405115.1 Allobosea sp. P2_A10 | reverse complement strand
CATCGAAACGGACGTCGTGATCGTTGGGGCTGGTCCGTGCGGGTTGTTTGCGGTGTTCGAGCTTGGGCTGCTCGACATCCGCGCCCACCTCGTCGACATCCTGCCCAAGGTCGGCGGGCAATGCGCCGAGCTCTATCCGGAAAAGCCGATCTACGACATTCCGGGCTTTCCGATCGTCACCGGCCAGGGCCTGGTCGACAACCTGATCGAGCAGATCAAGCCGTTTTCGCCGACCTTCCACCTCAACCAGATGATCGAGGCGCTCGAGCCGATCGGGACGCCCGAGGCCCCGCGCTTCCGCGTCGTGACCGATGCCGGCACGGTGTTCGAGACCAAGTGCGTGGTGGTCGCCGCCGGCGGCGGCTCGTTCCAGCCCAAGAAGCCGCCCATCCCCGGCATCGAGGCCTATGAAGGCAAGGCGAGCGACGGCGCCGGCGTCCACTACGCCGTGCGCAAGATGGAAGCGTTTCGCGGCCGCGACATCCTGATCGTCGGCGGCGGCGATTCAGCCCTCGACTGGACGCTGAACCTGCAGCCGATCGCGCGCCGCGTCACCCTGATGCACCGCCGCGACGACTTTCGCGCCGCGCCCCATTCCGTCGAGCAGATGCGCGCGCTCGTCGCGTCGGGCCAGATGGAGATGAAGCTCGGTCAGGTCACCGGGCTGAAGGGCGAGGACGGCACGCTCACCGCCGCGATCTGCCGCGACAATGCCGGAGAGACCTTCGAGATCCCCTGCGACACGCTGCTCCCCTTCTTCGGCCTGACCATGAAGCTCGGGCCGATCGCCGGCTGGGGCCTCAACCTCGCCGAAAACCTGATCCCCGCCGACACCGAGAAGTTCGAGACGTCCGTTCCCGGCATCTTCGCCATCGGCGACATCAACACCTATCCAGGCAAGCTCAAGCTGATCCTGTCAGGCTTCCACGAGGCCGCGCTCGCAGCCCAGAAGATCCACCGCTACGTCTACCCGGACAAGCGACTGACCTTCCAGTACACGACCTCCTCGACCAGCCTCCAGAAAAAGCTCGGAGTGGCC
>NZ_JBFUCS010000059.1:0-1072 GCF_056405115.1 Allobosea sp. P2_A10 | reverse complement strand
CATCAGAATAGAGCCCATCTAGAGCATCGGACGGTTAATCATACGCATATCCTGCGTGTTTGAAGAAGTTTCGGCATTCGGCTGGCGAGAAGAGTTCGCAGATGTTTCCGACGGCCCTCCAGAGGGCGTCGAAGGTTCGTGCCTGGGCGGCTCGCAGGTGCGCCTTGAGCTTGGCGAAGGCCATCTCGATCGGGTTGAGATCGGGGCTATAGGGCGGCAGGAAGAGGAACCAGGCGCCCCTGTCGGCGAGGCAGCGTGCAGCCTGCGCGCTTTTGTGGACGGCGAGATTGTCGAGGATGACGATGTCGCCCTTCGACAAGGTCGGCGCCAGTTGGGTCTCGACATAGAGATCGAAGGTGACGCGATCCATGGCCTTGTCGACGATCCACGGCGCGGTCAGGCCGTGGCAGCGCAGGCCTGCGATGAAGCTCTGGGTTCCCCAATGCCCGAAGGGGGCAGATGCGCGCAGCCTTTCGCCGCACGGGCTGCGGCCGCGCAGCCTGACCATCTTGGTGTTGATCGAGGTTTCGTCGATGAAGACGAGCCGGTGAGGTTCGAGCCGCATCTGCGGCTGGCGGCGCAGGGTCCAGAGGCGTCGCTGCTCGGCGACGTCAGCGCGTGCGCACTCCGATGCCATCAGCGCTTTTTTTATATGTGAACCCCAGCCGGCACAGGAACCGCGACAAGACCGCCGGAGCGGCCCTCATGCCCTTCCCCTCGCTCAGCCGGGCGGCAAGCTCGGGCATGGTGATGTCGGGCTGCGCTTCCACCTGTGCGACCAAGAAGGACCCATGCACGTCAAGCCGGCCGCCGGGCGGACGACCCTGACGCGCGGGCCGGGCCGTCTTCAAACGCAAGACCCTTTGCAGCAGCTTGACCGCAAAGCTCTCGCTCACCCCGAAATGCCGGGCCGCAGCCCGACGCGAATGCCCTGCTTCGACAAAACCCACGACGCGCGCACGCAAATCATCCGAATAGCTGCGACCCATGATCCACCTCCAGAAACGGTGAATCACAAAGCAGCCCTCAAGGGAATCCCACGATTCCAGTTTTCAGTCCGACGCTCTAGCTA
>NZ_JBFUCS010000058.1:0-1133 GCF_056405115.1 Allobosea sp. P2_A10 | reverse complement strand
GCCGCCACCGGTCCGAGCGAGATAGCGCAGGGCGTCGAGCACCTCGCGAAGGTCGGTCGTCGGCTTGCGTCCGCGCTTCGGCACTGGCGGCAGAAACGGCGCGATGAAGCGCCACTCCTCATCCGTCAGATCAGTCGGGTAGCGCTTCGCGCGCTTCTCAAATCCAGCCATCCGGCCACGGCTCGCTCGAGTCCACATCCCAAGCTTGAATCACGCCGCAGCGGCCGCCTCAACCCATTCTCAAACAGTCTCTTAGATGTCAGGCAGCTCGCACCTCTGAGAGGAAGGTCCTTGTAGAGTATTCAAGCTCTGTGGCGTGGACGCGCAGCGCTGAGGAGTAAGTCGCGACGGCTTCCGAGGCGGCACGCGATTGGCTAGCAGCCGCGGCCGCGACCGACATGACCCTCCCGCTGGACGCTGCGTGTTCACGGGCTTCAGCAGCATCCGAAGCAATACAGCTCACGGCGAAACTTTGCTCATCGACGGCGGTCGCCACCGCAATCGAATATTCCGCGATTGAACGGATCGTGTCGCGAACAGCTCCGATTGCGAGAACAGCGTCCGCCGATGCCGACTGAATCTGCGCGACGCGTGAGGCGATGTCGTGCGTGGCCTGCGCCGTCTGGCTTGCCAGCGCCTTGACTTCCGAGGCGACAACGGCGAAACCCTTTCCGGCTTCGCCGGCGCGCGCCGCTTCGATCGTCGCGTTAAGTGCAAGCAGATTTGTCTGCGATGCGATTGCTTGGATCAGGCCGATGATGTCGGAGATGCTGCGCGCCGTTTCGCTCATCGCCGTCATGGTTTCGCAAGTTCGGTCAGCTTGGACGACGCCCCTCAAACAGATTTCGCGCGACTCTCCTGACCGCTGCGCAATCTCGACGACGGAGTGCCTTAGAGTCCGTTTGAGAATGCTCACGGATGGACGATCCGCCGCAGCATGAGGCTTCCGAGCGCGATATGGATCATGGCCTCGGAGACATCGAGGCGCTGTTCGTAGTCTCGGACGAGGCGCTTCCAACGGGTCATCCAGCCGAAGGTGCGCTCAACCACCCATCGCCTTGGCAGCACCTTGAAGCCAGGTTCCTTGTCGGTGCGGCGGACGATCTCGATGACGAAGTCGCGATCGCGATAGG
>NZ_JBFUCS010000057.1:0-1191 GCF_056405115.1 Allobosea sp. P2_A10 | reverse complement strand
GGGAGCAGCTGAGCTTGCCGAACTTCTTCGCGCCATGCGCGCTTGGGAACAGGTGCGGGATCGAGCAGATGCGATCGGTGCCCGCCCGGCGGGGCTAAGACTGCAGTAAATACTGCCCCTGCAATGCGGCAGACCTATAAACTCGATCAAGAACAGGCCTTGGACAATCGATGCCAATATCGCTCGTGATATTGATTGTGACCGTCGCGCTCATGCTCGGGGGCATCGGCTACGTGAGCTTCGGCGGCCGCTGAATAGCCCATTCCAGTAACTGGCGGGCACTTGGCGTCGTCATCGGAAAAAAGCCTGCCACACTGCGGCAGGCTCTGTTTTGTGCTCTCAATAAAAGCGCCGGCCATAGCCACGACGCCCGTGACGCCTGCGGCGCGCATACATCGGGGGCCCGCGCCTGCGCCCACGGCCCCAGCCAAGGTGTCGGCCACGGTTCCCGCGATTCCACCCCTTGCCGTTTCGGTTTCCACCCTTTGCGAACTCAGTATCGACGTCGTTGAGTATGCCTTGGAGCGTGTCGATTTCCGGCGACAGGCTAAGCACTAATGTCGTCGCCGAAGCGGCGGAAGCACCGATGAGACCAGCGGTGGAGCACGTCATCCCGGCCTTCGGGCTGATGGTCTGGCTCGTGACTCGGCACGCCCAGTTCGGGACAATCGCGGTCGGCGTCTTCTCGGCAGCCTATGCCTGCGTCACCGCCATGGCCATGGCTGCGGCGCTGAATGCAAGGCCGCTCCTGAGCCTCGGCTGACACGACAAATTTCCGCTTTTCCAAGCGCTCGAACGCGCGCCCGACGCACAGAGGAGATCATACGTTATGTATCACGCAATCGTCCGCCGCCGTGTACCGGACAAAGGCTGGAGGGCGAGATCAGGTCACAATCGATCAGGTTGTTCTATTCCCCAGTCGACAGGGCTTGAACTCAGTCTCTCAGGAGAGCGCGCAAGCGGGAGCGCTGCGATCAGTGTTGCCCAAGGCCGCGTAGAGGCTGTTGAACGGTCGAGCGTTTCACTGAACCGCGCCGGGTTTGTCGGAGGCTCCAACTCCTGAGAAGGTGGAGCCATGACGAGCAAGACGACGAACAAATTCTCGCCTGAGGTGCGGGCCCGCGCGGTTCGGATGCTGCTGGAGCACGAGAGCGAGCATCCGTCCCGCTGGGCGGCGATCATGTCGATTTC
>NZ_JBFUCS010000056.1:0-1474 GCF_056405115.1 Allobosea sp. P2_A10 | reverse complement strand
GTGTTCCAGGCGCGGCGCGCCGACCGGATCAAGCTGGTTTACTTCGATGGGACGGGTGTCTGCCTGTTCTCGAAGAGGCTGGAAGACGGCAAGTTCCAGTGGCCCGCCATCGCCGACGGTGTCGTTCGGCTGACAGCGGCACAGTTGCAGGCGTTGCTCGAAGGCCTCGACTGGCGGCGCGTGCATGAACGGCGCGAGACGCGCGTCCCCATCGCGGCAAGTTGATCGCTTGATACTGGCAAGCCACTGTAATCCATGATTGAATCGGCTTCGTGAGCAACGCGGCCAACCCACTGATCAGCGATCCGATCGCGCTTCGGGCGATGCTCGCGGAGGAGCGCGCCGAGAACGAGCGGCTGCGTCAGATCATCAAGGAGCTCCAGCGTCATCGCTTCGGCCGCCGGGCCGAGAGCCTGCCAGTCGATCAGTTGCTGCTGGGGCTCGAGGAGGCCGAGCAGATCGAGGCCGAGGGCCTCGCCGGCGAGGAGGCGACTGATCCAGTCAAGCACGCCGACCGGGTCCGGAAGCGGCGCGCCAATCGCGGATCGCTGCCCACGCACCTGCCGCGCATCGAGCAGATCATCGACGTCCAGGRCAGGACCTGCCCGTGCTGCCGGGGCGAGCTGCATGCGATGGGCGAGGACGTCTCCGAGCGTCTCGACATCGTCCCCGYCCAGTTCCGCGTGATCGTGACCCGTCGGCCAAAATACGCCTGCCGGGCCTGCGAGGAGGTCGTGGTGCAGGCCCCAGTGCCMGCCCGGCTCGTCGAGGGCGGCATCCCCACCGAGGCRACCGTCGCCCATGTCCTCGTCTCCAAATACGCCGACCACCTGCCGCTYTAYCGSCAGGCCCAGATCTATGGCCGGCAGGGCGTGAACCTGGACCGCTCGACCCTGGCTGACTGGGTCGGCAAGGCGGCCTTCCTCCTGCGGCCGGTGCATGAGCGCCTGTTCGAGCGACTGAAGGCGTCGACCAAGCTCTTCGCAGRCGAGACCACGGCGCCGGTGCTCGATCCCGGACGCGGCCGGACCAAGACCGGCCAGTTCTTCGCCTATGCCCGCGACGAGCGGCCCTGGGGCGGCGCCGAGCCGCCGGGCGTGACCTATCTCTATGCGCCCGACCGCAAGGCCGAGCAGCCGATCCGGCATCTTCAAGGCTTCGCTGGCGTGCTGCAGGTGGACGGCTATGCCGGCTACAACACGCTGGCCGGGAAGAATGCCGTGAGCCTGGCCTTTTGCTGGAGCCACGTCCGACGGAAGTTCTACGATCTCGCGCAAGGCGGGCCAGCGCCCATCGCTTCGGAAGCGCTCCTGCGCATAGCCGAACTCTACCGCATCGAGGGCGATATCCGCGGATGCCCCGCTGAGGAGCGGCGCACCGCCCGCCAGGCCAGAAGCCGCCCCATCGTCGCGGCCCTGGAGCCATGGCTCCAGGGAAAGCTCGGCCTGGTCAGCCAGAAGAGCAAGCTTGCCGA
>NZ_JBFUCS010000055.1:0-1487 GCF_056405115.1 Allobosea sp. P2_A10 | reverse complement strand
GATTATGCAGACCAACCCAACCGGCCCGTTGATCGGGCCGGCTGTCGAACTCTACCTAAACACCAAAACGGTTCTGCCCACCGAAACCCAAAGTGAGACTGCGCTAGGCTACATCGGCAAATTGAGGCCGCGACTCTAGAGGCCGGCCCGAAGCGTTCTGATCTCGTCGTCGCTCAGCGGCAGGTCTTCTCCATCAGGATCGACCGCGAGGCGATGGCCAAGCCTTCGTGGGGCTTGATCTCGCCGGTCGGGCGGAACCCCATGCTGCGCCAGAACCCGACCACGGGGTTGGCCTCCACGACGGCGAGCCGGACAACGCGCGCATCCAGATCGTCTCTGATGAGTAAGCGGTGCCCCGATCGCACCTTCTTTGCATGGGTCTGAGCGGTCAGTGTGACGATCCTGATTTGGAGGGTCGTTTTGTGTCTAGGCTTGACCATAGACTTGAGCCGGAGGGCGAAGTCCGGCGCTTTGAGGTGATCAACGGTGCGATTGGCCGCCGTCGCTGGAGCGGCGATGAGCGCGCTCGGATCCTTGAGGAGACGCTCGCGCCTGGTGCGGTGGTATCGGCGGTGGCCCGCCGTCATGGGCTGACGCCTCAGCAACTGTTCACCTGGCGGCGCGAGGCACGTCAGGCGGCCGAGAGCCTGCCGGCTTTCGTGCCGGCGGTGATTGCGCAGCCTGCGGGCGCAGCGCCGGAGGCGAGCACCCCACCGCGATCCCTGCGTCCCAGACGACGCGCGCAAAGACGCCGTATCGCTGCGATCGAGATCGACGTCGGCGGCGTCAAGGTAACGGTAGAAAACGGTGCCACGCGCGCCACGATCGAGCCGCAATCGGTGCGCTGAAGGGCGGGTCGTGATCGGCCCGACCGGCGCGGTCCGCGTCATGATCGCGACGAAGCCAATCGACTTCCGCAAGGGCGCGGATGGCCTGGCCGCGCTGGTGCGCGAGAGCATGGGCGCCGATCCGTTCTCGGGCGCGGTCTATGTGTTCCGGGCGAGGCGGGCTGACCGGATCAAGCTGGTTTACTTCGATGGGACGGGCGTGTGCCTGTTCTCGAAGAGGCTGGAAGACGGCAAGTTCCAGTGGCCCGCCATCGCCGACGGTGTCGTTCGGCTGACAGCGGCACAGTTGCAGGCGTTGCTCGAAGGCCTCGACTGGCGGCGCGTGCATGAACGGCGCGAGACGCGCGTCCCCATCGCGGCAAGTTGATCGCTTGATACTGGCAAGCCACTGTAATCCATGATTGAATCGACTTCGCGAGCAACGCGGCCAACCCACTGATCAGCGATCCGATCGCGCTTCGGGCGATGCTCGCGGAGGAGCGCGCCGAGAACGAGCGGTTGCGCCAGATCATCAAGGAGCTCCAACGTCATCGCTTCGGCCGCCGGGCCGAGAGCCTGCCGGTCGATCAGTTGCTGCTGGGGCTCGAGGAGGCCGAGCAGATCGAGGTCGAGGGCGCCGCCGGCGAGGAGGCGACTGAT
>NZ_JBFUCS010000054.1:0-1723 GCF_056405115.1 Allobosea sp. P2_A10 | reverse complement strand
CGCGAGATCGCCTCCTGGGCATCGACGATGAGCGTCGCCTGATCGTCCAGGAGAGCGCGGATTGCGGCCAGCGCGTCGCCGCCAAACTCGGCCAGCACCTCGACCGCTTCGGCCTGCCGCATGGCGTCGTCGATGGGCGAAAGGGACGGCTTCACGGCGGTCATTGCGTTCCTCGAAATGAGAACGTAATGAGAACGAACGCGCCCCGGAGAGTCAAGCCATGAACGTCGACACCTTTTTCCTCCAGCCGTTCAAGACCCACCGCAAGAAGCTCGTCCCGGCCCAGCGCGTTCCGGCGAAGACGAAGCATCACGCCCTGCGGGATGGCGAGCGCCTGGGCCGCACCGCCGAGGGCCTGGCCGTGGTGCATGTCTGCGCCGACGAGGAAACCGGCGAGGTCAGCTCGATCGAAGTGCTGGCGCGCCACGGCCAGATCCCGGAGCAGTTCGAGGAGGAGATAAGGGCGTTGTGATTCTGGCCCTGCGCCGCCAACCACTGAACTTCCCGCAAGATGATCCGGATGCCCGCTGGACGGTGTTGTGCGAGAGCGTCTCGGTCGGTGTGATCGTTGTCACCAGGAATCGGTCGGATGAGCCGGCGACATGGGACTGGACCGTCCATCTTCACGCCGGCCGATTTGGCAATGGCCTGCGCTTTCAAGCGCCGGTCTAAGGCCGGGAGCATAGTTGCGAGGCAGCGATGGCTGGTTTCCGCGCATCTTGGGATGTCCTGCGCGCGGCAATCGGTGACGAGGGCTGGCAGCACCATCTCGACCACTGCGCGCGGTTGGATGCGCAGGATGCCCGCAGCCGCCGGGAACGCGAAGGAAACGGGAATGCTGATATCAGTTGACGCTCCGCCACGGAGCCACGCGATGCCCACGATCAAGATCAAATCCGCCGCGCACTATCAGGAAGTCGCCGAGCGTATCCAAGCATTGCTGGGGTGCACGGAAGGGTCGAAGGAAGAGCGCGAACTAATCGAACTCGTGCTGGCGATCGAGGTATGGGACACGGTGAGGCAGTGGCGGACGTGACGCGCGCGCAATAATCTCCGGCTGCTAAGGAGATTCCCCGATGTCGTTCCCGCCCGACAACCCGCCAATGGCCTATTCCCATCTGGCCGGCCGCGAGGTCTCCACTTGGTCGGGCGAATGGCTGCAAGAGACCGAGATCGCCTATCTCGCAATGATGCCGATCGGTAAGCGCAACACCTTCCTCGATGGGGTGCCCGGGGGGACGGGCGACGATCGTGGGATCAAGGGCGTTCGGGGTGAGGCTGCCGTGGCTGCACTGCGGGCGGCTATCGAGCGATACGAGCAAATTCTCGCGAGGCCGCACTGATGTCAGCGGTCGCTAATTTCATAGACGTCGCTGGCGTCCGCATCCTCGCGCAGGCCCTTGAAGGAGGCGTGGCGAAGCTTGTCGTCGTCGGTCCAGCCTCGGAAGGCGATTTCGGCGGGCAGGACTGGTGACAGCCAGACGGTCCCCTTCGCCTTGATCGGCAAGGCCGGCTTTTCGACGAGGAKCCCGGAAAACAGCTTGCGCAGGTYGGTGGCGGATTTTGTCGTGAAGCCAGTGCCGACGCTGCCGACATAGACCAGGCCGCCTTCTCGCTGTGCCGCCAGCAGAACCCGCCCGATCCCGCCCAGTGCTGCGGCCGACGGTTCGTATCCGACTATGAGAAAGGTCTCCGACTGGATGCACTTGATCTTGAGCCAGTC
>NZ_JBFUCS010000053.1:0-1974 GCF_056405115.1 Allobosea sp. P2_A10 | reverse complement strand
ACGCAGGGCACTGTTACGATGCCGCCGCCACGACCAACAGAACTTGTGCCGGCAGCCGATGAGCCGTTGCGCTCCTCGGTGACGTCAAATCACTCAACCACATCGACTTGCATTCGGACTTTCGTAGAGCGGGGTGGAATTATCCTTCCGTCACCGCCGACCGAAAGCGTCGGGCAATGTTCAGTCGATGATCCGGTGACATTCCAGCGCATTAGGTTGGCGGGTGATGCGCATGTCGATCTCGACAGTGCAGTGACGGTTCGATGCGCGCTCGCACTCGAAATTCAGGCATGGGCGCGCGATGATCTTGCTCAAATTGCAACCGAGGCCAAAAGCAAGCTGCAAAAAATTACGGGCGTTGGTGGCCATGCCTGCCGATCACGAAACGGCGTTGCGGGTGCTCCGATTAGTGAGCACGCCACCGGCAATGCGCTCGACCTCAGTGGACTTAAACTCGAAAATGGTCGGACAATTGCGTTCGCGGGTGCCGATCCAAATTCATGGTTGCTACGCCAGGCAATTCAGAAGAGCGCTTGCGCGCATTTCACGACCGTTTTGGGACCTGGCTCGGATAATTCGCACAAGGATCATCTTCACCTCGATTTGCGACAGCGCGCACACGGCTACCGAATCTGCCAATGGTTGATTGAGCCAGAGCGGTGACAGAACAGCCCCATGAGCAACGGTGTCATCCAAATGTCTTGAGAAATGACGCGTCGCGCAAAGCGCTTAATCCGCTCGCTCTATATTATTGGAACGTGCTGTCAGCGGTCCCATGCTCACTGCAGATCGCCCGGTGCTGTTTTCCTAGATGCCGGTAACAGCTGTTGCGTTACACTGTAGCTCGATCTTCATGCCTTCAGGCCCGCTGACAAAAAACTGAGTAATATTGGTGTCGATTAGTGGGGTTTCGGTAAATATATAACCGAGCCGTTGAAGTTCGGTGCGCTTCGCGTGGGGGTCGCCGCACGGGCCGAAAGCGATGTGGTCTATCCAGCCGAGACCTCGCTCTTGGCTTTTGAGCCAAGTGTGAATAACCGCCCGACCATCGAGATACAACCAGTCGCCGGGCACCGTAAAAGATGGCCGCCACCCTACCTCGACGCCGAGCAGGCGCACAAGAAATTCGCGCGCAGCCGAAAGGTCGTAGACGTGAATATTGACGTGGTCGAGCCGCATGAGTGCCCCCATTAAGGAGTAGAAAACGTGCTCGACTGTGGCCGGTCAACCCCCAAAAGGGAAAAAAGGTTTGTTCGCTCAAAACCCTCTGGTGCATAAATCAAGATTTATCCACCGCCTATCCGACCCTGTTTTTTTTACATAGCTTGCATGTTGCAAAAGTCGGGCGGAATCGTGACATCACTGGCTACGCCCGTGTCAGCATCTTCGGCCAGACCCTTGTCGCCCAAATCGAGCAGCTTAAGGCGGTTGGCTGCACGCCGTCTTTCAGGAAACGGCGTCGGGAGCGTGAGCTGATCGCCCGCAGCTCAAGAAGGCGATTGCCGCTTTGCCCTACGACGGCGTGTTGAGGGTGACGCGGCTAGAGCGCCTCGCGATCGAAATATTCGCACCAATAAAACTGCCCTGCCCTCGCATGCAGGGCTATTTTTATTGGCGCGGCTCAATATTGGAGGGCGCGAATGATGCGCTGCAGCACTGGCATTGCCGACAGTTTCGTTGCAATCAGCTTCGCCGCATTTTGACAGCACCTATGAGACCTTAACCGAAAATATCCTTCCGCAGGTCTACGATCTCGGCTTCCCGCGGGTTCGTGCCTCCATCAGCGAGCGAATTCCTCGATCTTATCGGTGTTTGCCTGGTCGAGCTTCAGCGGCATCCTCCCGGACTCGGTCAATCACATCTCGAACGATTTATCAGGTCCTGAGCTTAGAGTCCGTTTGAGAATGCTCACGGATGGACGATCCGCCGCAGCATGAGGCTTCCGAGCGCGATATGGATCATGGCCTCGGAGAC
>NZ_JBFUCS010000052.1:0-2503 GCF_056405115.1 Allobosea sp. P2_A10 | reverse complement strand
CTGTGAGATCGCCTGCAATGTTGCCCCTGTGAGGGGCGCTTATCGCGTTGAAGGTTAGTCCCCCTGTTATTGGCTCTGGCTGATCCTTCCGGTTTTTCGGAAGGGTCCGGGGATGACGGGTGTGGAGACGATTGCGCGGATCCGTTTCGAGCATTTCCAGAACAGCAAGGGGATCAAGCGGATCGCGCGCGAGCTAGGCATTGCGCGCGACACGGTGCGCAAGGTGCTCCGATCCGGCGCGACCGAGTTCATCTACAAACGCGAGGTTCAGCCGCAGCGGAAGCTCGGGGCCTGGGTGGAGACGCTGACCGGCATCCTGGAGGCAGAAGACCGGCTGCCCCGGCGCGAGCGGCGCTCGACGATCCGGCTTTTCGAGGAACTGCGCGGGCACGGATATGACGGGGCGCATGACAGCGTCCACCGGTTTGTGAAGGCCTGGCGTGCCGACCGCGCCCGGCTGCCGACGCAGGCTTTCATCCCGCTGCGGTTCGATCCCGGCGAAGCCTATCAGTTCGACTGGAGTCATGAGGCGATCGAGCTTCATGGCCTGCCCGTTGTCGTGAAGGTCGCGCAGATGCGGCTTTCCCATAGCCGCATGCCGATCGTGCGCGCCTATTTCCGCGAGACGCAGGAGATGGTGTTCGACGCGCACGACAAGGCCTTCGCCTTCTATGGCGGGGTCTGTCGGCGCGGCATCTACGACAACATGAAGACGGCGGTGGAGACGGTCTTCGTCGGGCGCGCCCGGGAGTACAACCGACGCTTTCTGCAGATGTGCTCGCATCATCTCGTCGAGCCGGTGGCCTGCACGCCGGCAGCCGGCTGGGAGAAGGGCCAGGTCGAGAACCAGGTTGGCACGATCCGCGACCTGCTGTTCCGACCACGGCCGAAGGTGAAGACGCTCGATGAGCTGAACGCCTGGCTTGCCGATCAGTGCATGGCCTATGCCCGGCGGGCGAAGCACCCCGAGTTCCGCGACCGGTTGGTCATCGAGGTCTTCGAGGAGGAGAAGGCGCGGCTGATGCCGTATCTGGGGCCGTTCGCCGGCTTCGTCGAGAAGCCGATGCGGGCGACCACGACCTGCCTGATCACGCATGACCGCAACAAGTACAGCGTCGATGCCCGAGCCGCTGGCCGCGCCGTGCTGGTGCGCGCCTATGCCGATCGGATCGTCGTGCTGCTCGACGGCGAGACGGTCGCCGATCACCCGCGCAGCTTCAAGCGCGACCAGGTTGTCTACGACCCCTGGCACTATCTGCCGGTGCTGATGCGCAAGCCCGGCGCCCTGCGCAACGGCGCCCCGTTCAAGGACTGGGATTTGCCGGCGCCGCTCACGGCTATGCGCGAGAAGCTGCGGCGTCATGCCGATGGCGACCGCCAGTTCGTGAAAATCCTCGGCCGCGTCCCCGAAGACGGCATCGCCGCGGTGGCGGAGGCCTGCACCGAGGCGCTCGTGGCCGGCATCGCCAGCGGCGACGTCGTCATGGCGATCCTGGCGCGACGTCGTCAGCCGCCGGTGCCCCAGAGCATCACCACGCCCGACGCTCTCAAGCTCAAGACCGAGCCGGTCGCCGACTGCGCCCGATACGACAACCTGCGCAGGAGAAGGAAAGCCGCCTGATGGAACGTCACCAACTGATCGAGGCGATGACCAGCCTCAAGCTCTATGGCATGCGCGCCAGCTTCGACGAGATCGCCGGCAAGGGCCTGAGCCGGCGCGAGGAGATCTATCCGCTGCTGGCGAGCCTGGTCCGCGCGGAGCTGACCCATCGCCAGTCCCGCTCGATCAACTATCGCATCGGCGGCGCCAGATTCCCTGTGCTGAAGGACATCGACGCCTTCGTCTTCGACAACACGCCCGTCGATGAAGGCCAGATCCGCGAACTCGCCACCGGCGACTTCATCGACGCCAAGCGCAATCTGATCCTGATCGGCGGCACCGGCACCGGAAAGACCCATCTTGCCATCGCGATCGCGGCTGCCGTCATCCGGGCGCGGGCCCGCGGCCGCTTCTTCAATCTGGTCGATCTGGTCAATCAGCTCGAACAGGAGAAGGCCGCCGGCAAGAGCGGGCGCATCGTCGAGACCTTGCTGCGGCACGATCTCATCGTCATCGACGAACTGGGCTACCTGCCGTTCAGCCAGGCGGGCGCCCAGTTGCTCTTCCACCTGATCAGCAAGCTCTACGAGAACACCTCGGTCATCATCACCACCAATCTCGCCTTCGCGGACTGGCCCCAGGTGTTCACCGACGCCAAAATGACGACCGCGATGCTCGATCGGCTGACCCATCACTGCGACATCATCGAGACCGGCAACGAGAGCTGGCGCTTCAAAAACCGAGCCTGACAACGTCATCCTCCGTCGCGCACTGGACGCCGAAATCGCCCCGGCCGAGCAACCCCGACCAGCTCAGCCGGGGCGACATCGGCACGTCCGAGCAGGTCCCAAGGGGGCTGACATTCAACGCGATAAGAGGGCTGAGCTTCAACGCGATTTGACA
>NZ_JBFUCS010000051.1:0-2668 GCF_056405115.1 Allobosea sp. P2_A10 | reverse complement strand
CAAAAACCGAGCCTGACAACGTCATCCTCCGTCGCGCACTGGACGCCGAAATCGCCCCGGCCGAGCAACCCCGACCAGCTCAGCCGGGGCGACATCGGCACGTCCGAGCAGGTCCCAAGGGGGCTGACATTCAACGCGATAAGAGGGCTGAGCTTCAACGCGATTTGACAGATTCTTTCAGCGAGGGCTGAGGTCGTATCATCGATATACGGTTGCCCTTTAAAGCTCGCGCGCCAGACTCACGGCCGCTTTGATAGGCATATGGTCGGATGCGATTTTGGACAGCGGCGTGTCGTGGAGATCTAATCGGGATATAATCTCCGCAGGCATCGCCACAATCCGATCAAGCGCCAGGAGCGGGAAGCGCGCAGGAAAGCTCGGGATTGGAGCATGCACTGGGCCAAAATTGGGAGATAATCCGTGAAGAGTTGATTTCTTTCCTATCCGCCACTCATTAAAGTCGCCCATTATTATCACTGGTCTACCATCAATAGGCTTGCTTGCATCTATGATTGCACGGAACTGCTTGGAGCGAGACCGTCGCAACAGTCCCAAATGCGTAGCAATTACTCTTATGGGTTCATTTTCAAAAAATAGATCTACGACAAGAGCCCCTCGTGGTTCAAAGCCGGGCAAAACAATCTGCCTTATTGTGCTTATAACCAACGTACGCCGGAATAGAACAATATTTCCATGCCATCCATTACCTTTAAATTTTGTTTCCACTGGCGCAGGACGTAAACCGGTCTCGCGTTCGATAAGAGCTAGGTCTAGTATTGCGCCGCGATCACCATGGCGTCGATCAGCTTCTTGTAGCGCAATAACATCGGGTCCGATTTCTTTAATGACAGCTATAATTCGTTTGGGATCAAACAGCCCATCTCGGCCAACTGCCTTATGTATATTATATGACGCGAATAACAGACCGGTCTTGGATTTTGCTAAATTCTCAGGCGACGAGCTCGGATTCCTCCGCCACCCTGAAGCTCTCAAAAATCGTGTTTGCCGAAACCGTTTGACCCACCCGAACTTCCGGTTTTTCACGCAGCCTCCCTTTTTTGCATGGTCTGGTTATCAGCGAAAGGCATCGCGAGGACTGCGCCGACGCCCTGTGTGGGGCATATCGCTCGCTCCAAACAGATAGACGCTCCCGCAGTCCTCAACGGCGGGCTGGGCAAACGTGGGGGAGCCTCGGGGGCCGTCGGTATCATCGAAAGGTTTTTTGAGTTGTCCAACTGAGCTTACGGCCGGGCTACGCTTTCTGAAGGACTCGACGGTTCTGCGTTAAAAACTCGGTTCTGTGCTCGCTTCTTGAACAAGCTTTGCAAGCGCTCCAGCTCTTGCTCGTCAAGGTTCTCTATATTAAATAATCCATCCCGGGCACCCTGCACTGCGCTGATAAGCTCGTTCAATTTGATCTGAACAGCGGCCATTGCCCTGTTTTGGCTCGTCTGCATGATCAGGAATGTGACGATTGTCACTGCTGTACTCATTACGAGCTGCCACCGCTGATCAAAACCGAAATACGGACCGGCGAGCCCCCAGAGTATTACGCACCCGATCGTAGCAAAGAGGACGTGGGATCTACTCGTCCAATGGGCTGCAGCCTGAGACAAGCGCGTGAACCAGGATGGTGCGCGTCGACCCAAATCGCTTGGCTCATTGTCGACCAATTGAACCTCCTGAATTGTCGAGGATTATTCCAAAAACGTGCCTCATTTCATGCTTAGCCGGGGTCTTGACCTTTCCGGGCCAGCGCGGCGCGGCGACAGTAGTCTTGCCGGATGGCTTCAAGTTCTTTCTCGTCAAGTTGCTCAAGATCCATCAGTTCCTCGCGCGCACCCTCCAATTTGGACAGCAGCTCGTCGAGCTTGATCTGCATCGCGGCGGTATCGCGGTTCTGGCTGTTCTGGATGACGAACACCATCAGAAAAGTAATGATAGTCGTCGAGGTGTTGATTACCAGCTGCCAGGTGTCGCTGAATCCGAACAAGGGTCCTGACAGCGCCCATACTACTATCACGGAAAGCGCTGCGAAAAACGCTGCCGGTTTGCCAGTCCATTGCGACGCTTTCTGTGCGACGCGTGTGAAAAGGGACGCTTTGGTATTGCCCCTGGGTAATAATTTCACCTCTGACATCGGCTTACTACCATTTTGTTCAATAAGAACGGCCCAAGAGAACAACGCTCAGCGGCTGAACAACCCCTAAATTCCGCTTTGACGTTGCCCGGCAGCATTAATACGAGGCCGGCGGTGGATAGATCGATCTGTCAGGCCTTCGCTGTCACGCCTCGAATGTTGGCGGATGAAGTCATCTGCGGCGGCGATCATGCCGGCAAGTTTGATTTCAGCGATGTCGTCTCTTTCGCGCGCCTGCAACTTGGCAATCTCAGCGACGTGCGACTCAAAATCATCAATGCTTTCGAGCTTGAATTCGGAAGCTTCAGGGTGCTGCGGATTTGGCATTGTGATCGGCTCGCTAAATGATGTTATAATTTTCCCAATAAATCTTGCTGTCCAGACGTCCCGATGCAAGTAACCCCGCTCGTTTGCTACGATGTAGTGAGCGAGCCCGGTTCAACGCCATCGCCATCAGGCCAGCATGCGGACATTGGGCTCGCGAGCCCATTGCCGCGTTCGCGCGGGTGCGAGAAAGCCCTCCAATGT
>NZ_JBFUCS010000050.1:0-2852 GCF_056405115.1 Allobosea sp. P2_A10 | reverse complement strand
TGGTTCCTCTTCCTGCCGCCCTATAGCCCCGATCTCAACCCGATCGAGATGGCCTTCGCCAAGCTCAAGGCGCACCTGCGAGCCGCCCAGGCACGAACCTTCGACGCCCTCTGGAGGGCCGTCGGAAACATCTGCGAACTCTTCTCGCCAGCCGAATGCCGAAACTTCTTCAAACACGCAGGATATGCGTATGATTAACCGTCCGATGCTCTAAAATCACTGGCACGAAGTCGAGGACACGGCGATGATGGTTTCGATTCGTATTTTGTGAGGTGCACAGAGGAGTTGAAAATGGCCTTGTTCAGTTCCACTGCTCGGCTGCTTGCTTGCGGGGCATTTCTCAGCGCCGCTGTCACGAGTGCTGCTCAAGCGGAAAGCGACGCGCCGGCAGAAATCCAGTCAGGAGTTGAGATTGTTCTGGCACACGTGCCGCCCAGTCGGCCGGCACATCTGGAAGCGCGCTTGGCATCCTCAACCGCCAGTATGCGACGTGGCGAAAATCGCCAGATCTCCGCTGTCGAGCAGCCATTGCCAATTCGTGATGATGCGACCGGGCAGACGCTGAACCGGAATAGCTTGATGTGGATCGGCGCTGCTTACTGATTTGGGGGTTGGCTCGCCCCATTTTTGAAAATGGTCGTCTCCAACCGCTCCTCCGAGCCCACGGCGTCAGCCCGTCTGTCGAAGCGGCATTAAAAGCGATCGACGCCTACGCCGTCGCGCTCGCAAAGTAGCCCGTCCGCGTCGACATTGATTTCGACCTCCAAATCAGCCTGAAATATATGAATTACACTGGATTCCACGAGGGAAACCTCAATCCGATGCTTGCGGTAATTCATCCACGCAGACTAGCCCGGACAGGGCGTCTAGCTTTCGAAGGATAGTTCCAGGTGCGTTTCAGCTTTGCTGGCAATCTGGCAAAGCCTCGACGTGGCATCGGTATCCATTAAAAGCACGACGCGCTCCGGAATTCCGTCTGTCGACAACACATTTACCGCCGCCCCCTTCGGCGATAGCGACCGAACCGTGCAGCGGAGCGCCGTCTTGCCGCCGTGGAACACGAGCCGCCCTGCTTTCATGACCGGCCGCGCGCCTTCGGCGCGGCTACCGGGGGCAGCCAAGGCCGCCTGCCGACGCAATTCGAGAAAGTCAGTGGTGATGCCGGCGAGGTCGTTCAAATTCGCCTTGTCCGCCTCGCTGAAGCTGCGGGGACTAGTATCCATTGTGCAGAAGGTACCGATAGCTTGGCCGTCGGGCGAACGGAGTTGCATGCCGGCATAAAACCGCAGGTTCGGTTCACCCAGTACGAACGGGTTGTTCACAAACCGCTCATCCCTCGTCGCATCGGGCACGATCAGTGCGTCTGGCAGCTGAATCGCGATGTTGCAGAATGCCGGGTCGCGGTCTGTCTCGCACGCCCCGATGCCCTGTCGCGACTTAAACCATTGCCGGTGGCCGTCGAGGAAGGTGATTGTCGACATCGAAACGTTGAATATGCTTTTCGCCAAGCGGGTGAGCCTATCGAAGGTCTCCTCTTGGGGCGTGTCCATGATGTCATATGAAGCGAGCGCGTCGAGACGCGCTTGCTCCCGCATTGCTGCGGCATCCGGACGATGGCTTGGCAAGATCAGTTTCACGCCTCAAATCGAACCACTCAACGGTTACGATTTGGCGAAGACCGGTTGCTGGGCTCAGTGAACGGTACCGCCGGTCTGCATGCGAGCAAGCCTCTCGGCCTCCGCGTGCAGGAGCTGTGGGATAGAAACACGGCCCGTTCCTCGAAAGCGTGTCGCAGTTCTCTCCCCGATCGACGGCAATTGCGAGTTGGAGCCGACCATGGCCGGCAGCCCCGTTGCCGCCGTATTCAATGGATTGGTCGTCGGTGAAGTGACGCGTATCAAAACTCGGCTTATCGATCCGCGCCAGATTTACGTCATTGTCAAAGGCGACCAGCCCACACCGTTGCGAACCGATACCCGAGCCCGCATTGAGGCCAAAGGTTTTGCCGGCGTCGTCGCGGATCAATTTCTCGGCGGTGACGCAAGTTCACCTGCTTTGACCACGCTACGTCAACACATTAGACATCATGAACCGTGGGAGCGATGAAAGCCATGCGCACGACGATAACACTGGCGATGCTGCTCGTTGGTATCGCTTCGGCCCAGGCTGAAACGTGCGCGACACAAAACGGCGATGTGCCTTCGCAATGCAGATGCGCTCCCGGAGACAAACGGATTTCCCAAGGGGCCTTGTGCAGCGTACAAAGGCCTGAGCAACGAGCGGCAGGGATCCCATCCTGTTTCGAGGAATACGAGTGCCGAGCCGCGTCGGCCGCGCCCGCGAAACCGGCTCGTGTTCTTGTGTTCCTGGATTGGGGGATTTCGACGCTGACGCCTAAGGCAGACGAGGTCGTCGCCGCAGCTCTGACATACGTAAAACCATCGTCACGTATCTCGGTAGTCGGTCACGCCGATCGGTCGGAAGCGCAGCCGGCAGAACTGTCGCGCGCCCGAGCTGAAGCTGTTCGGGCATCGTTGATCCAGGCGGGGGTCTCGCGCAGAGCCATAGTGCGTGTGGAAGGTGGTGGCACAAAAGGTCTCCTCGTTCAAACTTCCGCTGGCCAAAGAGAGCCGCAAAACCGCTTTGTCGAAATCATTATCCGGTAATCGTGGCTGTAAGCGCGCCGGGGTCACGCCGCGACACGAACGGGAGCCAACTTCATCGTTCACATGCCATTGCCTCTATTTCCTGTGTTGTACGCTCCTGCCCTATACGACCCGCGAAAGCCACGCGATTGACGCCAGCATTCCGGCCAAAAYTGCACCCCACAACCACAGCGATATCGACATTGT
>NZ_JBFUCS010000049.1:0-2885 GCF_056405115.1 Allobosea sp. P2_A10 | reverse complement strand
CGGATGAACACGGCCTGCACCGCGCTGCGGTTCTTCTTCCACGTCACGCTCGGCCGGACCGGCTTCGGGGACCGCATGGCGCGGATCCCGACGCCCGATCGCCTGCCGGTGGTTCTGGACACGCAGGAGGTGGCGCTGCTGCTGGCGCATGCACGGAGCCTCAAGGACCGGGCGGCGCTCAGCATCGCCTATGGCTGTGGCCTGCGGGTCTCGGAGATCGCCAACCTCAAGGTCGCCGACATCGACAGCGCCCGCATGCTGATCCGGGTCGAGCAGGGCAAGGGCCGCAAGGACCGCTATGTCATGCTCGCGCCCGACCTGCTCGATCTGCTGCGGCAATGGTGGCGGGTGAAGCGGTCGCGTGGATGGCTCTTTCCCGGCCAGCAGCCGGGTCAGCCGATCACGACGCGCCAACTCAACCGGGCCTGCCATGCCGCGGCCGTTGCGGCGAAGCTCGACAAGCGGGTGTCGATGCACACGCTGCGGCACAGCTTCGCCACTCACCTGCTGGAGCGGAAGACCGATATCCGCGTGATCCAGGTTCTGCTCGGCCACCGGAAGCTCGACACCACCGCCGTCTACACCCGCGTTGCGCTGAAGACCCTGCGCGAGGTGACGAGCCCGCTCGCGCTGCTGGCGCCGCCGCCACCGCCATAGCGTCCCTGCGCCGATCATGGCGCGGCCTGCGCTGGAGGTCGTGGATATCCTGAACCGGCATGGCGAGGCCTATCTCGCGCGTCATCGGCTTAGCCGCGGCCAACTCAAGGTGATGGGTGCGATCCGGGCCTGCCGCACGGCTGCGCTCGGCGGCCATGTCATGGCCTGCGGCGACTGCGATCACGCCACGATCGCCTACAACTCCTGCCGCAACCGCCACTGCCCGCGCTGCCAGGGCGCAGCAGCGAAGGACTGGCTCGCCGACCGGCAGGCCGATCTCCTGCCTGTGTCCTACTACCATCTCGTCTTCACCCTGCCGGCGCCGATCGCGGCGATCGCCTTCCAGAACAAGGCCGAGGTCTATGGGCTGTTGTTCAAGGCCGCGGCCGAGACGCTCGCCACCATCGCGAGCGATCCCCGGCATCTCGGCGCCCGCATCGGCTTCACCAGCGTCCTGCACACCTGGGGATCGGCGATGACGCACCATCCCCATCTCCACATCATCGCGCCCGGCGGCGGCCTTTCGCCGGATGGCGCGCGCTGGATCGCCTGCCGGCCCGGCTTCTTCCTGCCCGTTCGCGTGCTCTCGCGGCTGTTCCGTAGGCTCTTCCTCGAAGGGCTCGCGGCCCTGCATGCGGCCGGGCGGCTCGCCTTCCATGGCGATCTCGCCCATCTGACTGAGGCCGATGCCTTCGCCACCCTGCTGGCGCCGCTGCGCCGGGCCGACTGGGTCGTCTATGCCAAGCGACCCTTCGGTGGCCCAGAGGCCGTGCTGGCCTATCTCGCCCGCTACACCCATCGCGTCGCCATCGCCAACAGCCGCCTCGTCGCCATGGACCGGCGCGGGGTCACCTTCCACTGGAAGGATTATCGCGCCCGCTCGGCCGGCAAGGCCTGGCGCAAGACCATGACGATGACGGCCCACGAGTTCATCCGCCGCTACCTGCTCCACGTCCTGCCCGACGGCTTCCACCGCATCCGACACTACGGCCTGCTCGCCTCAAGCCGGCGCGCCGACACGATCGCCCGCATCAGGCAGATCATCGCGGCGGCGACGCCGGCCGCAACGATGGCAGATCGCGAAGCAGAGATCCCGGCTGAACAATCCGAGACGGTCGATAAGCGGAGGCCACCTTGCCCCTGCTGCGGTGGCCGCATGATCCTCGTCGAGCGCTTCGCGCCGGGCACCGCGCCGCGCACCATCCTCGCCGTCAGGATCGACACCTCATGACGATGGCGTCGCGGCGAAACCCAGACATACCGCTACCGATCTCAGCCAGAGAGCGGGCGATCCCGCTCGACCCAATCGCGGACATGGAGATCGCGGCCGTCACGGATCCCTCCCGGGTGCAGCAAACCCGGGGCTTCCGGGCATCTCGGTCGGAGCATCACACCGCAGTCCCGCGCCTCGCACGATCCCGTCGACCAGGCCGCGCGGCGAAATCCCCATAGCCCACGGCCCCGGGCCGCGGCTTCCTCCACTGGAGGCTTTCGGACGCCGGCCCTCAGCCCGGTCAAAACCCGCACGCACGGGCCGGCATCCGAAACCCTTCACACTTCCTGACATTGAGCTGTAGCCGGAAACCAGACATTCAACGAACGCCCGGCATCAAGCTCTACCAACGATGTCGGCCATGTCTGGCGGAGCCAAAAATCACGCGATGATCAACTCGACGATTCAGGCAGCACATCGAGCGGCTGGCTAGCAAGGCCGAGAAGGTGTTAAGAGAGCGCTCCTTGTCGGCCTATTGCGACGAGGTAGCTCTTGAGGGGCTGCGCTTGGCCGCGACCGACGCCTCTCGCGGTGTTCTCGACCTGCAGCGCCAATTTCGCATCCTCGAACCGTTCGCGAGGTCGTGGATGATCTCTCGGACCATGACGACAAGACCCCTCGCAACGTCGTGCCAACGCAGGATGCGGTAGCAGGAGCAGCGGTCGACGAAACAAGCGAGGCCGAGGGCTCTGCGGATTTGCCCTCGCTTGCAGCGGAGTCGATCAGCCCGACCTTTCGCGGCCAGGGCCGCACGGTCTGCTTAGAGCGTCGGACTGAAAACTGGAATCGTGGGATTCCCTTGAGGGCTGCTTTGTGATTCACCGTTTCTGGAGGTGGATCATGGGTCGCAGCTATTCGGATGATTTGCGTGCGCGCGTCGTGGGTTTTGTCGAAGCAGGGCATTCGCGTCGGGCTGCGGCCCGGCATTTCGGGGTGAGCGAGAGCTTTGCGGTCA
>NZ_JBFUCS010000048.1:0-3018 GCF_056405115.1 Allobosea sp. P2_A10 | reverse complement strand
CGCCACCCTGAGCGCCCTGGGGGTTCTGAGCGAAGGCGGCTGCGGGCACGAGAGCAAGCGCGCCGATTAGGGCCAGTTTCTTGAACATGGATTTATCCTCCAATGGCTCGGTGTGGAGGCAATCCCCACGATCGAGGCATTGCTCGATAAACATGCGCCCGGTCTCAATGTTCCGTCTCGCCAATTAAAAAAAATAGAGCGAATTCAACAGCTTATGTGAATATTTGTTCAGGAAAGCTACACATCGCCTTGCAGGCGAAATTGCGGTGAACATACCGCGACGTCAGTCGACGAAGCGCACCAACACGCCGGGCTTTACCAGATCAGCAAGCTCCTCGGCATCCCAGTTGGTAAGCCTGACGCATCCATGCGACGTCGTCTTGCTGACCTGCGAGGGTTCAGGGGTTCCGTGGATGCCGAAGGTCGGCTTCGAGAGCGCGATCCAGATGGTGCCAACCGGGCCGTTGGGCCCTGGGGGGAGGACGAGAATCTCGGTATTCTTGCCCTGCTGGAAGTTCTTTTCAGGGTTATAGGTGTAGTTCGGGTTCCTTGCGATCCGCTCGATCGTGTGATCGCCTGAAGGCGAAGGCGTGTTCTGGCTCCCGATTGTTGCGGGGTAACTTGCCAGAACCTGATCGTTGGCGCCGTAGACCAGCACCATTCCCGAATTTTTGACCGCATCGACACGTGCGGCGCTGCCCTTCTCGAGCGAGCGTTTGGCTGATGCAACCAGGATCACCGTGCCTGCTCCGGCAAGCGTCGCTCCCGGGTTGAGCGCATCGAGAAGTTTCTCACTCATGTGAAAGCGCTCGCCGAGCATCTCTTGGGGGCTGGTGTAGGAGAGGCGCTTCATCTCGGCCTGCTTGGCGTAATCGCGCGGGATCTCATGGGCGAAATCGTAAGCGGCGTCTTTTTCGGAGATCGTGTATTCGATGACCACGTCGATCGCGGTGTCGCCGCCCAGCGCCAGCCATGTCAGATCATCGATCTCACCGCCTTCGCCAAGTCGTTCCTGCCGACGGAACTGCGCGACGGCTTTGCGAAAATTCTCGCCATCGCCGCCGTCGATCACGCCAGGGGATATGCTGCGTCGGCTGAGAAGAACCTGTGCTTTGACGATGAAGGGGTCGGGACCGGGTTGTGGCTCCAGTCGCCGATCGATGAAATGCGCGCCGTTGATCTGGTCGGCAGTGAGAGCGCCGACGGAAGTGCCGCCGAAACCCAGCATCGCCACCAGAATCGCCAGGCGTAGGTTGGCGTTGTTCATCGGTCTGATAACCTCGGGTCTGGCAGACGACTGGCTACCTTGCGTGTCGTTACGACGAGGCGAGCGAGGATGTTGCTATCCCCGCTCGCCCGGTTCCTTCATCGACGCCCGAACAGGGGGCCGAGATCGATCTCTTCGTCGCGATGTTTGCCGCCGAGCTGGGCGGCAAGCCATGCTGCGGCAGCGCCAAGAAGGAGCACAGCCGCGGTCATGAACGCCGTGATCAGGGCTGCCTTGCGAGCACGGTCCGCGGCTTGTTTGGCTGTCGCCTTGGCCTGCTCGAGCTTGGCATAGGCCTCATCGACGCGCTTTTGGGCCTCAGGCTGCGGAATGCCCATTCGGGCCGCGACGCGTGATGCGAGGTAATCGCGATCTCCCGGCTCAAGTTTTCCGGAAGTCAGGCCAGTCAGAAAGATCCGAGACGCTTCGTCGCGCTCGGCTGCGGTTGGAGGCGTCGAGCCGGTCGACCTCATGACTGAATCCAGAACCGATCCCAGGGGATCGGACTGCTGGCTGAGAAGCGCGGCAGCACCGCCCGATGCTGCCGCAGCGCCCAAGACGGCGGTTTTGGCAGCTCCGAACAACGACGACGTTGCGATCGACGTTACCAGAAGTGCGCCGGCTGCCCACACGACCAGACCATGCGCCCCGTCACGGACGTTACGCTCATGATCGCTGGCGTCGCTGGCGGGGCGGCGCATACGGCCAGCGAGGTAGCCACCGGCACCGCAAGCCGACACCGTGATCCAGATAGCCCAAAGTCCCGTCGCTATCGCGATTGCAACTAGGCCTGAAGAACGCGCGGTATCGGCGGAAACCAATGACAAGCCGATCGCAGAGCCAAACGCGGCCATGACGGTCGTGATGGCCGCGGACAAGACTGCGCCTCCGAATATGGCGCTCCATTCCAGGTAGGAGCCGGCTGCACGTGTCTTGGCGGCACCGGGTGTGACAATGATGTCAGATGTTGTCATCGACATGATCGAGCTCCTTACCGAAGACCAAGGAACGAAAGGATGGCCAGGACGACCACGATGAGTCCGATGATGTAGATAATTCCGTTCATGATGCCCTCCCGCTGCGCTGCCACATATGTGGCACCTCGAAAACGGCGAAGCGGTAAGAATGGTTCCAAAGCGCACAAATTCGGGGCACGTCGGCACTCGGATTCATGTGCGTGGACGCGCTGATGCCAGGTGGCTAGCTGAGGAACCCAATTTGAGTTAGGGCAAGTGGGTTTCGTTCTCTTACAAGCAAACCTTGCCGACACGATAAATGCGCCAGCTGTCGCCGTGCGTTTCGGCGTCGCGAGGATTTAGTCCAAGACTGCTATGAGATAGACGATATATTGTTAAGGCAGCAAGCCGGGAGAGGTTGGTGCTGTACTGTTCAGATCGAAGATTTTGAGTTGCTCCGATGGCGAAATTTCCGAACTCGTCACGAAAAACCGCTCGATAGCCGCCGCCGCCAAGTCCGCTTCAGGAGTGTCGGTCCAAATCTCAATTAGTACACGGCCAAGCCTTTCTCTCGCGCCGACTTGAAGCTCGGGTCTAACGGCGAACGTTGCGCTTATCGCCCCCCACGCTTCGTCGAATGCGGCGGCCAGAAGGGCAAGCTGCTCAGGCTCTGCGACGATTGATGAAAATGGCATCACCCTCTCCGGCATGATCGATTCACAGTCGGCTAATCGCTGCCGGCTGTCGACGACGCCGGGGTTGTAGGCACCGTTGTGGATGACATCTCAGGTGGCA
>NZ_JBFUCS010000047.1:0-3042 GCF_056405115.1 Allobosea sp. P2_A10 | reverse complement strand
GGTCCATGGGGTCGAGCCGATCTGCAAAGTGCTGCCGATCGCCCCCTCGACCTATCATGCCCATGTCGCCAAGCGCGCCGATCCCGAGAAGCTGTCAGCGAGGGCGAAGCGGGATATCGCCTTGCAGCCCGAGATCGCCCGCGTCTTCGCCGAGAACTTCGAGGTTTACGGCGTCCGGAAGGTCTGGCGGCAGATGGTGCGCGAACGCTTCGACGTGGCGCGCTGCACCGTGGCGCGMCTGATGCGCGGCATGGGCCTGCAAGGCGTCATCYGCGGCAAGCCCGTGCGCACCACAGTGCAGGACAAGACGGCGCCGTGCCCGCTCGATCATGTGAAMCGGGTYTTCCAYGCTCCTGCGCCGAACATGCTTTGGCTCTCCGATTTCACCTATGTCAGCACCTGGTCGGGCTTCGTCTATGTCGCCTTCGTCATCGACGCCTACGCCCGCCGCATTGTYGGCTGGCGCGTATCCCGGACCGCACACGCCGGCTTCGTGCTCGACGCGCTGGAGCAGGCCCTGCATGAGCGACGGCCCGTCCATCGAGGGGGCCTCGTCCATCATTCCGACAGGGGATCGCCCAATACGTCAGCATTCGATACACCGAGCGCCTCGCCGAGGCCGGCATCGAGCCCTCCGTCGGCAGCGTTGGCGACTCTTACGACAACGCTCTCGCCGAGACGATCAACGGCCTCTACAAGGCGGAACTCATCCACCGGCGCGGACCCTGGCGGAGCTTCGAGGCCGTCGAATTCGCCACGCTGACATGGGTGGACTGGTTTAACAATCGCCGGCTGCTGGAGCCCATCGGCAACATCCCGCCGGCCGAAGCCGAGGAGCGCTACTACGCCATGTTGAACGAGCCAGCCATGGCAGCGTGACTCAAACGAAATGGCCTCCGGGAAACCCGGTGCGGTTCAGTCCCCGAGTTCCAGTTCGAGTTCGGGCAGGCACTCCTAGACGCCCGGCGCTGGAACGATGCGATCCCGCCGCTCGAAAAAGCCGCAAAGGCGTACTTTAAAGCGGGTCAGGCTCAGCTCGGGATTGCCCGTRCTTTTGTGGAGCTGCGACGAACTCCCGAAGCTTTGGCGGCATACGAGCAAGCTACAACCTCTGACCCACTGCAAACGCCAGCATGGCTCGGTTGGTCAGAAATACTCCTCAAACAAAAGCGCTTTCTCGACGCTGCGGCAGTCCTGGGAAAAGCTCGCGAGCAACTGCCCAAGAATGCCACGTTAGCCAAAATGCAGGGCGATGCATTATTAGGTCGACATGACGATAAGCGTGCTCTCGAAGCGTACGAAAATGCTGTTGCTCTCGAATCCGGGCTCGAAGCTTCGCTTGCCTTGCGACTGAAGCAATTACGCAAAAAATTTGCATCCGTCAGCGCTCAATTTACTCCCTCAATTCGATAAATACCCGTTATTTTTTACAATCGGACGGTTGAGATAGTACCAACTATCTAATGGTGGTGATCGGGATCGCAAGAAATTGCCAGCTCTGACTGCAGGGAAATGCGTGTGCTCGTCGGGACCAATTTTTCGCTATTGCGAAAAGAGCGCGGGCTGACTCAGAAGTAGGTCGAGGAACATAAGCCGCGCAGCAATTGAATTCCATTAAGCCGCAGCCGGCGCGTCGAGCTCGAAGTTCTGGTTCGGCGCTTCTGGTGCGATGCCGTGCTGTGCTGCCGTCGCATCTTCGCCGAGCGATTTGGCGAAGATGTGCTGGCTCCGATGTCGCGCCGGACGGGGCGACTGGAACTGATCGTGCATCACCTTGGCCTGGCGCTGGGCGGTCGCCCGGCGGCGGGCTTCGCCAAGCGGCTGATGGTCCCGGTCAGCAACGATACGCTGCTGCGGGTAGTCAGGCGCAAAGCGCAGGTGTCATCGGAGACGTTGACCGTGATCGGCATCGACGACTTCGCATGGCGGCGCAATCACCGGTACGGCACGATCGTTTGCGACCTCGAACGGCGACGGACCGTGACGCTCCTGCCCGACAGGGAGCCTGCGACATCCGAGGCGTGGCTGCGGCGCCATTCGTCGATAGCCGTCGTCGCTCGCGACCGCGGCGGCGGATATGGCGAAGCAGCGGCAAAACCGTTGCCCTTCGCAGAGCAGGTCGCCGATCGCTGGCATCTGATGCAGAATACCAGCCGCTCGTTACAATGTTCTCCCGGTGCGCCTGACTAGGCCTCGTGGACAAAGCTTGACCTGAGACTCGCGGATTGATTCAAGGCTTCTTTTTGGAGGAACCCTTGGGCGATCGGATTGGTCTGACGGATGAGGAATGGGCGCTGATTGGGCCTTTGCTGCCGGCCGAGCACGGGCGCGGTTGCCGACCGGCGCAGGACAACCGCCGCTACTTTGAGGGCATGATGTGGTTGGCGCGGACGGGCGCGCAGTGGCGGCATCTCCCCGACGATTACGGCAAATGGAACAGTGTCTTCCGCCGCTACCGGCGCTGGCTGGAGGTCGGCGTTTTCGACGCCATGCTGGAAAGCCTGGCGGAGATGGTCGAGCGAGACCCCTCCGCCGACATGATCGACTCAACCATCGTCCGGGCGCATCACTGCGCAGTCGGCATAAAAAGGGGACTCAGCAAACAGAGGCGCTTGGTCGATCGCGTGGCGGCTTTACCACCAAACTCCATGCCCGCTGCGATGCCAAAGGCCGCCCGCTTGGCTTCGTCCTGACCGGCGGAGAGGCACACGACGTCAAGGGCTTCGCGCCGCTGCTGCGGATGGTCGCCGACAAGATCGAAGCGCTGCTGGCGGACAAGGGCTATGATGCCGACGCCATTCGCGAGGAGTTGGCGAAAGCCGAGATCGAGGCCGTCATACCGGCCAAGCGCAATCGCAAGAACCCTGCGCCGCACGATGCCGAAAAATACAAGTGGCGCAATCTGATCGAGCGACTGTTCAGCAAGCTCAAGAACTGGCGGCGCGTCGCCACACGCTACGACAAGAGCAAGGAGTCCTACCTCGGTTTCGTCGCCATCGCCGCAGTCAAACTCTGGCTACCCTTTGTCCACGAAGCCTATAG
>NZ_JBFUCS010000046.1:0-3320 GCF_056405115.1 Allobosea sp. P2_A10 | reverse complement strand
GACGACCGCGATGCTCGATCGGCTGACCCATCACTGCGACATCATCGAGACCGGCAACGAGAGCTGGCGCTTCAAAAACCGAGCCTGACAACGTCATCCTCCGTCGCGCACTGGACGCCGAAATCGCCCCGGCCGAGCAACCCCGACCAGCTCAGCCGGGGCGACATCGGCACGTCCGAGCAGGTCCCAAGGGGGCTGACATTCAACGCGATAAGAGGGCTGAGCTTCAACGCGATTTGACAGCACTCAACCAGCCATCACGTTGTGCACTCACGGCTTACCGACTTTTCCGCAACCGACGCCCGCGCGCTGCAAATAGCATCAGAAACGTTCATGGTGGCCCATATCCCGGCATCAACTGCGCTACCCGTTCAGGACAGGGCCAAGGACATGTTGGCAGATATGCGGGTGCTTAAGACGCCTGCGATTATCAAGTAAGCGGGCGGGGGCGAGGTGCCCCCTAGGACGCAGGGGCGCCCTAGGATACCGGGAGCCGCCCTATCGACCCGGCTTGGGTGCCTGCGCCAAGCCGTGGTGCCAAACAAGAAACCCCGCCATCGAGGCGGGGTTTTTGTCGTTCAATCCTTCACTCGGTAGTCGTCCGGGTTTTTCCCGGCATCGATATGAGCCTGGAGCCACTTGGGCTTCTGACCCTTGCTGGCCCACGTCTGGCCCGTGGTCGGGTCACGGTGAGTTACCTTGACGTTCGAGCGGCCATCCTTGGCGCCTGCCTTGCTACGGCTGCGAGGTGGCTTGGTCGGGTCGAAATTGGTCCAATCGACCACATTCTCGCTACCGCCCAGTTCCTTCAGCTCAGCCAGAAGCTCCGCCTTGCGGGCGCTCACTTTTTCTTCAAGCGCAGCGTTCGCGTCACGAATGACACCGCGCAGCTCCTCAATCGTCATATCGGCGTACTTGGCCATCAGATGTTCCCCGTAATGTGGCGATAAACCCTTATACCCGCGCAGGGTTTATGGCGCAAATGGTATAAAGGTGCATTTATTTTGTTATACCTATTGACAGTATAATAGGCTTGTTACAAAATATATTCATAACGAAAGCAAGAAACCTATGGATACCCAACTGTTCTCAAAAATCATCGACCTTGACCACACTCAGGTTTATCTGGTCATCACTCAGGGCGATGTAAAAACCTACTTCGGCAACTTCACCGCCAGCCAGACCGAAACCCGCAACGCTTGGATTAAACGCTTCGATACCGCCGAGAACGATTTTACTGTTGGCTGCACCAGCGCCCTTAAGTTTGAGATTGCAGGCGAAGGTTCGGTTTCCGTCAACCGCATCGAGCATGTGGCGCTGATTAAAAGCCCCGCCAGCCTTCGCGCTGAAATCGCCAAGCTGGACGAAGCTGCGAAATACATCGTGTTCACTGATGCCTATGGCGAGGCCGAGCTCGCCGAGGCGAAATACCGCCGCGACCGTGCCGCGCTGGTGGCCGAGTTGAACACCGCGGAGGGCCGCTAACATGACGGCCCACCAACTTGGCGCCTGCCCGTTCTGCAAACACACGAACATTCATCTGAATGAGCTGCGCAGGGGCAATTACCGCCGCAAGGGCGACAATTATCAAGCCGTCTGCATGAAGTGCAAAGCTCGCGGCCCGCTTATCAAAGACATTCCGGAAAAGGCGGCGGATGCCTGGAATGCACTGACCAAAGCGGAGGGCACCGCCAATGGCTAAAGCTGGCGACCGCATCCGCGTGCAAAAATATATTTTAGGCCACGCTGCCTATTGCGACGATTACACGGTCGAGTATTTCCGCGATTGCCATGGTATTTTTCTGTCTGATGAAGACCGAATGGCAGGCAAATTCACGCCTCTCTGTGAGCTTTACGACCCCGCACCAGATGCCACACAAGGCTATATTCCGAACCATGGGCCGTATTGGACAGCGTATGTTCAAGGGTACATGAATCTGTCCAATGCCCCCGAACCCATTCCAGCCAATGACGACGAGTGCCAGCACGCCGACGCGCTGGCGGGAGCATTAGAAGTGCTTAAGACGACCGCCTGCCGCACCTATGCCAAGTGGGATGCCGACGAGGATAGTAAGGTGGGCAAATGGCTCGCCGCAATGGGCGGGACTAAAGGGATTTTGCCCGAAGTGGACACGGCTCTCGAAATCCTCGCTTATCACCAAAAGCGGAGGGCTGCCTGATGGAACGCCGCTCCCGACCGCGTGGCAATCCCAACTGGACGCCGGGCCGCGACACTGGACAGCTCGGCAAAGGCAAATACGGCGACGCCCGCACGATGGTGGTGCGCATCCCGTGCGAAGCGTTCGAGCGCGTGGCCGCGATATGCCGGGAATATGAGGTGGCCGCGCCAGCTTCCGCCGATGTTCCCGAACAGCTTAAGCAGCGTCCGGCTTAGGGGCGGCGGGCGCAGGCAGCTGTAGAGGCGGAGGCGGCAACGCGAGTGGTGGCGTCGGATGAAAGAGGAGCCGGTAGCTAGCCCGTATCTCCTCGTTTATCTCCTTATATTCGATGCTGGTCGGCTTGAATTTGTCGCGCCGTGCAATCAGCGCATCCATGCGCCGGGACTCGTTTTCAAAGTCCAACTCACCTGAGATGACCTTCTTTCCTCTCGCCATGAGGAGAGCGATGCCTAGACCAAGAACCGCGCCGAAGCCCGAAAGGGGCGCTGTCGCAGCGCCAAGAGCAAAGAACGCCGATACGACCCATGGGGCACCGCCGCCGATGCTCAAGCCGCACATGCCGATAATCACTTGTGAGCTGGAAAGGCTGACTTTCGTCGCCGCTCCATGGGCATCACCGACCGCCTTAGCCGCTCTGGCGCTGGCGTCGCTAAGGCCTTTTTTGGCACCATCGAGACTAGCCACCGGCCTTGGCCTCTCGAATGGCCTCATTCGCTTCGATTATTGCTCGCTCCAACTCAAGCTGGGCCTGCATCAGCTCCAATTGTCGTGCTCGCGTCATGCTTCGCCGCCGAACGACCCAAAAGCTGCCGAGGACAATTCCGAACAGAGCGAGAGCCAGACTCAGATTAAACGCGCCCGAGCCACTATACGCCTGGGTAGCGCCTAGGCTTCGTGGACAAAGGGTAGCCAGAGTTTGACTGCGGCGATGGCGACGAAACCGAGGTAGGACTCCTTGCTCTTGTCGTAGCGTGTGGCGACGCGCCGCCAGTTCTTGAGCTTGCTGAACAGTCGCTCGATCAGATTGCGCCACTTGTATTTTTCGGCATCGTGCGGCGCAGGGTTCTTGCGATTGCGCTTGGCCGGTATGACGGCCTCGATCTCGGCTTTCGCCAACTCCTCGCGAATGGCGATGGCGTC
>NZ_JBFUCS010000045.1:0-3337 GCF_056405115.1 Allobosea sp. P2_A10 | reverse complement strand
TCTATGATTCTCTGGACCAAACCAGATGCCCAAACTGAACTCAGGTCCGCACGCTCGTCCCCCTGGCAGTGCGGACCTTTTTCGTTAGTTTGTCGATCTGACGGCAAACAGGATCAGCACCGTCACCATCGCCACGACCGCGATGACCCATGCGATGAAGACGAGACGCGAGGGGTGATATGGTTCTTCCATGGCGTGTTGTCGCGGAGCTATGACTGCTTGCGCAATTCAAACCAGTCGATCGTCTTGGCGATGATGTCCATGTCTACGCGCCGTACTACGTCGGACTGCTCGTTCGACAGGCGGACGACTTCTTTTAATTCAGCGGCAAACTCGTCTCGGGAAAGAAGGCCCCGTCTGTCGAGGCGATCGACCAGCATGCCGAATAGCGTGACTTGCGCTGCACCGAGGCCGACTAGATAACGGCGCAACTCTTCGTCCATCGGGACCTCGTTGTGACGGCGTATTATGGAAAGCATGACCCTCGCTGCCAACCCCCGATTAAATTCAAACAGCATCTGCCAACGTCACCCGCGTCGATGCCCAAATCCATGCCGCTCCGATCTTCCCTGGGGTGCAGATCAGCCCTAATTGCGCATTGCTGCGGCGGACCTGACTTTGGTCCATCAGCGGACTAGCCACCGCTGGCGAGGGTCAAGCCGTCAGCGGTGGCACTTCTGCCGCTGCACTTGCTGCGAATAGCCGCTGCTGCGCGTCGGGCCAAGCGCAGTGCACCAGAAGCGGCCGCACCGTCGTCGCCAACCTCAGGCGGGTGCATGCTCCCTGCTGCGCGGAAAGCGGCCATGGCCTCGTATCGAGTCGTCTCCTGCCCCAATCTGGAGCGATGCCGCCCGTCCCGGAGATGGGGCGCGATGCCCACAGATGGGCAGCCGCGAGCGCTAAACACTGCCGCTGTTCGGCTTTTCGGCGGGACCGTCACTGGGAAAGGCCGCACCTTAGTTGAAGTTCCCGGTTGAATGCCGGCATGTCTTGGCCGCTGATTCCGTACCGTATATTGCGGTCAGCTGAGGGCTGCTGAGAAGCGGACCCCTGAAAAACCCGAGCGAAACAGCGTCCGCTGGGGCCATAGAAACCGCGCTGCGCGGCTATGCCTAAACCAATGCGGTATGGAACGGGGCCAGCGGCATTGTCTGGCCGCTGGCGTTGGATGGCCACGCGCTGCCGCCGATCAACGCCGCAGCGGGATATCTGCTCCGCGTTATAGGCGGGCGTCGATGCTGCGTGCCAGCCGAGCCGGCCGCTGGCCCTTTCGACGACAACGGCATGTCGTGCGAAGACGCGTGCATAGCAATCGCTGTTTCCGTAGCTACGTCGCTGGGCAATCTGCAATCCGACCTCATAGGCGGATCGATCTTGCGCCAAAGCCGGCGTCGCGAACACCATGGCGGATGCGAGCAATACCAATAAGGCAACCGCAGAGGCGACTATGGCTAGAACCCGGCTCTTCATGGTGTTCCCCAACTTTTCCCCATAGTCAGGAAAGCACACGCATTGCGCGAAAGTCGAGTCATGTTGCGCTTACTTTCCGGCCCCCGCATTATCGAGCATCAGGACGGCAAAAGTCTAACCTCGTCACCCGCTGGTTCGCAGAAACGTTCAAATATCAAGCCGAGGTTGAAACAATCGATTCACGATTTCAGTGCAAATTGACGGCGGTCGATTCGCGACCTTGGTTTCAAAGATGCGCAGCTCTCATGCCGAGCATCCGACAGAAGGCATGTTGCGGTGGCGAACGCTTTTGAAAGTTCAATTGCGGCATCGGCCCCCTTGATCGTCGAGCGCGCAAAGCGCTTCTGGCTTGGCATCGCCCTTGGGTTCACATGCCCTGTTCTGATTGGGTTAGGCTGGCTCGCTGCGAATTTGCTCGTGCCTTCGTTCGACGATGTGATCCACGGATGTATGCGCGACGAGGCGCGGTTAGCGCCGGCCCATCGCACAGAAACCTGCATGTGCGTTGCTGGCGAAAAGCAGACACCGTCCTGGGCTATCCTATCTCGCGCTGCCCCAGCCGAAATGATCAGGACAGCGGATGTCGCTATCCGCAGCGAGTGCCGGGCCTCCACCTATTCCGTTACATCAGGGCAATAGCGGGGTGCAGCCGTGCGCTTGCCGTGTGACATCGGGAGCGGTCGGCCGGTTCGCACGGCAGACTGGAAAACTCGGGCAAGCGTCGAGGCATCTATTTACGATAGAACACCGAGAGAGTCGCAACCTCGACGCCAAGCTTGGTGACTGACGCTCGCGCGATTAGCGTTTGGTCGTCTTGCAACCAGAACCAGTCATCGAAACCGCTTGTGCTTTCGCTACCGTCAGCGGAAGGGACGCGCCTGCTGTACGACCAGTGATAGGCGTTGCCGGCCTGCTCGCCTTTCGCGGTGCCATCGATCCGTTTTTCGTGGCCCTCGTAAACTCCGGCGGACTTCTTCGTGATCGTCCATTCGAGGGTGTCAACATGGCCATCGTCGAAAGTGTAGATTTCGGTCAGATGCAGCGTACTGTTTGCCGCGTCCCATCCGCCGTGCGCCTTGATGCTGAACTGCGACTGATACGTGCCGAAGCGGTTTTGCATGACTCCCCAGCCCTGAGTTGCGCCGGCGAAAAAATTCTCCAGCAACAGCACGGGTCGTTTGGAGGCGAAGTCCTCGATTTTCATGTCGGAGCATCCTGCGATAAAAAGCCCTGATAGCGATGCAAGGATTGTCAGGGCCCTATTGAAAGTTGCGAGCGATCGACTTCGGCTCAAATGCCTTGCATGTGAGTGTCTCGCGCCGATGTTTGATGCGTTCGGTGGGCATTCGCGCGGTGACGGCATCCTCATCCTGAGAGAGTTCCCACCCGTGCATCGCCTCTGCGAGCCGTCGAATCTCTTTACGAGCCTCAATGCCGTCCGACTGGCCTGCGAGCGTTTCGCAGATGGCCATTGCACGAATGTAATCATCACAGGTCTCGATCGTCAGCGGCATCCCGACACCTCTCGTTTGCACGGGTGTCAACCGCCATTGCGCTTGCGGGTTCCAAGCCAAAGCTTGCCAGCAATCGTCGCGAGAAACGTTACCTCCGCGCACGACCCGGCCTGGGCGTCGCGGTCAGCGCGCCGTTCGAATTCCTGCAATCTGTCAAATCGCGTTGAAGCTCAGCCCTCTTATCGCGTTGAATGTCAGCCCCCTTGGGACCTGCTCGGACGTGCCGATGTCGCCCCGGCTGAGCTGGTCGGGGTTGCTCGGCCGGGGCGATTTCGGCGTCCAGTGCGCGACGGAGGATGACGTTGTCAGGCTCGGTTTTTGAAGCGCCAGCTCTCGTTGCCGGTCTCGATGAT
>NZ_JBFUCS010000044.1:0-3628 GCF_056405115.1 Allobosea sp. P2_A10 | reverse complement strand
AAATCAGCCTGCATCGACCCGTCTTCCTCAATAGGGCGCTCTCACCCTTGCGACCCTGGCTCGATGACGACCAGGTCGTCGAGATCTGCGCCAATGGTCCGGGCGAAATCTTCGTCGAGCGCTTCGGGCAAGCCGCGATGGAGCGCCATGACCTGCCCGAACTGACGACTGCCGCCATCCGCCATCTGAACGAGCGCGTCGCCGGCCACTCCGGCCAGAGCGTCAATGAAGAACATCCGCTGCTTTCGGCCGCGCTCGCGACAGGCGAACGGTTTCAAGGGGTGCTGCCGCCGGCGACGACAGGCGGCGGTGCCTTCGCAATCCGTAAGCAGGTCATCAAGGACATGGGCTTAGGCGACTATCGCAAGCTCGGCTCCTTCGATCAGGTCAAAGTCGACACAGTCGGCGCGTTCTCAGAGGTTGACCGCAAGCTCTGTGCGCTTCTCGACGATGGCAAGATCGAGGACTTCATCCGGCTCGCGGTCGTCCATCGCTATTCGATCCTGCTCGCCGGCGGCACCTCCTCGGGCAAGACCACCTTCCTGAACGCGATTCTGAAAGAGGTCCCCGCTGACGAGCGGATCATCACTATCGAGGACACGCGGGAGGTCCGGCCGATCCAGGCCAACCATCTCGCGCTCGTCGCCTCCAAGGGCGATCAGGGCGAAGCCCGCGTCACGGTTGAGACATTGCTGCAGGCCTCGATGCGGCTGCGGCCCGATCGCATCTTCCTTGGCGAGATCCGCGGGCCGGAAGCTTATTCCTTCCTGCGAGCGATCAACACCGGACATCCGGGTTCGATCACCACTGTCCATGCCGACAGCCCGCAAGGCGCCTTTGAGCAGCTCGCCCTCATGGTGATGCAGGCAGGGCTGGGTTTGAGGCGCGACGAGATCGTCGCCTATATCCAGTCCGTCTTGCCGATCGTCATTCAGCAGACCAAAATTGGCGGCTGGCGCGGCACCTCCACAATCTATTTTTCGCGGATGGCGGAGTGGCAGGCGAGCCGCAAACGGCGGGGAGGCCGCCGTGCTGCGCGTCCATCTCTATAGAGCGGGTGTCGCCCTTTTCGGTATCCTTGCATTCTTCCTGCTCTGGAGCCTTGCCTATGAGATCGTCGTCGCCTGGCGCTGGGCACCGTTTCGGTTTCCGAGTGAAGGCGCCAATCGCTGGGCTCTGTTTCGGATGCAGAACGCAGACCGCTCGGCCGGTTTCGCCCTGATCGCCTGGAACCATTTTCAGGCAAGGCTCGCCTATCCCGGCACGCAAGGCGAAGCGCTGATCCGCGCCGGGATCGCAGCGGGCGGCGTCATCGCGCTCGGGCTCGGCGGCTGGCTTTTTGGGCACATCAACCGCCGGCAGATGCCGTTCGGCGCTGCCCGCTTCGGCACCTTGCTCGAGGCCGCGAAACAAGGCCTGACCGGCAAGCAGGGCATCATTCTGGGCACCATGGGCGGCGTCACGATCCGCTCCGACGAGCCGGCCCATATCCTCGTCGTCGGGCCCTCGCGCTCGGGCAAGGGCACCGGCTTCGTCCTGCCCAACGGCTATCTCTGGCAGGGCTCGGCCGTGTTCTTCGATCCCAAGCGCGAGAATTTCGAGGCGCTCGCTGGCCATCGCGAGCGCATGGGCAATAAGGTCTTCATGTTCGCGCCGGGATCGCGCGACACCCATCGGTACAACCCGCTCGATTTTGTCCGCCGTGACGAGCTGATGGCGACCGACTGCCTCGTCGTCGCCTCCTTCATCATGCCTGAAAAGGCCGATGACACCTGGGCAGGCGCCGGGCGCCTCCTGCTCTCGGCCCTGATCGGCTACGTGCTGAGTTCGCCGCTGACGGCGCAGGCGCAGCACATGCGCTCGGTCGCGCGCATGACCACCACCGGCCAGGATATCTCGTCGGTCCTACGCGCTATCGTCGAGACGGAAAAATCGCACCTGCCCAGCTGGATCACCGACAGCTTCAACCAGTACATCGCGCTCGAGCCGGAAACCCGAAACTCGGCCGTGTTCAATCTGAACATGGCGATGTCGCTCTGGAACAACGGGCTGATCGCGGCAGCGACCGAGACGTCGGATTTCGACATCCGGGAATTGCGCCGCACTCCGATGACCATCTTCATCGGCTGCACGATCGCTGAACTCGCAATCTTCCGCCCTCTGATCCGCATCCTGTTTCAGCAGATCCACGACATGCTGATGGCGCGGCTGCCAGGCCGCGATGAACCGCTTCAGGTGCTGCTGATGCTCGACGAGTTCTACCATGTCGGTCGCATGGACGCGCTGATCTCCAAAATCACAATCAGCGCCGGCTACGGCTTCCGCATGTGCCTGATCCTGCAGGACCTCGCCCAGCTCGACGAGCTCTACGGCAAGAACACGCGGATCACCACGGTGTCGGGCTCGCAGATCAAGCTGTTCATCCAGATCAATGATCTCGAGACATCGGAATTCGTCTCGGAGATGCTCGGCGATACGACGCAGGTCTACAAAACCCCCGTAACGCGGCCGGGGCAGGGGCTATTCGCACCCCGCGCCTGGGCGCCGCATTACACCTCCCGGCCGCTGCGCTCGCCCGTTGAGCTGCGCGAGATGTCGGCGCGGACCGCCGTCCTCATGGTCAAGAATTCTAGGTCATTCGAGGTCACGAAGATCCGACATTATCGCGATCAGCCATATCGGCGGCTTCTGGGTTCATTGGAGAGCCCGCCGGTTTTGCCGACTTTGACAACTTGGACCGATGAGTCGGCCGCCGCAGGAGAGGCCGCGCCCGCATCTACCTTTTCGGGTAGCGAGCAACGGGGCGTGACTCCCAACGCAAGTGAAGCTCAGTCCCTCTCGTCGAATCGACATGCCGAGCCCTCGGGATTGGAGCGGCCAGACGATGCCGCAGTGGTGGTCGAGCCACCATTGCGGGCCGCGATGCCAGGGCCAACCCAGTCACGAAAGACACTGTCTCTGGGCAGCCGCGGAACCGATCTTCAGGGTGAAAGCTGCAATCTGCGCCATGTTCTGTCTGCAACCGAGCTCGCGCAGACCGCGGGATTTGGTGAGATGATGGCAAACCTGAGCGGTTGCGGCTCAGACGATGCCAAGCTTTCAAATGCGCGTTCGATTTTGGATCGGCTTGAACGCAGTTTCGGCGACGATGATGGGGATTAAGCGAATGTTTCGCTTACAATAGTGCATGTTCGATGCGGTGGCATGCATGAGCGTGGTGGCGCCACGTACGCCCATCGGTCGATCGGGTAAAATGCGCCAGAGGGCTAAGCCGCTCTCGCGGCAGGGCGCTGCGGCGCGGTCATCGCTGAGATTTCGCCTGTGAGGCGCTGCATCCGAGGATTTGGGGGTCGTTTCCCCTGATCCTTGGAGGTTTCCATGATCGATGCCGTTACCGTCACTCCGCTGCGTCAGCGGATGATCGAGGACATGACCATACGCCGGTTCGGCGAGCACACGCAGCGCGACTATGTCCGGCAGGTCCGTGAGTTCACAGCCTTCCTCGGCTTGCCGCCGGATCGGGCCGAGCCGGAGGATCTGCGGCGCTACCAGCCTCACCTGGCTTCGCTCGGCGCCAGCTACGCGCGGATGAACACGGCCTGCACCGCGCTGCGGTTCTTCTTACTAG
>NZ_JBFUCS010000043.1:0-3689 GCF_056405115.1 Allobosea sp. P2_A10 | reverse complement strand
GGTCACGATCACGCGGAACTGGACGGGGACGATGTCGAGACGCTCGGAGACGTCCTCGCCCATCGCATGCAGCTCGCCCCGGCAGCACGGGCAGGTCCTGTCCTGGACGTCGATGATCTGCTCGATGCGCGGCAGGTGCGTGGGCAGCGATCCGCGATTGGCGCGCCGCTTCCGGACCCGGTCGGCGTGCTTGACTGGATCAGTCGCCTCCTCGCCGGCGGCGCCCTCGACCTCGATCTGCTCGGCCTCCTCGAGCCCCAGCAGCAACTGATCGACCGGCAGGCTCTCGGCCCGGCGGCCGAAGCGATGACGTTGGAGCTCCTTGATGATCTGGCGCAACCGCTCGTTCTCGGCGCGCTCCTCCGCGAGCATCGCCCGAAGCGCGATCGGATCGCTGATCAGTGGGTTGGCCGCGTTGCTCGCGAAGCCGATTCAATCATGGATTACAGTGGCTTGCCAGTATCAAGCGATCAACTTGCCGGGTAGTGTCTCAGTTTGAAATTTGAGCCTGCGTCTTTTTGTAAGGGCCGCGCTTCGGAGCCGGCGTGTCGGCGTCCATCATCTCGACAACGTCGGTCCAGTTCAACAGCGTGTCCGACAGGTTCGCCGCCATCGCAGGCGTGACGCGAAGCGTCTTGTGAATGCGAAGAAAATTGTAGTGCACGGCATAGATCGCGACCATGTGCGCGTGGTTCTCGAATTTCTTTGAGAACGCATTCGTCAGGCGCGTGAACCGACGCATGCTCATCCGCATCGTTAGGTTCTGGCGCTCAGCATAGGACGTGCTGATGTGCTTGGGGTCGGGCTTGCCCTCGATCGGCTTCTTGATGATGCCGGTGCAATCGGCCGGGCTGTAGCGGCCCTTGGCGCTGTCGGGAGCGGCACCATAGATCTTCACCAGCATGGCGTAATCGACATCAGCGCCGAAAGCGCCCTCAACGGCCTCCAAATACGCCTTGTGTCCGTCTGACGTGAGTTGCACGCGGGTAGCAAGCCGCGACGCCACATCGTCCATGAACCAGCTCGCGCACTCGCCGTCACGGCCGCCGACGAAGTGCGAGATGATGAGCTTGGTATCGGCCTCGATGGCCGTCCATGTCCAAGCGTCGCCAGCGCCATCCATCGGAGCCTTCATCGCGCCGACGTTTTTCTGCTTCGCGCCGACAAAGGACCAGATTTCATCAACCTGAACCCGCTTGCCCTTCACGCCGCGAACCTTGGCGTCATGGAAGCCAGCGCAGAAGCGCCCGGCGTCCACCAGCAGCTTGCTCACGGTGTTGATCGACACATCGGCAAGCCGCGAGATCGACCGCATGGACGAACCCTCGCAGAGCATGGCGAGGATTTGGGCGCGCTGGGCAACAGAGAGCTTGTTCATGAACCCAACTTATACCTCCCCCCACGATTTTGCAAGCATTAAGTTCAATTTGCGATTAAGGGCAGGTTGGCATATGCTGCCGACTCACAGCGGATGGGCGGCGGAATGGAATTTAAGACACCAGGGCAATTGATCGCGGCCCTCTTAGCGGAAAGGGGCTGGACGCAAAGAGTGTTGGCGATCGTCCTCGGCATGGACGAAACGGGTATCAACAAACTCGTTGCTGACAAGCGCTCCGTAGACGCGGACCTCGCCATCGCATTGGAAGAAGTTTTTCGTGTCCCGGCGGAACGCTTTTTGGCGCTCCAGCAGAATTACGATTTGGCGAAAGCGCGGATTACGACAGTGCCTGACCCAAGCAGGGCTACGCGCGCTCGGCTGTATGGTGATCTACCTGTTGCTGAGATGATCAAGCGCGGGTGGATCACGGCCGATAGCGTTAAAGATCCAGCCGTCGAAGCCGAATTGGCCCGCTTCTTTGGAGTCAACCGCGCTGAGGATATCGAAATCCTGCCGTATGCCGCTAAGAAAACACATGTAAATACCGAGACGACTCCGGCGCAATTGGCTTGGCTATATCGGGTCAACCACATCGCGCGGAATATGCTAGTCGGCCGATATACTCAATCGTCAGTGCAGACCGCTATCGCTCGATTGAAACCTCTGCTGAGCGCGGCTGAGGAAGCGCGGAAAGTCCCCCGAATTCTTGCCGAAAATGGCATCCGCTTTTTGATAGTTGAGGCCTTGCCGTCGTCAAAGATCGACGGTGTTTGCTTTTGGCTGAATCAGTCGTCGCCTGTAGTCGCGCTGTCGATGCGGTTCGACCGCATCGACAATTTTTGGTTTGTGCTCAGACATGAGTTGGAACACGTCGCATGCCGGCACGGTGGCGGCGCGACGATGCTCGACACCGACATAGAGTCAGCGAACGATTTGCTTGCCGACGAAGAGCGTGTCGCCAACGAAGCGGCAGCCGAATTCTGCGTGCCAAAAAAAATGATGGATGCGTTTATCGCGAGGAAGAACCCGATCTTCGCTGAGCGAGATATCTTGGCCTTCTCCAAAATGCTTGGCGTGCATGTCGGCCTCGTCGCTGGGCAGTTGCGTCACCAGTTGCGTCGATATGACAGGTTTGGGAATCACATCGTGAAGATGCGGTCGATAGTCACCCCAAACGCAATAACTGACGGCTGGGGCGACGTAGCCCCGCTCACAACCTGATAAGAGGTATCAGATGGCACGGACGAGTGAAAAGCAGCGCGTCATCCGCGCCTATAAAGATGATACGGGCGTAGTCGAGATCGACATGAAAGAGGTCGCTCGATGGGCGGTTGCCCGTGGTTGGAAACTTCCAACGCCACCAGACCCGCTTGAAATACTCGCAAAGCAGTTTTCGGATGCTGCTCGCGAGACTGTGGAATACGACAAGACCACAGGAAAGCCGTTCCGGGTTTATCATTCGCTCCGCACCTCGCACGGCGGCACGCAGCTAAATTTCAAGTTCATCGACATAAACGAGGCCACGCGACCGCAAATGCTCGTGTCGCTGCAAAATCGCCGCGAGCAAATGGTCAGCGATGGCTTGATGCTCACATACGACCAAGATCATTGGAATGCGATCCATCCCGATGAAAAGCCGATTCAGCTTCCGATGGACCTTCAGTTCGATATCGATCTCAGGAAAGTTGCTGATGACGAGGATGCGGTTGCGTCCTAGTCGGTTTTTTTCCATCGCGCGGACGCTGCGGCGCGGGCAATGTCGGCCCGTGTCTCCGGAGGGAGAGCTAACGCGCGGGCCTTGCCGCCTTTTGCGCGCAACGGCGCTTTAGACGGCGCATCCTCGATCTCGCCGGTAGCGATCCGCATGATGTGGACGGCGTTGCCGATCACGTCGGCGGGGCGCTTCTCGCCTTTGGGGCCTTTAGGCATATGCGGTTCCCGAAGTAGTGGGTTAGTTTGAACGACGACCCGCCGCTCTCCTTGCCGCTAAGCATAACCCCTTGGGCAGCCGAGCGCGACGCTGATTCATGTGGCGTCAACGGCGCGAGATTTCAAACTGAGACACTACCACTTGCCGCGATGGGGACGCGCGTCTCGCGCCGTTCATGCACGCGCCGCCAGTCGAGGCCTTCGAGCAACGCCTGCAACTGTGCCGCTGTCAGCCGAACGACACCGTCGGCGATGGCGGGCCACTGGAACTTGCCGTCTTCCAGCCTCTTCGAGAACAGGCAGACACCCGTCCCATCGAAGTAAACCAGCTTGATCCGGTCGGCGCGCCGCGCCTGGAACACATAAACCGAACACATAAACC
>NZ_JBFUCS010000042.1:0-4337 GCF_056405115.1 Allobosea sp. P2_A10 | reverse complement strand
AGAAAGCCCTCCAATGTCTTGCCGAGCTCGACGATGCCGTGATCTGCCTCAACGCCCGCCTTGTCGAGCAGCGGTTTGGCGTCAGCGCTGTAGCCGATCGCCTTAAGATGGCCGAAGGCGTGCTTGGCGAAATCGATCGCCGCACCTTCCTTCATCAGCATGGCGCAGCCGTCTTTGGACACGATGATCGCGACGGCGTCGAAGATGACAGACGGCGTGCCGGCGAGTTGGCCGTCGGCCTTCAGCATCTTGCCGTCCTTGAGCTTCACGCCGCCGATCTTTGGCGCCACGATCTTGACGGTTCCGCCTTCGCCTTCCACCGCAGCCTTGACGGCTGCAACCATCGCTCCATCCGCCCCGTCCGAAACGAGGATACCGATGCTGCGGCCCTTGAGTGTCTGGGGGTACTTACCGACGATCCTGAGGGCCGGAGACGGATCCATGTCGATCGGGGCCACGGCGGCCTTCGATGCTTTCGGCAACGGCATTGCAAGGCCGTTGGCGACGCGCTTAGCCAAGGTCTCGTCGACATTGACGAGGTTGGCCATCACCTGATTGCGGACATGTTGGAGTGTAACTTTCGAGAGCTCGAAGACGAGCGCACTGGCGAGATGGGCCTGCTCGCTCTCGCTCTGCGAGCGGAAAAACAGACGAGCCTGGCTGTAATGGTCGGCGAAGCTTTCCGACCGCAAGCGCACCTTGTGCTCGTCCATCGGCACGGCGGCGGTGCGGAAACCTCCCACCGGGTCCTCGCGCGGGCCGCCATCCTCGCCGGCCTCCGACAGGCTGTTGGGCTCGTAATTGGCGCGACCGGTGAAGACCTGCGTCTGCATCTGGCCATCGCGTTGCAGGTTTTGGAAGGGGCAGCCCTTGGCCCTGTTGATCGGCAGCTGATGGAAGTTCACCGTGCCGAGCCTGGAAAGCTGGGTGTCCTGGTAGGAAAACAGGCGCCCCTGCAGCAGGGGATCCTCAGAGACGTCGATGCCCGGCGGCATGTTGGTCGGCAGGAACGCGACCTGCTCGGTCTCGGCGAAGAAGTTGTCCGGGTTTCGGTTCAAGACCATACGCCCGATCACGCGGATCGGCACCAGCTCCTCGGGAATCAGCTTGGTCGCGTCGAGGATGTCGAAGGGCAGCGCGTCAGCCTCTGCCTGCCTCAGCAACTGCACGCCAAATTCCCACTCCGGGAAATCGCCTTTTTCGATCGCCTCATAGAGGTCGCGGCGGTGGTAGTCCGGGTCGGCGCCRGCGATCTTCACCGCCTCGTCCCAGCAGGTCGATTGGGTGCCGAGCTTGGGCCGCCAATGGAACTTGACGAAGGTCGGCTCGTCCTTGTCGTTCAGCAAGCGAAAGGTGTTGACGCCGAATCCTTCGATCATCCTCAGCGAGCGCGGGATGGTGCGGTCCGACATCGCCCACATGATCATGTGGGTCGATTCCGGCATCAGGCCGATGAAGTCCCAGAAGGTGTCATGGGCGCTGGCGGCCTGGGGATAGCCGCGATCTGCCTCCATCTTCACGGCGTGGATCAGGTCAGGAAACTTGATCGCGTCCTGGATGAAGAAGACGGGGATGTTGTTGCCGACGAGATCCCAGTTGCCCTCCTTGGTGTAGAACTTGACTGCGAAGCCGCGGACGTCGCGCGGGGTATCGACCGAGCCCGCGCCGCCGGCCACCGTCGAGAACCGCGTGAAGAGCTCGGTCTTGACGCCGACCTCGGTCAGAATCTTTGCGCGCGAGAACTCAGCCAGCGAGTCCGTCAGCTCAAAGAAGCCGTGCGCGGCGGAACCGCGCGCATGGACGATGCGCTCGGGAATGCGCTCATGGTCGAAGTGCTGGATCTTCTCACGCAGCACGAAATCCTCAAGCAGCGTGGGCCCGCGGCTGCCTGCCTTGAGCGAGTTCTGATTGTCGCTGACGGGAACGCCGTGATTGGTGGTGATGCGTCCTGCCGGTGCAGACGCCGTCTGATGCAACTCGCCGCCATTGCCGGGTTTGGCCTTGATGAGCGTCGTGTCGTCTCGCGGGGAGCGGGCCATCGATTTAAATCCTTGCGTCTACCGAGTTCAGTGCGGGCTTGAAAGTGGGGTTCGGGTAACGAACAGGAGGCTCCGTCGATCCGTCGAAGTGCACGATCGCTTCCGTCGATCATTCGTGTACCTCAGGGGCTGGGTCTCGCTGGCAAACCCGCTTAACGACCAGCCTGTTCCCACCATGATTTTTAATTCTGGAGTTATCCGCCGCTCTGGGCATCAGCAGCCATGCTGCACGGGCTAAGAGCCCGATCCCAGCCCAATGCCCAACAGGCATAAACGTCGCTTACCCCACATCCAACGGAGCTGCGATGAAAGCGGACGAAACGGCGGGTGGTGACGCATCACCGCAACCCGCCGCTTCGCTCAACTCAACGGCAAATTCTAGTGCGTCTGATGACGACTTCGCCGAAGCGATTAACGCGCCGCTTCACGACCATTCGACAGTCGTTATAGCGCTCCCTGACGAGCCGCCGCTCTCCATATCCTCGGCGCTCGCGATATCGAGGCTCAGCAAAGCTTTCCCGCTCCCGATAGCGCGGACGATCAAAATCGCGCCTGTCCATCCCTGACCTTTCAACGCCCATTTCGACCCTGACTTGAGAATGGGCTGGCGCACCGAAAACCGCAGTGGCTGCAATCCCGGCTGCTAATAAAATCTGACGTAACATTGTGTAACTCCCCTTTGCTGGATCACGTTGGTCTTGGCCCCGAGTGGATGTAACGAAAGGAGCCCACCCCGCGAGGGGTCGGCTCCAATTGATCATTCGATGATCTGAACGATCTTGCGGGTCTTCGGCTCGACGAGCACAGTCTGGTCATTGACCACCGTGTAGCGGTACTCGGTCTTGCCGTACTTCGACGGGACCTCGCGATATGTGATCGTGTCCGGCAGCGTCGCGCCGACGACGATTTTTTCCTTGTACGGCACGGAAGCGACGTGCTGCTCTTTCACGTAGGTGCGGAACTCGGTGCGATGATCGGCACTGATGCCACCGACAACCGCGCCAGCGACCGCGCCGCCGACCCCGCCAACTGCGGCTCCAACAGGACCGCCGACGATTGCGCCACCCACGGCGCCGGTGGCGGCGCCCGCGGCAGCGCCACCGGCCGCCCCCTGGTTCGACTGGGCGAATGCCGTGGCCGGGACGAGGACAAGAGCAGCGATGACAGCAATATTCTTGATCATGGTTCATCTCCCTTTGTTGAACTTGGCTGTGAATCCCCAGCACACATCAAAACGTGGAGCCCGCTTGGCGGTTCCATGAATAACGGTTCATAATGAGAGGGTTAGCCCGGCTAAGAAGTGCCGACGCGGAACTTAAAAGCAAACGGAACGTATGGTTGAGGCGCGGCCAAGGAGAGCGTCATGTTCTTGCAAATTGCGGGTATAATCGTGCCATTGAGCCTCGTCGGGGTGGCAGACAATGAGCCGCTCCAGAATCCGGTCTACACCTGTCAATTCAATGCCGGGCGGATCGTCATCGAGCAGGTCAATGAGGTGGGCGACCTGACGGTCGAAGTTGAGGGGAAAGCTCGCCAGTACGTTCGGGAAAATCGTAAACTTGTCCCGCGCGATAAAGGCCTGCCATCTCTGCTCTTCGAGCCGGATCTGAAACAGTGGCAGTTGCTGAACGACCTCGGCGAGCCTACCGAGAGCGCGGTGTGCACCGAGAAGCCGTCGCTCAAGACAGGCTGACGAGTAATGAAGCCTTTCGGGGCCTTTTTGGGGAATGGACGCCAATGATCCGTGTAGCTATCGCCGCAGCCGGCCTCGTGATCAGCTATTCTGCCGTAGTGGCGCAATCCGACCCAATAGCCGAACGCAAGAACCTGATGAAATCAGTGGGAGCCGCCACGAGCCTGGGGGCTAAAATTGCCAAGGGCGACGAGGCGTTCGATGCGGTGAAGGTTCAGGGGATTTTTAAAGTCTATGTCGACGCCGCCAAAAAGATGCCGAGTTTGTTCCCTGAGAAATCTAAAACTGGTAGCGACACCACGGCAAGTCAAAGAATCTGGGATGATCAGGCCGCTTTCCTGGCGGCCTTCGGCAAATTCGAGGCTGAAGCTAAGTTCGCCATGGCTGTAACTGACCTCGCCGGGTTCAGCGCCGCTTTCGGTGACGTAACGAAGAACTGCAGCACTTGCCACGAGACCTACCGTATAAAAAAGTAAGCCCATCGGCCCACTTCATAGCGCTATAATTTTCGCGAAACGCAGTACCTTTTCCCGGCCGCTAAAACGGTTGCGGCCCAGGAGAGCGCCGTTGCCACCTGAGATGTCATCCACAACGGTGCCTACAAC
>NZ_JBFUCS010000041.1:0-6567 GCF_056405115.1 Allobosea sp. P2_A10 | reverse complement strand
CGCTCCAGCTTGCGCCAGCGGCTGACGCTCGCCGCGCTCACACCGAACCGCTCGCCGGCCTGGCGGTGCGTCAAACCCCGTGCGACCGCAGCCAGCACCCGAACCCGAAGATCGACAGACAGAGCTTTCGACATCCCCGCCGGCCTCCGACCCGGCAGGCAGTCTGAATCAGCTCTAGGCTGATTTGGGAATCCCAAATGATTCAATCAGATCGAAACCCCCTCTAGAGCATTTTCGGTTTAATAGGTTCATATCCTGCGGCTATGACGAAGTTCGCGCATTCGGCTGGGTTGAAGCGTTCGAGGGTCGAACCGATGGCGTTCCAAAGGGCTGGGATGGTTCACTCCGCCTGGCGTCACAGGAAATCATCATGCCTCGCTCAATTTTTCGACGCTTCGCTGAAAACGAATCCGGTGCGACCACCATCGAATACGGCCTGATCGCTTCTGATCGCCGTCGCCGCTATTACGGCGATGACTTCGGTCGACACGAAACTGACCTCGACCTTCACAGCCGTGGGGGCAAAGCTGAATTAGTCCGGCTAGGGGACGCCTCACCGCCGCCTCACATCTCCGCACGCGCCTTCTTGATTTCCGCTCTGATCTGCTTGGACAGCACCCCGCCCTCGATCTGCCTGGCGTCATAGCCCTCGGCCTTCAAGGCATTTCGGACATCAGCAACAGACTGGCATCTGCCCGACTTGGCCATCTCAAACGCACGTTCCAGGGAGCTTTTAGTGTGATCCATGGCGCGAGGCATACATCAGCGCGGCCGACCTGACGACCGCTGCCTGCGTCGAATTTTGCAGGCAGAACGGCCTACTCCCAGCCAGTCGCGTCGTCGTGGCGTGCGTCCCACTTTTCGACTGCCTCGATCAAGCCGATCAGCTCGGCCTCGTCGATCGACCCAACTGGCGGCGCGCCGAGTTCGGCGATGCGCTGCGTCGCCCTTTCATAATCCTCCTCGCATCGAACGATGGCCTTGCGGCCTTGCAAAGCTTCGGGGCCGGCAGATTGAAACAGCGACGACATCGAACGCTACTCCTTCACCGCCGGATGATTCCGGGTCTCGTAGTCCACCATGGCCGCGCTGATTTCGAAAAACTCGTCTTGGTCAGAGCCCTCGGCAGGAGTGGCGCCCAATTCCGCAAGCCGCTTTATCGCGGCCTCATAAGCTTCGTGAGATTCGATTGTCATTGCCGCCCTCCTGGCATTTCGAAGAGCCAACGACGGGGATGGCAAAATGATCCGCCCGATAATATCGCCTGACCAATGGCTGGCATCGGAACCTTCGAAACTCTCGAAAGGTTCATGCTCGGTTACAGCGTTGGGTGGTGTCATGGGTCAACTAAATGAAATTGGGCAGCGTACGTCGCGGCGCGGTGCAGTCGAGCAAGACGCTGTTCCATTCGAGGTCCGCCGAGAGGCCTGCCAAGACGAGAATGGTAACCGCTACACCGTCATTGTCTGGCAGCATGGGGTCGTCGCGCCGTGGACGAGCTATACACTCGCCGATGGATCTCCGGTTCACTACGAAGACGAGTGCTGGTTTGACGTGCCCGGCACTGGCAAGATGCTAACCCGCTGCAAAGATTGATGCGCTATTTTTGGCGCATTTGGCTGGCTTTGGTGGCAGCGAGCATCATCGTTATGGTCGGCGCGATTATGCTGACGTCATAACGCTAGCGTCGGCATCTTTGCTTGCTTGGACATGGCGCCCGCCAGCAACATCGCCTAGAGCCTTCGCAGGAAAGCGATACCGTTTTTCTCGCAAGCCGCCTCGATCGATGTTTGGAACGATCACGATGAATTCTCGATCGCGGGACGCACTGATCGGATCGTTCACCGTTGCGCTTACCGCGTCCCTGCTCGGGTTTCTGTTTTGGTTCAGCAGCGGGCGTGCTGTCGAAAAGGCCGAGGTTCAAATCATCTTCAAGGACAAGGTGTCCGGCTTGGGGCGAGGCTCCAGCGTTCTTTTCAATGGTCTGATCGTCGGCGAAGTGACAAGCATCGAGCTCCGATCCGATGATCCGGGCCAAATCTATGCCGTCGTCAAAGTCGACCCTGCCACGCCGCTGCACACTGATACCCGCGCACGCATCGAGGCGCAGGGGTTCGCCGGGGTGGTTGCAGTTCAGCTTCTTGGTGGAGAACCGGGCACTCCAGCCCTTACCGCGAAATCCGGTCAGTTGCTTCCAACGATATTCGCTGAGCCTTCCGAGAGTATCCTCGAAACCGTCCGGACGGTTGCCAAGCGAGCGGACGAGGCGATTGACGGCTTGGAGGCCCTGATACAGCAAAACGGTGCCACGATAACCGCAACCATCAAGCGCGCCGAGGAATTTTCGGAAGGGCTAGCTGCCGGCTCGGATGGCGTTGCGCATCTGATGCAGAGCGTTGGTTCGGTCGCCGACTTCATCGCCCCGCTGACGGAACGCGTCAGTGCATTTACCGAGCAACTGAGCGAGAAGGCGCGCTTGATCGATCGGGTGAAGGTCACTGCCTTGATCGACAGCGCTCAAGGAATCAGCGTGGCGTTGGGCAGTGAGGCTGTCACCGAGGCCGTGAAGAACGTCACCTCGACTGCCGACAAGCTCAACCGGGCGGCAGATATGGCGGAGGGCGTCCTGATCGGTGCCCAGGCCTTCCTGAACAAGGCTGCCGGGCAGGACGGCCGCAGCGCCTTTGACGATGTCAGCGATGCCGCGAAGTCACTTCGCGTTCTAGCGGACAACCTCGATAAACAGACATCAGAGTTTGCCGTTGAAATTAACCGGTTCACGAGTGAGGGGCCGCGCAGCATTCAAAGCCTAACGACAAACGGGCAGCGAATTCTCACGGACATCAGCCGGGCCTTGCGCGACGTTGAACGCAACCCGCAAAACTTGATTTTCGGGAGCAAGAAAAGCGTCCCTCAATACAATGGATCTCGATAGCGACAGGCGAGCTTATCGCTCACTCTTGGCGCGGCCAATCTCAGGGCCTTCGCCCTTCGCCCGCGCAGCACGGCGCGTGTGAGACAGCTTGTGCTCGGCTCATAGCCGGCAGGCCGTCTGACGACGACCATTGGCCGCAAACGTGTCACGGCTCCCGCTCAGCGCTTTCCGCGATCTCAGCCTCAATCGTCAGCATCTTGGCGAGCCGTAGGATTTTTGTCCGCGAGCGAGGTGGCAGGTTCCGAAAAAAGGTGACCACTTCGACCGTCTCGTCAACAGTTTCGTCGCGATCATTCGATACTGACCGCTTTGTCTTTTTCGTCATGATCTCGGTGTGGAGCATCGGCGTCCATCCAGATTGAACGATTGAACCGGATTGGCTACGCAGCTGCCTTCAATTGGTCCTGCCTTAGCCGAATTGATCCTCCTTAGTCATACGCGTGCGAACGGAACTTGCGAAAGTGGGCCGGCCGCGAAGGACCGGCCCCATTGCCGCCAACAAAAGTGGCTGCGCAAGCAGCCAGACTTTTACGCTCCGTCTGTCTCCGACCATGAAGCCGCAGTCTCGTAGCCTCCTGCAATAAGGCGTATTCGCCCCGCAGCCGCACAACTGCGGGCTGAGCTCGCGAACGATGGAGAACATGATGCGTTTCGACAGAAAAGAATGCGTCCTGCTAGCGCTGGGCTGCCCGCCCAGGTCGACAATGATGCTGTCGCCGCTGGCGGCGGCCGTCTTCAAGGCGAAGGACCCCAACTGCGGCACAAGGCCGGCACCGACCTCTTCATGGCCGCATCGGAGCATGGCACGCCGCCAGCGCCGGGCGCTACCGCGCAAAAGCGCTGATGGCGCTGACTTTCCCAATCACCTCGTAGTCCGGCGCCCCCAGCGGAGCGCCGGTTTTTTCCGTTGTTAGCTTGACCCAGCCCGGCAGATTGGGAGCCTGCTAACGATTAGACTGTGCGGGTGCGGCAGGCTTCAGTTCTTGGGCGCCTGCTGTGAGCCGCGCTTATTCGGGCGCGCCGGATCGAGCGTTGGATTTCTGGAGTCGGCACCGCTGCGGTCTGAGAGAATGCCCGAATTGGGCGTGGCGGTCGGGCTTTGGCCTTGGGAGCCCCGCTGATTGGGGCGGGCGGGATCGTTGGACGGCGAGATGGCTTGCGCAGACGCCCCGGTCACGGAAGCCAAAGCCAGCAGACCGGCAATCACAGTGGTTCGCAGAAGAGTCATGGTGTCATCCTGGGTTGTAGGGGGGTGAGGCCCCAACCTCCCGTTCGGATTGCGGTTCCGCGACTGTCCAGTCTCGACAATAGCGAATGCCCTTGCCGCTTCGAGCGCTGTTTCAACATCAATAAGGACCACGGCCCGTCAGCGATCTAAAGCGGCAATGGGTGCGTCATGCGTTTTCGCCTTCCAGCCGCGAGACTTGTGACAGTCCAACCAGACACATTCCGTTCGCTTGACGGGCCATCTGACAACCGTAAGGGCAATTCAGCCGAGCATAACCATGCCCTGGAGGCGCCAGCGCCTATGCGAGAGAGAATCGCCGCAGGCGCACGGCGGGCCGCTGCGGTGCGCCAAACTGGCGCGTGAACCAACGCACCCATTTCGCGTTGGGCATTGCAGAAAGGAGCCTGCATGACCAACCATCTATACCAGCTCATTTATTCATCGACATTTCAGGCCGGGCGCATCGATAGTACGATCCAGGCGCTGCGCGATATTGTCCAGGCCTCGATCCGAAACAACGCCCATGTGGATGTTACTGGATTTCTGATTTTCGACGGTAATACCTTCCTGCAGATATTGGAGGGCAAGCGGGCCGATGTGTTAGCAACCTATGAGCGGATCGCGCGCGATGGGCGGCATCGCGGCACAAGGACGCTCTTCTCTCGGAACGTCGAGAAACGCGATTTTTCAGCATGGAGAATGGGTGGCGTGCTCCGAACCGATCCCGTTCCGGCATTTTCCGAAGCAGACCAAGCAGTTGCGTTTGCCAAACGATCAATGTCGGTTGACACGCCGATCCGGTGAACTCGTGACCGTACAAGCTGTATCTCGCGTCGCGCGGCGTCAACGCGATGCGTACGCTCGCGGCTCGTCAGGCACGTTGAGAACAGTCCGATACGGCGATGTGAGCTTCGGCCCGTCCTCAACCGCACCTGACCCATTTTTTACGCTCTGGTAGGTTCTGCGCCCTATGCTTGTCTTGTGAAAAGCCAAGGCCAGTAGCTGCAATGCCGATTTGCCTATTCTCGTCGCAGACCCGAGCTGCGCTACCATTCGAGCAGCGGTTTGATTGATGTGCAGATTTCTTTACTAATCGACTTACTTGTACCAAGTTGTCTTGCTGCTGTAGTCGCGCTCGTTATTTCGCTTGCCTCTGTGATCAAACGAGCCCGCGCATCTCAAAACAACCTCCTTTTTGCATTGAAGGAGTTTGGTGCGGGCCGAGATGTAGATCCTTCCTCTCAACCCGATAATTGGTCCAAAATTCACGCCATCTTGCTGGATCACCAGAGGGTCAATCGGGACGATCGGGCAAAGCCCCCAACGTCTGAGAGCAGTCGCAATCGGGATGCGGTTTTCGTTGACATGAAGTCGCGCTTCGCTGCCGTTAGCGGCGAAATAGCCAATTGCACGGCGACAACTCGCATTGCCACGACAGAACTCACCTATGTTGCATCGGAGACGCGTGACGGCCTGAATATGCTGCAGCAGAATTCGGGACGCGCCGAATCGTCAGCGGCCAGCGTTGCGACTGCCCAAGACAAGATGGCTTCAGCAAGTGAAGCCTTGGCCCAGCGGCTGAGATCGACATTTGATATGGTCGTCCGAGCCGACAAAATCGCGCGTAACACGACCGATTTAGTTGAGCATCTTGATGCCGGCGCGACTAGAATTGGCGAGGTGGTAAACCTCATCCGATCAATCGCTGGGCAAACGAACCTTCTGGCGCTAAATGCCACTATCGAGGCCGCCCGTGCTGGCGAAGCAGGCATAGGTTTTGCGGTCGTTGCCGCCGAAGTCAAATGCCTGGCAGCCAGGAGCGCGCAGGCGGCGTTAGAGATTGCTGATCAGGTCAAGCATATCCAGTCCACGTCAACCCGCTCCGCCGAGGCCATTCGCTTGATTTCGGAGAGCGTTGGGGAGGCCGAATTGCATGCCTGTGAAATGTCCACTGCCCTTGATGTGCAAGAGAAGGCCGTTGGTAAAGTAGCAAGTGCAGCGGTGGAATCGCTTCAGCATTCCAGCGAGGTCTTGCAGGGTGCCGCACATATCCATGTGCAAGTGTCTGCCACTGAGCAAATCGCCGGGATTCTTGACTCGACGTCTCAAAAATTCGGACTTGCCTCTGTAGAATTTGACGTAGCCTTTTCCGATTTGGTGCGCCGTTTGTCCGCCTAGGCGTATATTGAACCCGCTTTGGCGAAGCATTCTAGGCCTCGTGGACAAAGCTTGACCTGAGACTCGCGGATTGATTCAAGGCTTCTTTTTGGAGGAACCCTTGGGCGATCGGATTGGTCTGACGGATGAGGAATGGGCGCTGATTGGGCCTTTGCTGCCGGCCGAGCACGGGCGCGGTTGCCGACCGGCGCAGGACAACCGCCGCTACTTTGAGGGCATGATGTGG
>NZ_JBFUCS010000040.1:0-7846 GCF_056405115.1 Allobosea sp. P2_A10 | reverse complement strand
CCCGCGCGTCGCGACCGCAACCCGCATCGCCGTCGAGATCGTCCGCCGCAAGCCCGACCAGATCGGCTTCGCCGTCCAGCCGCGGCGGTGGGTCGTCGAGCGCTTCTTCGCCTGGATCAATCGAAACAGACGGCTCTGGAAGGATGCCGAGGCCACCATCGCCTCCGCGACGGCCTTCCTCTACGCAGCCGCCGCCATGGTCCTCATCCGACGCATCGCTCGAAACTCATGAGTTCCGGGACGGACTCTTAGGTTCCGGCGGCATATAGTCTGCGTAACGCTCTCTCAACAACTGGCGAAGCCGCGCCCCTGATCTAAACGGCCAGCATTCATGCCGACGCAATTCGAAGCACTGGCCTTTGCGGTTGCTGGTTGCCGCACCGTGCGAAACTGATTTGGTGGATATTTCGGCTTACGGTCGACGCCACCTGCTTTCGCCGTCCTATTCCAATGGCCAAGCCACTCGCCAAACGCAGCGGGCAACATCGAGTTCCCAAGCGAGGCTTGTGAACGAGGCGCAGGACACCAGCACCGCGGCGCCAATGCCGCCCAACAGGCGCAGTGCCTCTTCGATCACGTCCCGCATACGAGCCGCCCCATCTCTTGCGCTTGTGTGTCTCGCAAGTCTCGCGCCAAGGCCGGCGCCACGCGCTAGTGTCGCAGCAATGGTGAAAGTCGCGCCTGATCCGGAGCGCCAGCGTTCATACCCACGCTGTTTGGCCTGCTGCTGGTTTCGTGTTTGAGGCGCTGGTGCCGGGCGGACAGCGGCGCCACTGCCGACTTCACGATCCGCGATTGAGGCGGTTATATTGCGGACCCTCGGTCGCCGCGCTGGCGTCCGAAACAGTCTCAACATCTGGCAGCGTGAGGCAGCACCGCTTGGCGACCGCGGCTGCGACCCGCACGAGATCGACCGAGCCGTCGACGACCACTGACCGCAGATCATGATCGGCATCGACGATGCACCGCGGGTCACGACCAAGCTGCTTGGCAATTTCCAGATAGATCATTTGACCTAACCGCTGCAGCTCAGCCTCGCACATCGCACACACCTGCTCTTAGGGTCGCTGGCGCCCTGCGGCGTAGATGGCGACGCTGGACCGCGAGCGCTAGCCATCGCCGCCGGTGGCCCGCGCTGCCCCGGCGTGACGCCATCAGCGCCTGGAGTACCCCCCCCTATTTAGGGACCGTTTCAGCGTCCCGCCATGCAGCGGACGCAAGACCCCGGAATTCGTCTAGGTGCAGACTATAAAAAGGGGGTAACAACTGTTACGAAAGACAACAAGAAATGGCTTCTCAGAGCGAATATGCGGCCCACCGCGGCGTTAGTCGTAAGACAATCACCGTCTGGAAGCAGCGGGGATTGCTCATTTTTGACGCCGATGGCAGTGTCAACACCGCCAAAACCGATGCATTCATTGCGAACCACGGTGGGAACATCACGCCGCTGCCGGCCCGATCCAACCTGTTACCTGGCGTGCCTGCTGCTGTCCGCACAGTAACAGTCAAGTGTCCGCAGTGCGGACAGCGTCTATCGTCAGTGTGAACAGGTACCTCCGCTGTTAAGATCGGCCGCCGACGCCAGCTGTGGACGTCAAGCGCCAGCGGCCGGCCTGCTTAGGCCCTTGAGAGGGTCGAGGCAGGCGCAGCTAATTTGCCCGTGAGGGAGAGCCAAGTCGATAAATTCCGCCCAGCCAGCTGTCACTCTTAGCGGCAGACTATTGCAAATTTTCGTAAAAATAGCGTTCATCGAGGTCGGTTTTAGGTAGCATTAACCGATCGGAGTCACGCTTTGGATCAACGGCCGTGTGTCGTTATCCAAGGTCGGTGGGCACGTCATGAATTTGAATAACATCAGGATTGGCACCAAGTTCGTTGGCGCCATTCTCCTCATGGGCCTGATCGGTCTTGGCGCTTGTGCCTATGCGGCCATTGAGATGAAGACCGTCTCAAGCGAGTTCGCCGCGATGTTGGACGCTGATCCCAAGGCAATCCTGTTCACTGCCAGGGCATCTCGAACGGCCAACGACCTGTTGGCGCAGACGTACAAAATCATCGCATATCCGGGTGGTGCGTCCGAGATACCCATCGCCAAAACACAGAGCGAAGAAAGCTACCGCAGGACGCTTGGACACCTGTCGGCTGCATCGAAGGTCTTCCCAGCTGCGAAGGATCAGTTCGATAACTTGGCCGCCCAGGTCAAAGGCATCAAGGCGACAGTCGATCAGGCAGTTTTGCTTGGCGAGCGCGACGAGAACGACAAGGCGCTCGCGGTGATGAACACGCTCGACGGCAAGCTTCGCAGCTTGGTCAACGAGACTGTCAGCTTCAACACGCGGCTGATCGATGATCTCGATGTGCGCTCTAAGGCCTTGCTCGGCGCCACCGAGCGGACAATTCTCTTCACGCTCATTGCCAGTTTGGCCGGCATTATGCTGGGTGTTGCAGGCTCGATGCTGATGTCGTCGCGCACGGTGACGGGCCCGCTCAACCGCCTCAAGCAGGCGATGGGCGAACTCGCCGCCGGCAATTACGACGCCGCGGTGACCGGCGATGCCCGAAAGGACGAGGTCGGCGACATGGCCAGGACCGTCCTGGTCTTCAAGCAAAACGGCCTGGAAATGCGGCGCCTCGAAGCCGAGACCGAGCAGTCGCGCTCGGCCTCGGACGAACAGCGCCTGCAGAACGAGCGCGAGCGTGCCGCCCGCGTCCAGGAGCAGGAGCGTCTGGCCGCCGAACAGCGCCAGGTCATGGAACTGCTGGCCAACGGGCTCGATCTGCTCTCCAAGGGCGACCTGACCTGCCGGATCGATGCCGGCGTCGCCGCCGACTACGAGAAGCTGCGCGACGATTTCAACACCGCCGTGGCGCGCCTCAGCGAGACCGTCCGCACCATCCAGGCGACCTCGGCCGATGTCGGCAATTCGGCGCGCGAGATCAACATGGGCGCCGACGACCTGTCGAAGCGCACCGAGGAGCAGGCCTCCTCGCTGGAGGAGACGGCGGCGACCACCGAAGAGCTCGCGGCTTCCGTCAAGGCGTCGGCCAACTCCTCGAAGCAGGCGGTCGCTCTGGCGCAGCAGGCGATGTCGGTCGCCGAGAAGGGCGGCGCCATCGTCACCGACGCCGTCGATGCGATGAGCCGCATCGAAAGCGCCTCGAAGAAGATCTCCGACATCACCTCCGTCATCGACGAGATCGCCTTCCAGACCAACCTGCTGGCGCTGAACGCCGCCGTCGAGGCGGCCCGTGCCGGCGACGCCGGCAAGGGCTTCGCGGTCGTCGCCTCCGAGGTGCGCACGCTCGCCCAGCGCTCGGGCGACGCGGCCAAGGACATCACCGCGCTGATCAGCGAATCCGGCCGCGAGGTCGAGCAGGGCGTGGCGCTGGTCCGCTCGGCCGGCGAGGCGCTCAGCCAGATCGTCGAGGCGTCGCGCAAGGTCTCCGCCACCGTCTCCGACATCTCGGCGGCCTCGGCCGAGCAGGCCAACGGCATCGACGAGATGAGCCAGACCGTCGCCCATATGGACGAGATGACGCAAGCCAACGCCGCGCTCGCCGAGGAAAGCGCCGCCAGCGCGACCTCGCTGATGAGCCAGATCCAGCACCTTAATGAATTGGTGGCGACCTTCCGAACGGACCGACAAGGTTCCAAGCGTGCTATGCCGCCTATGACCGCCATTCGAAGGGTCGCATAGCGCCAAGTGCAACTGGCGTCCTGGCGCCGCCCGCGGCTTCGGGCCATACTTCAGCCGGTCGAAGGCCCGGTCTCGCTCGCGCGAGGCCGGGCTTTTTTGTTCTCTTGGCGTTCGCAATCTGACGCCCGGCGGTTGTGGATTGCTCGGCGCGACTACTCGAACGACGCATGACCGTGCGGTAGGATTGCGCGAATCGAGGAAACCAGTCCATGGCCAAGACCCCGAAGGATGCCGCTGCCGCCGCCAATGCCGCTGCTCGGCAATTGGAGATGGAATTGGTGCAGTTCCGGCTCGGCGATCAGAGCATCGAGTTCAACGTCGACATCACCGCAGAAACGGTCTGGGCGACGCAGCAGCAGATCGCAGACTTGTACGAGCGCGACCGGTCGGTGATCGCCAAGCACATTCAAAACATCGTCGCAGAGGGCGAATTAAGCGAAGCGGCAGTGTGTGCAAAATTTGCACAAGCTGGGCCAGACGGGAAAATTTACGAGGTCGCCCATTACAACCTCGACATGATACTGTCGGTCGGATACCGCGTCAGCGGGCCGAAGGCCACACGCTTCCGCCAGTGGGCGACAGCAACTCTGCGCTCGTACATCGTTGACGGGTATGCTCTCAATGAGCGCCGGCTCAAGGACGCCCCGAAAGCGCTCGCTGCCTTGGCTGCCAAGGTCCGCGAGCTGCGGTCCGACGAGCGCAACATCTATGCCTCAGTTCGAGATTGCTTCAAGGAAGGGTCGAGCGACTACGACGCCCAATCGCCAGCATGCCGGTCGTTTTATGCTCGGCTGCAGGACAAGTTCCATTTCGCGGTCACTGGGAAAACGGCTTCGGAGATTATCCTGGACCGGGCCAAGCACACCGAACCCAATATGGGCATACAAGCATTTGAGGGAAACCGACCAACGATCGACGAGGCCAAGATCGGCAAGAACTATCTGGACGGTGAGGAGCTTTACCGGCTTCACATCCTCTGCGAGCAGTTTCTGCTATTCGTTGAATCAGCGGCCTTACGCGGGCGGCAACTAACGATGGGCCAGCTCGAAGCGAAATTCGACGCTCTGATGACGATGAGCGACTATCCGGTCTTCCCCGGCTACAAAGATTACCTCCGAGATCGCGCTGTTAAGCACGCACAGGCCGAATATGCTCGATGGCTAGTTAGGCTGAAAGCGGATGACGTGCAGCGCGTGCCGCGGCGGGCCTAACTCTGATCCTTCCACCGCGTCGCGTCATCATGCGCGAGGTTCCCGGCATTGGCACAATGCGCTTTTGCTTTCTGCTGGGGAACATGTCTAATTTCCCCGTCGTCAGCGAGGGGAACTCGCTATGCCGTTTGGAAAGCTCGCTGTTGAGCCCGAAGACTTGGCATATCTAACCGCGGCCTTCGACGCCGCATGGGCCGAGATCGAGAGGGTGGAGCCCATCGACCCGCTCGCGAGATCCGCAGCACGCGAGCGACTGGGCTTCATATTTATCCAGATTTGGCGTGCCGACCCAGATGCGCCGCTTGTCGAACAGGCGGTCAAGGCCTTCCGCGCAGGTGACGCGTCGCCAGTTCGACAGGATGCCTGATCCGCACGGGAGGTGGCAGCGTATCGATGCCAGGTTGCGATGGACCTGCCTTCCCCCGGAGGCATCCGCGAGCCTAGCCACCGCCGGTCGACACCCCCCGGGCGGTGGCGCCACACAGGCTAGCGCGAAAGCACCACTGCAAAAAGAATCCCGACGACGCAGGTTATCACGCCTGCCAACCACACGCGCCAAAACCACCTCATGGGTCGTCGCACCGTGAAAGAAGCTTGAATTTGGGCGTGGCAAAATAACACTCATCCTCGTAATGCAGCGGCGTTCCGTCATCGAGGGTATAGAACCCGCTCGACGACTTGGCGTCATTACGCCAGACGATGACTGTATAGAGGTTGCCATCTTCGTCGTGGCAGCGCTCACGCTTGACCTCGACCGCGTTAGGGTGTGCTACGTCGATCATCGCGTCACGCCCGGCTCGTCGCGGACGACGACTGTCGCGCCGCTCTTCTTCGCCATCTTGGCTGCCACGGCCTCTGCCTCGGCACGTTTCGGCGTCTGATGCCAGAACGCTCCGCTGCGGTCTTTCACGGCCCAATCGGGCCCGAGACGGCATACCTTCAACACCTCAACCATGACGCCACCTGACAAACGCTACGTTGGTGACTCAACGGCGGCAGCCGGGCGGAGTTCCGGCCGGCTAACCTCCAGCGTTCGGCTTCCCGTCTTTTCGAAGGCGCCCTAGCAATGAAAGCGCGGCGCAGGCGGTCCGACTTCGCACAGACTGAACGCGTGATCTGGACCGACGACACCGGCGTATCAGCGGGCCAACGTACGCTGGAACGATCTTCCTATGCCAACCCATAGTGACCCCAATATAACTCCACCCAATGAGGTGATTTTCGATTGTCTTCTATGGGGGATTATAATTTGTTTGATGCTCAGCATATTCATTTGGGGCAGCAATTAATATTCAATCGTACAAATTTTCAATCGGCAAGAAAAACTACTTTCATCTGCCTCTTTTTTGTTTCCCATATTTTGATCTCAAGAAAGAGATCAGCCAACTCGCGTTCTTCAGGTGTATCCTCCAGACAACCAGCTAGATCGGCGATGCGTGCGATAACTTCTTCGTACTGCGTGTGTGTCCCGATTTTCTGGGACGCAACGTCCGTCATTCTAGCCTGTAGTGTATTCATGGACCTTTTCCAATTTCAACATCGCCCCCATAACCCGGCTATCTTATACGCTTAGTAACTGACCTCCGTTTCGTCGAAGATTTTGCAAAAACTCTGCGTGCCGCCCTCGTTATGTCGATTGTTGCGGTTGTCAGACCATTGCGGCTTCCCGTCGCGGCTCAACTAGTTTCTGCGGCCGCAGTTCCTCGCCGCTGCCAGTCTTGCTCAGCGGGCCCCATGCAGTGGTCGATATGTCCGTGCCGCGATGAACGGAAGCGAACATTTCCATTCAGGCAACGTTGGGTCGGCGACCTCTCTACTGAGGTTTAACGAAAACGAGGAGCAACCTAAATGCGATTCATCCTAATCGCCGCAGCTATCGTGCTCGGCACCGCCGGCAATCCCGCCGTAGCTAGCGAGGCCTTCTCTCGCGCAAATGCGCTCGACCAGGTCGAGGCCGGCTACACCCGCCACACCTACGAGCACCGGATGTGGGAAATCCGGCGCACCCAGGAAATGCGCGGCCGTAGAGGCTATCGCGGCGAGGGCTATGGTTACCGTCGCGGCGGCCCGCCTCCCTGGGCTCCGGCTTATGGCCGACGCTACCGCGACCGCGGCTACGACCGCTACTGAAATAGAATTCGCCGCCAAGGGAGGCCCGGCTACAAGGCCGGGCCACTTTTTTTGTCGCCGCGACACCATCACATCGCTCTGATCTGTTCTTCGTATTCCTTCGTTTTACCCGCTGCCGTTTGCGTCACCGTTTCGGGCGGGGACCGGGCATTCGGCCAAGTCCTGACGAGCGAGCAAGCTCGGATCGACGCTCAGCATAGGCGGGCGCGACCATAGGGTAGTCGTCGGGCAGGTTCCACTTCGCGCGGTACTGATCGGGCGTCAGTCCATATTTTGAGCTAAGGTGCCGCTTGAGCGTCTTAAAGGCCTTGCCGTCCTCAAGACAGATCAAGGCCTCAGTAGTGATCGATTTCTTGATCGACACAGCAGGTGTGAGCACCACAGGTTCGGCCTCGGATGCTTGCGATTTACCGAGTCCTTGGAGCGCGGCACTCGTCGATTGGATGAGGTTGATCAGATCACCGGTCCGAATGTTATTGTGAGCGACGTAGGCCGAAACGATCATGGCCGACAGCTGGAGCAAATTCGCGTCGTCTTCATCCATTTTGAAATTCCGTTAGAGTCCGTCCCGGAACTCATGAGTTTCGAGCGATGCGTCGGATGAGGACCATGGCGGCGGCTGCGTAGAGGAAGGCCGTCGCGGAGGCGATGGTGGCCTCGGCATCCTTCCAGAGCCGTCTGTTTCGATTGATCCAGGCGAAGAAGCGCTCGACGACCCACCGCCGCGGCTGGACGGCGAAGCCGATCTGGTCGGGCTTGCGGCGGACGATCTCGACGGCGATGCGGGTTGCGGTCGCGACGCGCGGG
>NZ_JBFUCS010000039.1:0-8223 GCF_056405115.1 Allobosea sp. P2_A10 | reverse complement strand
GGGTTGTCCGATTGCGTATTCCCGAGGGGATGCGCGGGGAGAGGTGGCGTCGCAGTCGGTGACTGCGCGCCGATGTCGAAGTCGATTGTCGATGTCGAGGCAGCGCCGAATGCCGCCACCCCGCCCCGCGCGCGGTTCTCTTCCGGTTCCGCTCGTCGCCCATTGAGGTCGGGCATGACCGGGATGGCTGATGTCCCCGGCGACGAGCGGCCCCTCCATGGCCGAGGCTCGCGACAGCCCTCAGCCCATGAACACCGCAACCCCGCCCGGCCGCACGATGCCTCGCGACAGCCCCCTTGGTCGGGCGGAGCGGGGGGAGAATAGGCATGGGACGACGGGGGCGGGGATAGATTTTCTACGCGAGGGCTGTGCGCTGTGATGTCAGCTATGGGTCGGGAGCAGATATTTACCAGCACAAGCTAGAGGACGGTGATCGCAAGGCGAATGGCGAGGTTGACATGGACGAGGGCCCCCGAACCAGTTGCTCGAATTGCGAAACGTCGATGGACAGCCACCAACTTGTCTGTCCCAGTTGTGGAATGCCGCGCAGAAGCCAATCGAAAAGCGAGAGCCATCGTCTGATTATTGCGATTGCGGCGTCGGTCGCGATTATCCTCGTCTGGCAGTGGTGGCGCGGCGCGACTTAAGGTCGGCAACGGGTCGTACCCGGACCTTGGTCAGCAATCGGGAAGCGGACGTTCCGCATCCGACCCAGCCCTGCCATTCCTGCAAACAGACGTCTAAGCAGCACACAGCCCTAACCGAACAGCAACATCGGTCGAGCATGTCATGCCCATGTGCGCCTAGCTGGTCGCGCCACGAAGGTCGGGACAATGAGTGCGGCGGTCCGAAACTACTACGCGCGGATGCGGAGGGTGCTGTATCACATCGATCAGCACTTGGACGACGATCTGAATTTAGAGACGGTCAGTGCCATCGCCGCTTTCTCAAAGTTCCACTTCCACCGGCAGTTCACGGCAACCTTCGGGTTGTCCGTGCACCGCTACGTTCAGCTTGCTCGAATGAAGCGCGCTTCATACCGGCTGGCCTACAGGGACGCCCAAAGCGTCACTGAAGTAGCGATGGATGCCGGTTACGACGCACCAGACGCCTTCGCCCGCGCCTTTCGGCAACGGTTTGGGCAGTCTCCGTCGTCTTTCAGGAAGGCTCCCGACTGGAGATCGTGGCTTGCGGCCTTCGGGCCCCTCGAAAACGCCAGGAGCAAGCTCATGCCAAGAACATTCACTCCCGAGGACGTGACGATCCGCGATGTGCCAACGACGCGCATAGCGATCATGGAGCACCGCGGTGATCCGGCGACGCTCGGAATCACCATCCAGCGGTTCATCGCATGGCGGAAATCCGCTGGTTTGCACCCAAGCACGAACCCTACCTTCAACATCTGGCGGTCCGAGCGGCGTCCCGCGTCGCCCGCCGACTATAGCGTAGACCTCTGTGTCGGAACCGACCAGCCGATCGCGGCGAACGGCGAGGAAATCCGGGTCGGCGAAATCCCGGGCGGACCCTGCGCGGTTCTACGGGTCGTTGGCAACACCGACAATCTGGAGCCTCCCGCACTCTATCTCTATCGCGAGTGGCTTCCGGCCAGCGGCGAGGAGGCGCGGGATTTCCCACTCTACTGCCAGCGCCTTTCGTTCTTCCCGGAGGTGCCGGAGCACGAGGCGGTCGCGGAGTTGTTCCTGCCGCTGAAATAACCCTGCGCAAAGGCGGCTTGTCTCGCTTCCCCGCTGGAAGCGGACGGGCCGTTCTCCACCTTTTGGAGCCGTAGGTCACCGCTCACCGCGCAACCTACGTGCGGACGTTCGCGGCTTCTGCATAGGGTCGCAACCGGCCGCGTCGCCCGCCGCTTTTATCACCAGACGATCTCACTCGACCGTAATCGCCTGCCTCGCCAGGATCGCCATCCCGCTCAACGGCGCGCTCATGACGTAGCGCAGTTCGTAGTCGCCGGGGTCTCGTGGGGCCTCCAATGTCGCCTCGACGTTCTCGGCCGGAAAGAAGGACGGGCCCGTCGCATCGACGGCTGAGCCCTGGCGCACGAGCACGACGCGGTCCTGCTCGCCATTGCAGCCGATGCCGCGCACCGGCAGGGGCTTGCCGCGCCCGATGCGCGCGGGCGCGCCGAGCGTGGCGCTGGCCTGCGTCGTCGCCAGCGGCTGGCGCAGCAGAATCTCCGGACCGCCATTCTTCTGCACGGTCAATCTGAGCTCGTAGGCGCCGGGTGCTCCGGGCGTCTGCATCACCGGCACGGTCGAACCCGGAACGACGACGACGATCGCCGATGTGGCGGGGTCGCCGGGCCGCGCGATCGCCAGACGCCCGTCGGCGGGCATCCGGCTCAGGAACACGCTCAGCATCGATCCGGCCATGACGCTGCGCGACGCCGACATGCCGGGCGCGGATGGGGGGCGGGCCGGCCGCGTCTGCGCCTCCACTGCCGCGGAACACAAGGCGGCTGCGAGCGCCGTCAGGACGTGCAGGCGCGCGCTCATGCCTGCGCCAGCGCCCGGATGCGCTCGGCCAGCCGGGGATGGCGCGTCGTCAGCGCGCGGAAATCCACGGGATCGAGCACCAGAAGCTTGGATGCGGCGGTGGCGACGGCTGCGTTGGGGCAGGGCGAGTGGCTGGCGATCGCCACGTCGTCCAGCCGCAATTCGCCGAAGAAATGGCCCTCGTCGAGTCGCGTGCTGCCTTCCGCGAGCATGACCTCGACCTCGCCGCTGGCGATGAAATAAAGCGCCTGTCCGGGCTCGCCGTCATGCATGACGACCGCGCCGTTGCGCACCGTCCGGGCGCGCAGGAACTGCATGACTTCCGCGATCTCGGACGCGTCCAATCCGCCAAACAGCGGCACGCGCGCGATCATGCTCCAGGTCACGACGAATTCGCGGCGATGGATCTCCTGCGCGAAGGCGGTCGCGACGATGCCGACCGGCAGCGCCAGCATGACGAGGCCCAGCACGGCGGTCACGGCCGCCACCGCCTTGCCGGGCGCGGTGACGGGATAGACATCGCCGTAGCCGACCGTGGTCAGGGTGATGATCGCCCACCACATCGCGTCGGGAATGGTGCCGAACTTGTCGGGCTGCGCTTCGTGCTCGACCAGATGCATCGCGCTGGCCGCCATCAGCATGACGCCCATCAGGATGACGAAGCAGGCAAACAGCGCCTTGCGCTCGGAGACGAGCGCAGCCGACAGCGAGGCCATGCCGGGCGAGTAGCGCCCGAGCTTGAAGAAGCGCAGCAGCCGCAAAAGCAACAGGACCCTGAGCTCGCCGAAGCCGAGCATCCCAAACAGCAGCGGCAGCGTCGCCAGCAGATCGATGACCGCCGGCACGGAGGCGGCATAGGCAAGCCGCGCCCGCGCTGGGCTCAGGCCCCGATAGCGCGCATGCTCCGGGGCCGCCCAGAGCCTGACGCCATATTCGAGGGCGAAAACCAGCAGGGAGAGGAGCTCGAACCGCGCGAATGCGACGCTGAAGCGCGCTTCGATCGAGGGGACCGATTCCAGCACGATCGCCACCACATTGGCGCAGATCAGCACGACGAGCCCGCGATGGATCACGGTGGCGACGGGGTCGTCGCCGGCGCCGTGGTCGATCCAGAGATGAACCTGCCGCCGCCAGCCCGGATGAGAGGCGGCGGCGGTCATGGCGACCTCAGCCCATCGCCGCGGCGACGGCGTCGAGCGCTGATTGCGCCTTGTCGCCATCGGGCCCGCCGGCCTGCGCCATGTCGCGCCGGCCGCCGCCGCCCTTGCCGCCCAGCGCCTCGGAGGCCGCGCGCACCAGGGCGACCGCATCGAAGCGCGCGGTCATGTCGGCGGTGACGCCGACGACGACGCCGGCCTTGCCGTCTTCCGACACACCGACGATGACGACGACGCCGGAGCCGACGCGCGTCTTGGCCTCGTCGACCAGACTTTTGAGGTCCTTCATCTCGACGCCGGTGACGGCGCGCGCCAGCAGCTTCGCGCCGGCGATCTCCTGGATGGGCTCCTCGGCTGCGCCACCGCCGCCCATGGCGAGCTTCTTGCGGGCGTCGGTCAGATCGCGATCGAGCTTGCGGCGCTCCTCGATCAGGGCCGTAAGCCGCGCGCCGGCCTCGCTGGCGGGCACCTTGAGCAGGCCGGCCAGCTCGTGCAGCCGGCGCGAGTCTTCGTTGAGCTGGCGGCGCGCGGGACCGCCGGTCATCGCCTCGAGCCGCCGGACGCCGGCGGCGACCGCGCTCTCGCCGACGACGCTGACGATGCCGATATCGCCGGTGCGGCTCGCATGCGTGCCGCCGCAGAGCTCGATCGAGAAGGGCTTGCCCTGATCGGTCGTGCCCATCGCGACGACGCGGACCTCTTCGCCATATTTCTCGCCGAAGAGGGCGCGAGCGCCCGATGCGATCGCGTCGTCGACGCTCATCAGCCGCGTCGTGACCGGCTCGTTGCGCAGCACGATGGCGTTGGCGATGTCCTCGACGCGACCGAGTTCCTCATCCGAGATCGGCTTGGGATGCGAGAAGTCAAAGCGCAGGCGATCGGGCGAGACCAGCGAGCCCTTCTGCGCGACATGGTCGCCGAGGACGAGGCGCAGCGCCTCGTGCAGCAGATGCGTCGCCGAATGGTTGGCCCGGATCGCGCTGCGGCGGGTATGATCCACCATGAGCTCGACCGGCTGGCCGAGTTTCAGCGCACCCTCCTTCACCGTGACGGCGTGGGCGAAGACGTCGCCGAGCTTCTTCTGGACATCGCTGATCTGCGCCAACGCGCCGGCGCCGCGCATCGCGCCGGTATCGCCGAGCTGGCCGCCGGATTCGCCATAGAAAGGCGTCTGGTTGACGATGACGAAGCCGCTTTCGCCGGTCGTCAGCGTGTCGCGCTCGGCATTGTCGCGGATGATGGCGGTGATCACGCCTTCGGCGGTCTCGGTGTCGTAGCCGAGGAATTCCGTCGCGCCGACGCGGTCGCGCAGCGGGAACCAGAGCTTTTCCGTCGCCGCCTCGCCAGTGCCCGACCAGGCGGCGCGGGCCTTGGCTTTCTGCTGCTGCATCGCCGCGTCGAAACCGGCGGTGTCGACCGAGACGCCACGTGCGCGCAGGGCGTCCTGCGTCAGGTCGAGCGGGAAGCCATACGTGTCGTAGAGCGTGAAGGCGACATCGCCTTTCAGGCTCTGGCCGGAGACCAGGTCCCTCGAAGCATCGTCGAGCAGGGTCAGGCCGCGCGCTAGCGTGGTGCGGAAGCGGGTTTCTTCCAGCTTCAGGGTTTCGCTGATCAGCGCTTCGGCGCGCAGCAGTTCGGGATAGGCCTGGCCCATTTCGCGGGTCAGCACCGGCACGAGCCTGTGGAGCAACGGATCCTTCGCGCCCAGAAGCTGGGCGTGGCGCATGCCGCGCCGCATGATCCGGCGCAGCACGTAGCCGCGCCCCTCATTTGACGGCAGTACGCCGTCGGCGATCAGGAAAGCCGAGCAGCGCAGGTGATCGGCGATGACGCGGTGGCTCGCCTTCATCGGTCCGTCGGAGGCCACCGAGGTCAATTCGGCGATGGCGCGGATCAGGGCCGCGAACAGATCGATCTGGTAGTTGTCATGCGTGCCCTGAAGGACGGCCGCGATGCGCTCCAGCCCCATGCCGGTGTCGATCGAGGGGCGCGGCAGATTGCTGCGAACGCCGCCGGCCGCCTCCTCGTACTGCATGAAGACGAGGTTCCAGATCTCGATGAAGCGGTCGCCGTCCTCGTCGGGCGAGCCGGGCGGGCCACCGGGAATATGATCGCCATGGTCGTAGAAGATCTCGGAGCAGGGGCCGCAGGGGCCGGTGTCGCCCATGCGCCAGAAATTGTCCGAGGTCGGGATGCGGATGATCTTGCTGTCGGACAAGCCCGCGATCTTCTTCCAGAGCGCGTGCGCCTCGTCATCCTCGGAGTAGACGGTGACGGTCAGCTTCTCCTTGGGCAGGCCGTATTCGCGCGTCACCAGCGTCCAGGCATGAGTGATCGCCTGTTCCTTGAAATAGTCGCCGAAGGAGAAATTCCCCAGCATTTCGAAGAAGGTGTGGTGGCGGGCGGTGTAGCCGACATTGTCGAGGTCGTTGTGCTTGCCGCCGGCGCGGACGCATTTCTGCGCGGTGGTCGCACGTGAATAGGGACGCTTCTCCTGGCCGGTGAAGACGTTCTTGAACTGGACCATGCCGGAATTGGCGAACATCAGGGTCGGGTCGTTGCGCGGCACGAGCGGGCTCGAGGCCACGATCTCGTGGCCGTTCGACTTGAAATAGTCGAGGAAGGTGGACCTGATCTGGTTGACGCCGCTCATCGCAATTCGCGCTCTATTCTCATCTGAAAGGCCGGCAAGTCCGGCAGGCATGAGCGGTTCTAGAGCAGGATGCGAAAAAGTGGAAACCGGTTTTTCGCGGAAATCCTGCCCTAACTATCTGTTTTAGAGGCGGATTCAGATTTCCAGTCGATCCGCCCTGAAAATCTCCGGTTCTTTTCAGCCCGCCAGGGCCTGTCAAGAAAGCCTCCGCCAACGCCTTGGCGCGGCTCAACAAAAACGGGCGGCCCGAGGGCCGCCCGTCCGATGGTCTGCATGGTGGATGGCGAGCTCTGGTCTCAGGCTTGCCCGTCGTCGAGATCGTCCGCGGTCGGCGTCGCCTCGTCGAGAATGCGGTCGGCCAGAACGCCGGAATTCTGCCGGATCATCGCTTCGATGCGCGCGGCCATGTCGGGATTGGCCTTGAGGAAGGCCTTGGCGTTCTCGCGACCCTGGCCGAGGCGCTGGCTGTCGAAGGAGAACCAGGCGCCGGACTTCTCGACGATGCCGGCCTTGACGCCGAGATCGACCAGTTCGCCGACCTTGGAGATGCCTTCGCCGAACATGATGTCGAACTCGACCTGCTTGAAGGGCGGTGCGACCTTGTTCTTGACGACCTTGACGCGGACCTGGTTGCCGGTGGCCTCCTCGCGGTCCTTCAGCGTCGCGATGCGGCGGATGTCGAGGCGGACCGAAGCGTAGAATTTCAGCGCGTTGCCGCCGGTGGTGGTTTCCGGCGAGCCGTACATCACGCCGATCTTCATGCGGATCTGGTTGATGAAGATGACCATGCAGTTCGAGCGCGAGATCGAGGCTGTCAGCTTGCGCAGCGCCTGGCTCATCAGGCGGGCCTGCAGGCCGGGCTGGACATCGCCCATCTCGCCCTCGATTTCAGCGCGCGGGGTCAGGGCGGCCACGGAATCGATCACCAGCACGTCGATGGCGCCGGACCGGACCAGGGTGTCGGTGATCTCCAGCGCCTGCTCGCCGGTGTCGGGCTGCGAAATCAGCAGGTCGTCGAGATTGACGCCGAGCTTGCGGGCATAGACCGGATCGAGCGCATGCTCGGCGTCGACGAAGGCGCAGACGCCGCCCTTCTTCTGGGCTTCGGCGATGGTATGAAGCGCCAGCGTGGTCTTGCCAGAGGATTCAGGGCCATAGATCTCGATGACCCGGCCCTTGGGCAGGCCGCCGACGCCGAGCGCAATGTCGAGGCCCAGCGAGCCAGTCGAAATCGTCTCGATCTCGATCGCCTGCTGGTTCTTGCCCAGCCGCATGATCGAGCCCTTGCCGAAGGCGCGCTCGATCTGCGAGAGCGCTGCGTCCAGCGCCTTGGCCTTGTCCATCGAGGAGCCTTCCACGAGCTTGAGATTCGCCTGATTCACGTGTCGCGCTCCTTATGGCAGGGGCGCGGGGACATCTCAATCCGCGCCGATGACCGATATGGTCATGGTTTGTTCTTTTCGACAAGTTCTTTTTTTGTTCTCGCGCGGGGTATGGCGATAGTGGGCTTCATGGACCGCTTCTGACCATGATATGCAACTGGCAGTTTGCGCCACTTCCCGAAATTCGGGAGATGCCCGACACCAGACATCCGTCATGGCCTACCTGATGGTGAATTCTGGTTGTGCGGCCAAGGCGACATCGCAGACCGGCTTCTTTTGATGTGAGATCGCCTGCAATGTTGCCCCTGTGAGGGGCGCTTATCGCGTTGAAGGTTAGTCCCCCTGTTATTGGCTCTGGCTGATCCTTCCGGTTTTTCGGAAGGGTCCGGGGATGACGGGTGTGGAGACGATTGCGCGGATCCGTTTCGAGCATTTCCAGAACAGCAAGGGGATCAAGCGGATCGCGCGCGAGCTAGGCATTGCGCGCGACACGGTGCGCAAGGTGCTCCGAGCTCCGA
>NZ_JBFUCS010000038.1:0-9731 GCF_056405115.1 Allobosea sp. P2_A10 | reverse complement strand
AGCTATGACAACGCGCTCGCCGAGACGATCAACGGCCTCTACAAGGCGGAACTCATCCACCGGCGCGGACCCTGGCGAAGCTTCGAGGCCGTCGAATTCACCACGCTGACCTGGGTCGACTGGTTCAACAATCGCCGGCTGCTGGAGCCGAGGAGTGCTACTACGCCATGCTGGACGAGCCAGCCATGGCAGCGTGACTCAAACGAAATGGCCTCCGGGAAACCCGGCGCGATTCATCGCGCTGTTCGTAGTCTCGGACGAGGCGCTTCCAGTGGGTTATCACTATGGTTTGGCTGAGAGATCTGTTGCTATTTAGGCCCTGCCTTATTTGTGGAAATAAAGGGGGGGGGGCAGCCAGAGCATTTTGTAGACGCAATAGTTGCTATCGCTTAGTAGTGCCCCGAATGTGCGGCCATTTGGGTTTTGCGCGAAACGAGTGGGGGGCGGCACATGGAAGGCAGCACTGATCAGGTCAGAACTCTCCCGCTGCTTCGGGAAGCGGGCCTGCTCTCGGATAACCCTTTTGTTCTGCTCGACGCCGGCTGTAGCGGCGGTATCGACGCGGTTTGGCGCATTTTTGGCGAAGAACTTGTGGCGTACGGCTTCGACCCACAACGTTCGGAATGTTTACGCCTGCAGGCAGCCGAAACGCGACCCCGCGTCGAATATGTTCCGGCCTTTGTCGGTCTTCCCAAGGATCATCCCTTTCTCGTTCGTCGCGCCCAGGAAGATAGCCGAATCAAGGCTCATTTTGAGCCTTGGAGCCGGCTCAGCACGGCCGAGGCGGTCAGACTCGGAGCACATGCGAGCCAGCAGAGCCAACCGATATTTGAAGACTGGGTCTCGCTCGACACGATCGTGCCGCTTGATGCATTCGTGCGTGATCGGAAGCTTTCGACTGTCGATTTTATCAAGATCGACGTCGATGGCACCGATCTAGATGTGGCGCTTTCGGCCGAAAGCGTCACACGCTCCCACCAGATCCTGGGCTTCGCGATTGAGGTCAACTGGACCGGATCGCATCTCGAAACCGAGAATTCCTTCCACAACATCGACCGCAATATGCGTCGCATGGGCTACTCTCTCGTCGGCGCGACGCACCGCACCTATTCGCGCCGTGACCTTCCGGCGCCGTTCCAGTTCGACGTGCTCGCCCAGACGCATGGTGGGCAACCGATACAAGGCGACGTAATCTATCTGCGCGACGCCGCCTCGGACCATGACACTTGGCTTTGGGGAATTCCGTTAGGACCCCACAAGCTGCTGAAGCTTCTGGCGCTATACGAGATGTTTCGCTTGCCCGACATGGCCGCCGAATTGTTGAACGCTTACCGGGGCATGCTGGCTGGTCTAGTCGATGTCGATTGCCTGCTCGACGCGCTGACGCCACCGCGCGACGGTCGCCCGCAATCATACCGTGAATATATCGCCGCTTTTCGTGCCGACCCGACATGTCTGCTGCCGAAGAACCTAAAGCAGCCAGAAGCAAATATCGTCGAACGGATCGCCCAGCCTACGCGGTATAGCCTCGAAGAAATGGCTCGGATGCTGGCTGACGGCTCAGCAGATGAAGCAAGAGACTGGCTCCCCTGGCTGGTCGTTGATTCAGCCGGCGCGTCGACTGCGGCGGGGATCGCCGCCCTGCCAGATTGCGAGGGCTATGTTTGCTCGGGACCATACTGGCCGCTGCGCACGGGATCCTATCGAATGGCGGTGACCGTAGTCGCCGATTCCTCAACATCACTCGAGCCCGATGCGGCAATTGGCCTGATAGATGTAGCTAATGGTGGCGATGAGATCACGTCGATGACGATGCGCGTCCAACATCTTTTGGACGGCAGGATCGTCATGCCTTTCAATATTGCAGAAGGCGCTGACCAGGAGCATTCGCATCGGATCGAAACGCGCATCCATTCACTAGGGACGGTGCCGTTCCTAGTTAAATCGCTCCGAATTGAGCCCCACTACGAGCCGCAGCTTGCTGAGGCCCCTGCCGTGACGAACGAGCCAGAGCCTCCTCAGGAATTTGTTCCGGGACTTTCGCTGCCGAGGCGCGTGCTAATCGCAACGACGCCCCCTATCGTACTAAAAGGTTTGAGGGCGCTATGGCACAAATTGTGTCCCCAATCAGAACAGAGGTCTGCCTAGACTGAGTCGCGTTCAGATAAGATCGGCGTGGAGATAGGCCAGAAGAATCCGTAGGATGGATCGTTCCATTTAATCGTGAACTGGCCTAAACGATCATACGTAGTAGTCTGTTTATAGTGATATACGCAGAAATCTGATATCACCAAAAAAGAATTACCGAATTTTGGCGGTACATAGAGCTGCCGACAATTCTTATCTGACAACGTAAAAGATTGCCATTTACGATATTGCGATGATTGCGGGTCATTGTTTACGATATTAATGAAAATAACTCCGTATACGCAGGAAACCAACTTCGCTGTTTGACTATCGCCATGTATTCCGCGCAGAACATTTTTATAACTTATCGAAAAATCATCTTGAACGAAGTCGTCAACTATACCCGCCTCTTCATAAAGCTCTTGATTGTAGCTTTCGACATAAATTCCTCGAAAATCCTCAAACCTGGTAGGCGGCGTAACCAGCAAAACGCCATCGAGTGCAGTCTTCGCAACGATCACTTTAGACACAACAGTCAACATCCTTCGGCTAACAGCTATGGCAAACAGTGAACCGCGCAGCGCAGAGCTAAACGCCTGCGTACTGCCAACGTCCGTTCGCCAAATCACAAAGTTCGAGATTGTACCGCTTCGGCTGCATCGCTGTCACCTATCGACTCACCCATACGCCGCTTCCTGCCGCGGATGTCAGCCGGCCAGATTTGGTGTGCACGGCCGCCGCTGATATCGCAATCTGAGTTCGCCGACAGATCCTCCGTATGGCTGTCAAAGCCTCTTTCATAATAGGATCACAACGCTGTTGGGCCTGCAGAAAATTTCTGTCGCATCAGCGGCAACCCGAGCCGAAAGCAGTGGGGGACTCGGGAGCGCTTCTAGGATTTTCCGCCACCGCGAGAATGGCGCTGGCACAAGCGTCCCCTATCGAACGGCCAATTGACCGTAGCTTCCAGCCGGCTCGCACCATTGCAAAAGGCCCTCAGCGATGGCATAGCGCGCTCGCGAACGAACGGTGGCCATCGAGGCTATGCCAGTCCCGGTCGAGTGCTGAAAGAGTAGCGATGAACGCCGCCTTGCCACCCATCAACCAAGTCGATCTCTACGTCGATGAGCAGGAGCTCGCCCTTGTCTCGCTGGCGATCGAGCAGCGCTGGCTTACCGAAGGCAAGTTCACAAAGGCGCTAATCGACAAGATTTCGCGCAAACTCGATGTCAAGCACGTCTTTCTCGTTCCCAACGGAACTCTGGCGCTTTATTTGGCTTTGCTCGGGCTCGACTGCGAACCAGGTAGCGAAATTATCATTCCGAGTTTTACCTTTTACGGCTCGGCCACATCGGCTGTGTTCGCGGGGCTGAAGCCCGTCTTCATCGATTGCGATCCCAAGACCTTCAGCGCCACGCCCGCCGGCTTCGAGGACGCGATCACGCCGCGCACGCGCGCAATCATGCCGGTTCATATATATGGGCAGGCGTGCGACATGGAGGGGATCATGGCCGTTGCGCGCAAACATGGCTTGCGCGTGATCGAGGATGCAGCACAGGCGTTCGGCGTCACTCTTAACAATAAATCGGCCGGCACCTTCGGTGACATTGCGACATACTCATTTTATTCCGACAAGGTCATTACTACCGGCGAAGGTGGGTGCGTCGTCACCAACGACGACGACCTCGCCCAGAAGATCGCGCTGTTGCGCAACCAGGGCCGGCCAAATTCCGGGACGTTCGTACACCCTTCGTTGGGGATGAATTTCCGCACGACCGACCTTCAGTCGGCGATCGGCGTCGTGCAGATGGACAAGCTACAGGCAATCGTCGACGGCCGCGCCTTGAAGTGGGAGCGTTACATGGCCGGGCTCAAAGGCGTCGTCGACCTCGGTTTCATGGAGATCGTTCCCGGCTCGACCCTGATCCCCTTCCGCTTCCCGATCCTGTCGGACAGGCGCGAGGCGCTCGCCGCCGCGCTGGAGGCGCAGGGCATCCAGACGCGCGGCTTCTTCTACCCGATGCATCTGCAGCCCAAGCTCATGGCCTCGCCGCCGCAGTCGCTGCCGGCCAGCGAGGATCTGAACCGCAGGGGCCTCTGCCTGCCGGTCCATCACCATCTCAGCGACGCGATGATCGACCGGATCGTCGCGGCCATTCGCGGCTTCTTCGGGGCCTGACGCGATGGCGAGGCCGTTCGTCGCGCATTACGACCTGCTCTATGCCGACAAGGACTACGACAAGGACATCCGGGATTTCCTGGCGCTGACGGGGCTCTCGCCCCCGATCGGCGGGCCGCTGCTCGAGATCGGCGCCGGCACCGGCAACCAGACGATCCGGCTGGCAAAGATCGCGGCGCAGCCGACCTGCGTCGAGATCGACCCGGATTTTGCCGAGATCCTCCGGACCAAGGTGACGCCCGCCAGCCACCCTCATGTCCACGTCGTCGATCTGCCGATCGCGGCGCTGCGCGGCCGGGATTTTGCGGCCGCCGTCGCGTTCTTCCATGTGCTGAACTATATCGGCCGCGAGGCGATGCCCGGCTTCATCGCCGACCTCGCTGCCTGCCTCGCGCCCGGCGCCGATTTCGTCGCGGACATCTGGCATGGCGAAGCGGCGCTCGCCGACCCACCCCGCCACGAGATCCGCCGGAAACGCAATCTGGGCCGCGACATCCGCTTCGAGGTCACGCCGCGCACCGACGCCGCCGCGCGCGAGGTCGTGCTCGACTACGCCATCGCGATCGCAGGCGGCGATGCTCCCATCGTCATCGAGGAGCGGCTGGAGCTGTTCCTCTGGTCGAAGGACGAGCTGACCGCCCTGCTGACGGCGGCCGGCTTCACCGACATCGCTTTCTTCGACTACCGGAACTACCCCGCCCCCGCCGCGCCCGACAGCTGGCGGGTCTGGCTCCATTGCCGCCGTGGCGGACAAAGCGATCGCACTCCATGAGCAGCAAGACCGCCCTCATCACCGGCGTGACCGGCCAGGATGGCTCCTATCTCGCGCAGTTCCTGCTGGCGAAGGGCTACAAGGTCCATGGTATCGTGCGCCGGAATTCCGACTTCACCTCGAAGCGGATCGACCCGTTCCTCTACGCCGAGAACTTCGTCACCCATTATGGCGACGTCGTCGATTCATCGTCGCTGCACGTGCTGCTCGAGCGTGTCAGGCCCGACGAGGTTTATAATCTCGCGGCGCAGTCGCATGTCGGCATCTCGTTCTCAGTCCCGGACTATTCGAGCCAGGTCAATGCGCTGGGCACGCTGCGGCTGCTGACCTCGCTCAAGGAGGTCGGCCTGCCGGCGCGCTTCTACCAGGCCTCGACCTCGGAGCTCTTCGGCGGCCTGCCTGGCTCCGAGCCGCAGAGCGAGACGACGCCGTACACGCCGCGCTCGCCCTATGCCGCCGCCAAGCTCTTCGCGCTTTGGACGACGGTCAATTTCCGCGAGGCCTATGGGATGCATGCTTCCAACGGCATCCTATTTAACCATGAGTCGCCCCGGCGCGGCCGCAACTTCGTTACCAAGAAGGTCTCACTCGCCGTTGCCCGCATCGCGCGCGGTGAGCAGGATATGGTCAAGCTCGGTAATCTCTCGGCGCAGCGCGACTGGGGATATGCACCCGATTATGTTGAGGCGATGTGGCTGATGCTGCAACGCGACGAGGCCAGCGACTTCGTCGTCGGGACGGGGCGGTCCTACAGCGTACGTGAGTTCGTCGAGGTCTGCTTTCGCGAGATCGGCGTGGAGATCATCTGGCGTGGCTCAGGTGTCGACGAGGTGGGTGTCGATGCTGCGTCCGGCACAGTCCGCGTTGCTGTCGATCCAGTCTATTTCCGCCCGACCGAGGTTGACGTGCTGCGCGCTGACCCCTCGCGGATCGAAAGGGATCTGGGTTGGAAGGCGAAAACGCTTGTGCCGGAACTGGCGCGGCTGATGGTGCGCTACGATCTCGTCCACAGCGAATACGGCTTTCCCGACGCCGTTGATGATTCCGTGATCAACCACATATTGGGCCAAGCGTCATGACTAAGCTCCATCTCGGCTGCGGTACGAAGCGGCTACCCGGCTACATCAACGTAGATATACTCCCGGGTCCCGCCGTCGATCATATCTGCGACATCCGTGAGCTCGATTTCGCCGATGAATCGGCCGACTTGGTCTACTCATGCGCCGCGATCGAGCATGTCGGGCGTCGCGAGTGGGTCGATCTGCTTCGTGAATGGCGCCGCGTGTTGAAACCGGGCGGCTTGCTGCGCGTCTCGACCATGGATTTCGATGCCTGCGCCAGCGAGTATCTCAAGAACCGCAACCTGCCGCAGCTTCTTGGCCTCTTGATTGGCGGCCAAAAGGACAAATACGACTGGCACGGTATGATCTTCGACTATGATGTCCTGGAACAAGGCCTGATCGAGGCGGGGTTTGGCAATGTTCGCCGCTATGACTGGCGCCAGACTGATATCGGGCTCGCCGGCATTGACGATTATAGCCAAGCCTATCTACCGCACATGGACAAGGAGCATGGCAGGCTGATGATGCTCAACGTCGAAGCCGAGCGCGTCTGACGGTGCGATCTTCTTCTCCTGGCAAGCCTTATGTCAGCGTAGCCTTCGTCAATCGTAACGACGGCTATGGCGGCGATTTCGAAGAACGGGTTTCGAAGTTCATCGATTATTACGCGCACTACAGCGCCCGCTGGCCGGACCTGTTCGAGTTCGTCATTTGCGACTGGAACCCACCAAGCGACCGCCCCCGTCTCCGCGATGCGTTCGATTGGAAGAAGCTCGGCAACGTGCTTCATGTCGAGGTGCCGCCGGAAGTCCACGAGGCGATCAGGGCATCCAACAGCCGCGTGATGCTGGACTACATCGGGCGGAACGTCGCTGCCCGGCACGGCCGCGGCCGGTTCACCTTGGTGATGAACCAGGACATCTTCCTCAGCGAAAGCATCCTGCGCGAGATCGCCAAACGGCGGCTCGACGAGAATTCATTCTACCGCGCCGACCGCTGCGACTTTGATTTCGACCCCTGCCGCGAGCTGCTGCCGCCGGATTTCGAGGTGGCAGCCCTCGCCAATGTCTTTGAGATCCACCGTCGCCATCACCCCGACGATCGCGCGATTTCGGCGCCCGTCAAAGCTGCAACGCTTGTAGCCGAAGGGTCCAGGCCCGTGCCGGGCGACAGGCTAGACGCCGTAGCAGGCACGATCGTCTGCTCTGCAGGTACGCAGGAATTCTCTAACGACAAGCGACGCGAACGCAATTTCGCTCGCTTTCCAGCAATGCATAAGGAGCTGGCTACGTGGCGCGCGGAATACCAATCCGCCGCCTATCACCGCAAATTCTTCCTTCATAGTAACGCATCGGGCGATTTCATCCTCGCGCCACGGGCGGCCTTCTTTCAGATCGAAGGCATGTTCGAAGCAAAAGACTTCTATTTCCACTTGGACTCCTATGCCCTGATCCAGCTGTTCGCAGCCGGGTACCAGCAGGTAATATTCGCCCAGCCGCACCGCATCTACCATGCCGACCATGACCGCTCAGGACGTACTGGCTACCAGGAGCCGATGACATGGCCTGATCACGAGGTCGCATTGTCACGCATTCTGCGCGAGCCGGGCGCGTTCCGCTTGAACGGTCGCGATTGGGGCCTAGGCGGCTTCAATCTGCCGCGTTGGCGCTTGACCTGAGTCAAGAGACTGTGGGTCCTGAAGGTGTTAGCAGAGGACCGCGTTCACATCGCCCAATCGGGATTTTTATAACATGGCTTTCCTCACGCGCCCCACCACCTATGATGTCGTTGTCATCGGCAATGGCTCCATCGGGATGAGCCTCGCCAACCGGCTAAAAACCCGTGACGACACGCTCCGGATCGCTGTTGTTGGACCGGCGGCCCGCACGGGCGGCGCCTCAGTGACGGCAGGAGCAATGATCAATGCCTGGGCCGAAGTTGGATACGGCGTCTTCGACAACCCGGCACTTGGGGACCGTGCCGAACTCTCAATCCAATCGATGCCAATGTGGGAGGATGTCCGCCAGGAACTGGCCGAGTTCGCGCCCGACAATCTCGGCATCGCTTGGGGCACCTATATCCTGAACAACGCGATGGGCTCGCCTCACGAGACCCGCGCGGTCGATTACATTATCGAAGCCATGGCCAAGCGCCAGGTTTCTCATCAGGTCATGTCCGCCTCCGACGTGCCCTGGCTTAAGCCAGAACCGCGCGGGCAGATTACCCGTATCGTGCGCGTTCCCGATGGGCGCTTCGACCCCTATAAAGTTTTAGGAGCTTATGAGAAGGCGGCGCAGGCTCGCCGCATCGAGATGATAAACGACAGGGCAGTCGCACTCGATCTCGCTGATGGCCGACGCTCCGTAAAACTGGCCGATGGTATGGTACTTGATGCCAAGCAGATCGTGCTCGCCAACGGTTCGTTCGCCCAAGCGCTAATCGACGGGGTGCCCGATCTCCGGCATGCCATGCCGCGGCTTCTCTGGGGCGCGGGCTCTGCGCTCGATGTCACGCTGCCGGACTGGGTCAAGAAATATGGCGGCATCGACCGCTCGATCCTCGATATCGATCACGTCGTGCGCAGCGTCGACCGCGGCGGCGCCTGCGGCCTGCATCTAGTGCCGCATGGCAACGGCGAATATTACTGCGGTGCCTCGGCCGGCGTTTGGTTCGATCCCGAACCTAAGGCGCGCGTCCATGCGATCCATGTCCTGTTGCGCGGACTTGTTGAGGAGATCCACAAGGCCTTCTTCTTCGCCGGCATTAGCATCCGCGGTCCCGGCTTTCGGCCAACCACGATCGACGCTTTCCCCCTGCTAGGCGAATCGAACATCGAGGGCGTTTGGCTTGCCAACGGCATGAAGCGTGACGGTTTCACTTGCTCGCCGCTGATCGCCAACGAGATCTCGAGCGCCATGGTGGGCGGCCAGAGCCGGCTGCCTGAGCGCTTCAAGCCGGTCAGGAAGTTGATCTCTTACAAAAACAAGACCAAGGCGATCGACGATCATGTCGACGGCGATATTGGCGGCGAATTTCAGCACGGCCTGTATCTCCCCCCCTATGCCCATTCCGGCTATCGCGAGGCGCGCATACAGAAGACGGAGCGCGTTTACGAGAAGCGCGGTATCACGGATTTCGGGATTCACCCGGAAATGATTCACCTCTACGAGAACGACGAGTTCTTCGCGGCGATCGATCACGGCCGTGAGTCGGTGCCAGGCTGAAGATCCGGCTTTGCGATCTGACCAGCATTGACCCGACACTGGCTGGTCGGTGTTTCTCGTCAATGCTCCCATTTAACGCGTCTCGCCGCCGGGCCCTGTCGGCAGTTCCTTCGCAGCAGCATACAGGCGATCGGAGGCCACGGCGTGGCCAGGACATCGACATGCCAGGTCTCGTTCGCCTTGGTCAGCTTGGTGTCGAGCGTAAGCGCTGTCCCGTTGGACCTTTGCTGGAGCGGTCTGAGCGCCGATGTTTGAAGCCCCTGAGGGCTTCGACACATGACGATTTCAGAGCTTACGCTTAAATCCGGCGACGACGAGCCGGTTCGCCGGTTCGAGGTCTTCACTGGGACCGGGCGCCGACGAGACTG
>NZ_JBFUCS010000037.1:0-10688 GCF_056405115.1 Allobosea sp. P2_A10 | reverse complement strand
GTCGAGCACCTCGCGAAGGTCGGTCGTCGGCTTGCGTCCGCGCTTCGGCACTGGCGGCAGAAACGGCGCGATGAAGCGCCACTCCTCATCCGTCAGATCAGTCGGGTAGCGCTTCGCGCGCTTCTCAAATCCAGCCATCCGGCCACGGCTCGCTCGAGTCCACATCCCAAGCTTGAATCACGCCGCAGCGGCCGCATCAACCCATTCTCAAACAGTCTCTTAGCGATCCCCTGTCTGACCGAATGTCCCCAAGGGGTTTGTCATGGCAACATGCTACGCGGTCGGTTGCCCGGGTATCGCCAATCCCGCATGGGATCCATCCCGATGCAATCGATGGGGGCCGGCTAATATCTTTCCGAAAGGCTTAATTGATTTCCTGCGCACGGTATACGACCGTGGCAGGGCGCAGCGGATCGCGAACGCCGACGAAATCTACACTTTTCTCTATGCTCCCGGTTCAAATACCGGCAACCAGTTTCCGACTATTGGACCCGACGCACAAACGGCAATGCGTTATCTGAACAATCAAATGTATCAGAGCAACCCGTTCAAAAAGATATACCTTAATATTCACCCTCAATTCATAAGATTTGTGTTCGACAAGCTGATTGTCGAAGCGCCCCGTTTCGGAAATGGCCTCCACAGTATGAAACGGAACACGGAAGCAGGTGCGGCCGTCCGTGCCGAGTCGATCGTCATCTACACGATGGACCAACAGACGACGGATCGCATCATCGGCATGATCTCGCGATGGCTGACGGTTGCACCCTATCAATTGCGACCGGATTTTTTCAGGCCGGCGCTTCCCCCCTCCGCGATGGCCGTGCATCCCGGCGGCCGGAATCTACCGGGCGTGGGCGTGGCGACGGAACGGAGCACGCGCACCAGTCACGGCTCACAGATTTCCAGCGTCATCTTCACCAGCGTGAATTACGTGCAGACGCAATGGCCGAACGGCTTCAACAGCCTGACTTTCCCGCAGTTCATTTGCGGCACGATCGATTTCATTCGCGCCGCCGGCATCGACCCGAGGCGGCCGTGGAACCTGACCGCAGGGTTCGACGCGAATGACCCATTTCGACAAATCTAAGACGGACAAAGCATTGAGCGACGGCGGCGATATCGAGTCTCCATCTTTCAAATGTCCCACTCGGGATCGGTGAAACGGGGGTTCGCGACGTGATCACCAACGTCAACCGCTCGCGTGGTGACCTCATCGGCAAAAGCCTCCAGCAGTTCCGATCATCTGCCCCGAGCCCTTTGCCACGCAGCACGCCGACCTTGCGCCAGCTTCTCTTTGCTGGAATGCTGCTGCTTATGCCCTCTTACGCGCTTGCGGCCGGCTGCGTGATCGATAGCACGCCATGCAGCGGCTGCGGCTGCAAGGGCGGCCCCGGCTATCGGCATGTGGCTTCAGGAAGCTGTGTCGGCTTCCGGGACATGACCAAGAAATGCGGCAATCCACCCGGAGCGGCCTGCGTTTTTGAGAACGCTCCAGGCACAGGCGCAAATCGCGAGTGCGCTTTAGGTGAGCGACGTGCGAAGCCCTAAGTTCGGAGCGCCAAGTGTAATTGAGTCCAACTGGGACATGCCATGAGCGGATTGATCATCGAGATACAGCGAGCAGCGCTTGATCCGGCAGTCAGGGTCGAGGACTTGCTGCGCCGAGTCAAGCTCGCAGCCGCGAAGCTCAGGCTCGGAGAACTGGAGGAGTGGGTCACTAGCGAGCTCAATGGTTACAAGGGGAATGTACCAGACTACCGCCGGGTCCGAGGGCAGGCTAAAGCGTGGAATCCATACAACGGATGGATCCCTATTGTTTACGGCGACAATGAAATCGCTGAAATCATCAATCAAGCAACGATTGGGCAGTCTATAGCCAGCTTGCGCGACCTAGCTGAAAGTTGCTCCGGCCATCTGCAGTTTCCCATGACACCTGCAATGATTAATATGATAAACGAACACTCAGAAGTCTCTTTTGGGACGATGGCTGTGATGCTTGGGCGCGCGTCTATCGTGGACATTCTTGATATTGTTCGAACTAAAGTGTTGGACTGGTCAATCGAGATGGAAAAGCGCGGCATAGCCGGCGATGGCCTGACGTTCGGCGCGGAAGAACAACGGAAGGCGCAAGCTGCTATGACGACGTTCAACATCGGAACGATAGGAAATTTCGCTGGGAACCTGGGATCAGGCAATCAATCTGGCAGCATAGGACTTCAAATTTCCAGCATCACAATGATGCAGCAGGCGACTGCGAAGATAAGGTCAAGCCTGGCGGATTTGAGCGCGAGTGGTGCAAATGGCGACGCTATCGGCCACGCACTTGATGCGATTGACGCGGAAATCCAGCAATCACAACCTGATGTCAGCAAACTCAGCGGCCTATGGTCGGATGCAAGGGCGGCGCTCAGTGGAGCCGCCGGTTCTTTGATCGCTGACGGAGCAATAGCGCTGATCGATCCTATCATTAGGCTACTGGGCGGCTGAAGGCCTTTCTTGATGTCTTGATTTCGGTTCAAACAGCCGTGTTGCGCGAGTATTTGCCCTGTAAAAACAGAAGCGCGTAGCTGCGGCTTCCAACGTCTCCCGCGTTCCCGCGATACGACTTCTCACGAGGGTGTTAGGCTCCCGCAGGCTCACATGGCTCCATCCACTGGATGATGACGAACAGATCTCGGTCGGTTGCCACGCCGGCCTCGATCATCGCCTTGATCTTGGCATCCATATCCTCGCCTGGGTTTTGAAACAGCGTGATCGAGCGCGAGGGCGGCGCGCGGACAGCCTCCAGCTTGGTCAGCCGCTGCTTCATCGTGCTGCGGTTCATGATGCTGTCCTGTAGACCGGGGGCGGCTCATAGATCGTCAGGAAGTGGATGAACTGGTCGTGGGTCGACGCTTGCCCACTCGCAATCATCGCCGCCTCCTCAGCCGCCATTTCCGAGCGATCAGTTCCGAAGATGGGATGCACGCGGCGGACAGCGGCCCGGGCGTTCTCCAGCTTCGCAAGTCGGCGTGCCATGGGAGAGTTGCTCATGCCGCCCCCCTTTCGCCCGGTGAGACGATGACGCGGAAGATGTGCAGGACGTTGCCGCTGCTGGCGTCGAAAATGGCCCGGATGCGGGCCTGCCGGGCGGCGTCATTCTCGGCCGCGATGATGTGCCTCTGCACGGTGCGAGCCGGGCTCATCGCGGCCAATTCGGTTTCCAGTCTGGCGATACGGCGGGACAGAGCAGGTGTCGTCATGGGCGCAGCCCCTCCAGTGCTTCGAGACGCTTGGCGAAATCGGTCACCTCGATCGCCCGAACATGGGCATCCACGAGCTTGCCCATCTCAGCCGCCTCGGCCGGGGTCAGTTCGCCGGTGGCCACCGCGTCCATGAGCGCACGGGTCGCGTTCGGAAGATCCGCCAGCGTGTCGATCGGCGGCAGTTCGAAGGTGACGGAGCGGTCCTTCCGAGGCGGGGCGAGGCGATCCATGCATAGACGCAGGGCCTGCATGTCGCCGCCCTTGGCCATCTCGATCGCCTTGCGTGTCAGTTCCTCGGCCTCGCCTTCCAGCAGCGCCTCAATGGCGAGCGTGGCCTTGTGGCGCGTACCCTTCGCCTTGCCTGCGGGGTTGCCCGACTGGCCCGGCTTGAACTTGCTCTCGCCCTGCTTTCGCTCTGCATTTGCAGGCATCAGACAAGCCTCGCCTGACGACGCCGTTGGTCGAGGCCGGAAAATTGCCAGATCATGGCCTTTGCCTTTTGCTTTGCCGTTTGGGGGCAGAGGGGCCATATTCGGAGGCGTGAGCACGCGCCCTGAATCGTCCCGTGGTGGAAAAATCGCTTACGCGGTTGCGGTTACTCTGCTGACGGTCGTCGTCATGACGGCCTGGGGGATTTTCATCCGGCCGTACACTGACGGCTTTTCCAACTGGCTCGCCGACTGGCTTGGAGCGGGGTGGGCTCTTGCGACCATTCTCGCCGTCGCCGGTCTAGCTGGCGCATATGGACTGTGGCCCCGCGCTGATGACCCTCCGCCGGTCGCGATCCGAAAACCGCTATGGTTCAAAATCATCGGCGGGTTTTTCTTCTGGTTGCCCATCGCAGGGCTGCTGTTCCTCGGCATTGCCCTTGGCCTCGCCTATCTGATCTGAAGGTTCTTCGGCGCGAGGCGGCTGGCGCGCTCGCCCTCAGAAGCCATCAGGATTTGCGCCAGGGTCTTGGCGCGGTTGCTGGCAACCGAGGCACGCTGTCCGCCCCGCGCATTGGACGCGAGCGCTTGAATCAGGATGTCGGTCTGCGGATAGGCCGGGCTGGTGAGCAGACGCGCCAGCTCCTTGTTGCGGTCGATGTCGCTCGCCTTCAGGACGGAGTTGTTCGCGGCCCTGAGCCCGCGAGCACCAACCGCCATCGCGGCCCCTGGCAGGCCGCCGACCGCGCTCGCCACAACTGTCTCGACATCGGCCGCCGTACCGCCCGTGCCTCGTGGGGCAACGTCACCTGCGGCGAAGGTCCGCTGCGCCGTCTGTGAGTTCTCGACCACCTTCTTGTAGGCGTCCCGGAAGGCGGCTTCGCGATCGACGGCATTGAAGACCCGGCCGGCTTCCGCGTCGCCGAACAGTTGCGCAAGCTTGGCGCGGTTCCAATCGCCGTCGCCCTTGACCGCCTGCTTCAGCGCGTCAAGGTCGTTGGCGCGCGTGCCTACCAGCCGATCAATCTCGGCCCGCGTCCCCTGCCGCATGCGGAACGCCGATCCGGACGGCCCGACCATCTCGCCGGCAGGCGTCACGGCGCGATTGATCTCGTCGGCCAGCTCGACAGGGCGCACCGCCGTCTTTCCGCCGTCGAGCACCTGAGAGCCGCGCTGCAAGCCTTCCGATTGGCGGGCCAGCTCCTGAAACCGAGCGTCAACGTTCTTGATGCCTGGGACGGCTGCCCGCAGATGGTCATCGACAGCCTGCCGCACGAACCCGAGCTGGCCGAGCACCTTTGTGTTCGTCTCGCCCTGCATCAGGCCGTCGATGGCCTGCCGGGTTTCGAAAAGAGCGCGGGGGTTCGGGTCCAGTTCCCGCGAGCCGGGGATATTGAGATAGCCGCGTGCCCTCGCCACGCCATCACGGGCCGGGCCACGCAAATCGACAAGCATCGTGTCGAGCGTGTCGGCAAGGCGTCTGGTATCGACCGCGCGCGCGCCTTGGAAAACCGGGCCGTAGCCCTCGCCTACCGCGTCCCGCGACGCAGCCAGCCCCGCTTCCACCTGAGAGGGGACCGGCGAGCGCCCGAGCGCGCCGTCCAGTTCCGAGGTCAGACGCTGGTTGGTTCCCTGATTTCGCGCCGCGAGGGGAGCGGTCACCATCTCGCGCGTGTCCGGTAGTACGGCCAGCCCTTGGGCTCGGCCCATGGTTGAAGGCGAGGCGTCCATCAGCATGGCGTCGGGGCCGAGTTCGGTGAGGCGCTGCCGGATGGCTGCCTCGCCGCCTGAGTTGGCGATGTCGTCAGCGAGCATCGTGGCGGCGTGCTTGGACACGCCGGGGACACCCGGCCGCAAAGCTTGCCCGGCAGCATTAATGCCGGCTCCGATAGCCTGGCCAACTGCTGGACCCGCCGCGCCAAAGCCGCCGCCCCAGGCAGCTCCGTTTCCGGCCCCCCGAAACCTTTCATCAACTGTGCCGTCCGTTCCTGCCCCGCCTTGAACAGCGCCAATGGCCGCGCCGGTCATCCCTGACGCGACCGAGCGCGTCGCGAGGTTTCTCCCGACGAGCCCAAGGGCCTTCGCGCCAAGCGCGGTCGTGACGCCATAGACGAGGCCGGGGATGACGCCGAGCGCTTCGCCAGCCGCGTAGGTCCAAGGGTTTGCCTCCTTGGCCACCCGGTTGTTGGTCTGCGTCTCTGCAAGCTGACGATCGAATTCCAGGCCGAAATCTTGCCCGCGTGCCTTTGCGAGCGCGCCTGCGCCCGTTGCATAGATCTCATCGCCCATGCCCAACGTCGCACCCTGGCCACCGCCACGGGCGAAGCTCTCCAGCATGCCGGGACGGGACGGGGCATGCGCAGCCGGCGGCATCTGCGACAGCATGCGCTCGATGTCCTCGGTCGGGAGAGACCGAAGGTCCATCGAAGGCGCGGGGGTGCTCTGAGCCGCCTGAGCCTGAGCGGGGGCCTGAGCCGTTTCATACTGCGAAAGCAGCCGCTGGATTTCCTCGGTCGGGAGGCTGGAAAGGTCGGCCATCAGTACTGCCCACCCATCGGATCGGTGTAGCGCTGCTGATCCTGCTGGGCCTGCATCTCCTGCTGCCGGCGCATCATCTCGGCCTGCAACATCTCGCGCGTGACGCCATCCGGCATTGAGGGAGCGGACTGCGGCGCGGGTGCACCCGGCGCACCTTGCCCCTGCTGAGCAGCGGCGATGTCCTGCTGCAAGGTCGCCGGCACCGGCGGGCCGACCGGTTCGTACTTGTCGAACGTGCCGAAGTCCGGAATGACATCGGCCGGGTTCATCCGGTTGCGCTCGACGATGCCACGGAACTGCTGCGCGTCCTGGTCGAACATCTGCTTGTAGGAGCCCATGCGACCATGGGCCTCCTGCATGATGGCCATGCGAGCTTCCGGACGCAGACGGCCCTCGCCCTGAATCGACCGGATCATGCCGTTGAGGCGGTCCCCCAGCCCCTGCGTATCATTGGCCAGAACGATTTCGCCTTCGCGGACCACAGAGCCGGGATCCATGATTTTTCCAAGGCCGTAGACCATGTTCAGGTCGGCAGCCTTCGTGTCGCGGCCGGCCGCTTCAAACATGGAGCGGTAGATCGGCGCGGCCTGAGCCATATTCTTGTAGGAAGGCAGACCCTGCACCTCCTTGCGCAGGCCGGTGATATCGTCGCCCTTGGGCGGCAACTGGCCGGCCGTCTGCGACTTCGACCATTCCTCGAAATAGGTCTTAGGATCGACGCCGGGCGGCGGGAGCGGGGCGCTGGCCGGATAGCCGCCGGCCGTGAACTGAGCGCGACGCGGGTCTTCCCCCTGCACGCCTTGTCCGGGCTGTCCCGCCGGCTGACCGGACTGCGCACCCGGCGAGCCGTTGGGACCGCTTCCCACCGGGGGCGGGCCAGCGCGAACGGGCGAAGCCCCGCTCCCGATTGGGGCGGCAGGCGCGGCGGGGACGCCGGTCGACGGCGCGCCATTCGGCTGGGAAATCGTACCCTTGCTTGTGTTGATGAAGCCGTACTGGGAACGGCCCATGAAGTCCTGGCCCGTGACGCCCCAGCTTTTGTCGTCGGGCTTGTTCGACCGTTCCGCCATCTGCTTCAGAAGCGATGAAGCAAGCTCCGGATTGACAAGGTGAATGCCCATGATCTGCGAGGCCTGAGCGTCGGTCATTCCCACCGAGCGGGCGTAGGCGCCCACCGACTGTGCCCCCGCTTTTTGCGCCTCGGCCTGCGATTGCGCCTCGCGGCCGTCCATGAACCCGCCAAGCGCCCCTGACAGCAATTTTGCGTAGCCATGCGCCTTCGAATAGATCGGCTCCTGCGTCGAAGCTGCTGCCGTTAAACGCTGGCCAGTGCCCATGCCAAATCCACCGGCCTGCGCCTTTTTGCGCGCGGCCAGCGCTTGGAGGAGAGGTGCGTCTGGTGACCCATCCGCCTTCAGACCAGTTGCCTGCGGGACAAATTCAATCATGTCGCGCTCCGATCATGCCGCGAGGGGAAGGGGTTGGCTGGCCAGCACGTAATCGACGAACTTGATGCCGCCGCGCTCCGTCACGGCGGCCGGGTTCACGAGTTCCACGTCCTGCGCCATGACACCGAGATATTCGCCGCTGTCCTCCGCGATGTATTCGAAGATGTAGAGCGGCAGCCCGTTGCGGAGCGAGCCCGCCGGTCGGATGTTCTTCTTGATCCGGCGATCCGAGCCGCCGAGCCCGAACAAGCCACCGATTGCCGAGCCCGCGAAGCCCTTGGTTCCGCCATTGAACAGCCCGCTTAGGGCTGAGCCGCCAAGCCCGAAAAGGCCGCCATTGGTCGATGCGTTCGCCTGCACCTCGGCCTGGTAGTTCTTTTGGTTGATGTCGGCCGACTTGTAGACGTAATCCCCGACAGGCGTGCCGGCGATGGTTCCCGCCTGATAGGGCGAAAACTGCGGCATGTTCACCTGGGACTGGCCAAGCAGCGCCGAAATCTCGTTGATCGGCGCATTGCGCTGCGTCATCAGCTCCTGAATGGACCGATCCCGCGACGTGCCTGCCGCGCCCAACTGTTGCAAGAGAAGCTGCTGCTGGAGCGCCTGCTCCTGCCCGCCCGCCGCTGTCACCGCAAGGCGCGCATCGGTGGACTGCCTGTTGGCGCTGTCCAGTTCGCGGTTGTACGCTTCCGATCCGCGACCAAAGCCCTGATTGGACAACTGCGTTTCGAGCGCCGAGCGATCCTGCTGAAGCTGCGGGTTGAGGCGCTGCAACAGAGCATCCTCGACCCTGCCCCGGCTGGCCGAGCCGTCATCGGATAGCAGCTTGGCGAGAACGTCCTTCGTATAATCGGGCACGCTGCCGAAATCGAGCGGCGTACCCAGCGACGACTCCAGCCGACCCGCCTGCGAATTGGCGATGTCGAGGAACTTCTGCTCAACGGAATTGGTCTTGTCGTATTTCGCCTGCTCCTGCGGCGACAGCGTGGTGATGCGCTCCCACTGCGGGATTTCGCGCGTCGTGACCGAAGGCTCATCGACCCAATGGCCGCCCGACGTGCCGTCGCTCCACGCCTGCCCGGTGCGGCTGTCGATGTAGCTGATCGGGTCGTTGCCGCCGCCTTCGCCGCTTCCGCCCCCGCCGCCGACCTGCTGCTTGAACTGCGGATCGTTGGGCTGGCCGGTGCCATCCGCGACCCACCGGCGCGTATTGGACTGGTTGCCATCCTTGTCGAGAACAGGCTCCGACAGCTTGTAGGAGCCGTTCTGATTGTAGCGCACCGATCCGAGCGGGCCAGTCTCGTTGGCATTGCCCAGCACCGTGTTGGCAACCGCCGTCGAGACGTTGGAACTCGTCTGTGCGCGGGCCGTGGCGTAGGGATCGGGAGCCGGGGCCGGAGAGGGTGAATCCTTGCCCATCAGGCTTTTCCTTCGCACTGGCTGATCTGGCGGTAAGCCTCGTAATGCTGGGCGGCCTCGCTCCAATACACGCCGACAAGCTTGAAGAGGTGATCGACCGTCTGGCCGTCCTGGGGGTTGAGGCGGAGCAGGCAGGACAGGTGCTCCAGACGAGCGACAGAAGCTGCAAGCGCAAAACCGCAAGCCATGAGGTGGACGCCGCCGGGCTGACTTGTTGGTGCCGTCGGATCAGGGGCGCGCATGTTCCACTCGGGCTCTTGAGATTGAGCGTTGCTCATGAGGCGGTCTTTTGAACGCCGCAGCCGGCAAGCTGAATACCAGCGAGTTGATCGCGCAGCATCGTGCGAACGACGCGGCTGATTTTGAGATTGCGGCGACGAGCCTCGGCCTCGATCGTCGCACGCAGATCGGGCTCCATGAAGAACCCGACATATTCCGTTTTGTTGACCCTGCTTCGGCGCATAGCGCAGCCTCCGATTTGAAGCGACATCATAGGCGTTTCTTAAAGAAAAGCAATTATATCAGATAGTTAGTTCATAGTCGTTCGTGGGCGTTCATAGGCGTCCGCTAGCTGTTGCACTGAATCCGGTTGACTCGTCGGCTGCGCATGTTCTTTCTTCGTTCTCAATGAGGGAGGCCAGCCATGTCGGCGCAACCAGCGGACCAACCAGCCGACGACGGATCGCTCGACGCCGAAATCACGGCTCTGATCGAAGACCTGATCGAAGAGCATGAGGGTTTCGAGCGGGCTGCGCTTCGTGCTCTGGCGCGCAGCTATCTTCTGCTCTTATCGGAAAGCGAGAGGCTCGCGGCGGACGCCGACCGCTCGTGCTCACGCGGTTATCTGCGAGGGCTGTTTTCGGAAGGCGCGCGGCCGGCCCCCGGTGAAGACGTGTGATGGTCCAGCGTTCCAAACGCAGCATGTCGCCGGGCAAGGCGCGTGAAATGCAAGCCGTGACCCGCGACTTTCACTCGACCGTAAGGCGATGGTGCGGAGAGATTCCGATCAGCAGTCAGATCTACATCGCCCTCGACGTGCTGAACTTCGCGCTGCACCTCGCCAACAGCCAGCTCAACACTGCTGCCGGCAGCAACGAGCCCGACAAGTTCGACGGCATGTATCGCATGGACATCGACGCAGGAGAGGACTGATGGCGCGGATGCGGGAGAGGATTCTGCAGTAGCTGTGTGGCTAGCGCCGGCGGCCACTCTCAAGCGGAACCTGCCCGTGCCCCCTAAGTTGCATAATGGCTCGCATCCTCTTCGTGAGCGGGCGGATCGTTGGCGTGGAAGCGGCCCATGTTGGCGATTGCAGCCGGTGCGGGCAGGCCGTCGGTGCGGAGTTAATCATCCTCGCCGGCGGCCACTCTCAGGCGGATTGCATGTGAGATCGCCTGCAATGTTGCCCCTGTGAGGGGCGCTTATCGCGTTGAAGGTTAGTCCCCCTGTTATTGGCTCTGGCTGATCCTTCCGGTTTTTCGGAAGGGTCCGGGGATGACGGGTGTGGAGACGATTGCGCGGATCCGTTTCGAGCATTTCCAGAACAGCAAGGGGATCAAGCGGATCGCGCGCGAGCTAGGCATTGCGCGCGACACGGTGCGCAAGGT
>NZ_JBFUCS010000036.1:0-18650 GCF_056405115.1 Allobosea sp. P2_A10 | reverse complement strand
GCGGTCGAGGCTGCGCGTGCCGGCGACGCCGGCAAGGGTTTTGCGGTCGTCGCAAGCGAGGTGCGCACGCTGGCGCAGCGTTCGTCGGCGGCGGCCAAGGACATCTCCGGCCTGATCTCGTCGAGCAACGCCGAGGTGACGGGCGGCGTCAGGCTGGTGCGGCAGGCGGGCGATGCGCTGACGCAGATTCTCTCGGCGTCACAGAAGGTCGCGGCCACCATCGCCGACATTTCGGCGGCGTCGGGCGAGCAGGCCAACGGCATCGACGAGATGAGCCAGGCTGTCGCCCATCTCGACGAGATGACGCAGCAGAACGCGGCGCTGGCCGAACAGAGCGCGGCCTCGGCCGGCTCGCTGTCTGGCAAGATCGGCCAGCTCAACGACCTCGTCGCCGCGTTCCGCACCGGACCGGAGTCGGGCCAGGGCCACGCCGCAGCGCGCACGCCCTATGCCCCACCCCCGCAGCGCGCCACGGACCGCACCGCCGGCGAGCCCGAGCGCCTGCGCAAGCTCGCCGAGGCCGCCTTCGCCCAGACCAAGGCCGCGCCGGCCCCGGCACGACCCGCCCCCGCCAGGAAGGCCGTCAACGCCCGCGCCTCCGACGCAGGATGGGAAGAGTTCTGAGAACAGGGGCCGTCTGCTGCAAAAGCCGCATGCACCCGACGACAAAAGGCCACCCGCGAGGGTGGCCTTATCTTTTTGATGCCTGAGCGACGGCCGGCGTTCAGCCCTTGGCGGCTGCCTTCGGCTTGGCTGCGGCCTTGGGCTTTGCCGCCGATTTGGATTTGGCGGCAGCCTTTTTTGCCGGGGCCTTGGCCTTCGCGGTAGCTTTCCCGCCACCCTTGCCCGGACCCTTGACGCCGCTGGCCTCGGACTTGGCATTGACCAGTTCGACCGCCTGTTCGAGCGTGATCGCCTCCTGCGTCATCGCCTTCGGCAATGTCGCGTTGACCTTGCCCCAGTTGACGTAAGGCCCGTATTTGCCGGCCCGCACGACGAGTTTGCCGCCTGTCGGATGCTCGCCGAGATCGCGCCCCGGCACGGCCGCCGCGCCGAAACGCCGTCCGCCGCCGCCGCTTTCCTTGGCGACGATCAGATCGATGGCGCGGTTGCCGCCGAGTTCGAGCACATCGTCGCCCTTGTCGATATTGGCGTAGGTCTTGCCGTGCTGGACGTAAGGCCCATAGCGGCCGATGCCGACCAGGATCGGCTCGCCGCTCTCGGGGTGTTTGGCGACCTCCTTGGGCAGGGAGAGCAGCGCCAGCGCCTTGTCGAGATCGACAGAGGCCGGGCTCATGCCCTTAGGCAGGCTCTGGCGCTTGGGCTTTTCACCTTCGCCGAGCTGGAGATAAGGGCCGAAACGCCCGTCGCGCAGCGTCACGTCCTGATCCGTGATCGGGTCCTTGCCGAGGACGCGTACGCCCGGCGCGCCCTGGCCGCCCTCGGCCGTCGCTTCGCCATCGGCCGCTGAGACGGTGAGAGGCCGCGTGTAGCGGCATTCGGGATAGTTGGAACAGCCGACGAAGGCGCCGAACTTGCCGAGCTTGAGTGACAGCGTCCCAGTGCCGCAGACCTGGCACGAGCGCGGATCGCCGCCATCCTCGCGCGCCGGGAAGACATGCTCGCCGAGCACCCCGTTCAGCGCCTCGAGCACCTCGGTGACGCGCAAATCCTTGGTGTCGCCGATCGACTTCGTGAACTCTTCCCAGAATTCGCGCAGCAGCGCCTTCCAGTCGATCTCGGCATTGGAGACGCGGTCGAGCTTCTCTTCGAGGTTCGCGGTAAAGTCGAACTCGACATAACGCTTGAAGAAGCTCTCCAGGAACGCCGTCACCAGCATGCCCTTGTCCTCGGGTACGAGGCGCTTCTTGTCGATGCGGACATATTCGCGGTCGCGCAGCGTCGAGAGCGTCGCGGCATAGGTCGAGGGCCGCCCGATGCCGAGTTCTTCCATGCGCTTGACGAGGCTCGCCTCCGAATAGCGCGGCGGCGGCTCGGTGAAATGCTGGTCGGCGGTGATCTCGCGCTTTTCGAGCGCGTCGCCTGCCTTCATCGCCGGGAGCTTCTTGGAGTCCTCGTCTTCCTCGTCGTCGCGGCTCTCCTGATAGAGCGTCAGGAAGCCGTCGAAGAGGGTGACCTGGCCAGTGGCGCGCAGTTCGAGGTTCCGGCCGGCGACGGTCGCGGCGATATCGACGGTCGTGCGCTCCAGCGAGGCCGATTCCATCTGGCTCGCGATGGTGCGCTTCCAGATCAGCTCGTAGAGCCTGGCCTGCTCGGGTTCGAGATGGCGCGCGACCATGGCCGGAAGCCGGCCGAGATCGGTCGGGCGGATCGCCTCATGAGCCTCCTGCGCATTCTTGGCCTTGACCGTGTATTTGCGCGGCACGCCGGGGACATATTTCTCGCCGAACTCCTTGCCGATGACGGTGCGGGCAGCGGAGATGGCCGAGGGGTCCATGTCGACGCCGTCGGTTCGCATATAGGTGATGAGACCGACCGTCTCGCCGCCGATGTCGACGCCTTCATAGAGCCGCTGCGCCAGCTGCATGGTGCGCGCCGGGGCCAGCCCGAGCTTTCGCGAGGCCTCCTGCTGCAGCGTCGAGGTCTGGAAGGGCGGGTAGGGGTGGCGCTTGACCGGCTTGGCTTCGACCTCGGCCACGGAGAACGCCGCCGTCTCCAGCGCCGCCCTGAAGGCGTGTGCTTCTGCGCCGGTGCCGATGTCGAGCCTGGTGATCTTCTTGCCGTCGGCGCCGGTCAGCCGCGCCTCGAAGACGCCGCCGGCGGCCGTCGCCAATGTCGCCACCAGCGACCAGTATTCGCGTGCCCGGAAGGCTTCGATCTCGCGTTCGCGGTCGCAGACGATGCGCAGCGCGACCGACTGGACGCGGCCGGCCGAGCGCGCGCCCGGCAGCTTGCGCCAGAGCACCGGCGAGAGTGTGAAACCGACGAGATAGTCGAGCGCGCGCCGCGCCAGATAAGCATCGACCAAGGCCTGGTCGACCTGGCGCGGATTGGCCAGCGCCTTCTGGACCGCGTCCTTGGTGACCGCGTTGAAGGTGACGCGCTCGACCGGAATGCCCTTCAGGGCGCGCTTGGCGTTCAGCGCCTCCAGCACATGCCAGGAGATCGCCTCGCCCTCGCGGTCGGGGTCGGTTGCGAGAATCAGCTTGTCGGCGCCTTTAAGCGCCTTGACGATCTCGGCGACCTGCTTTGCGCCGCGGCCCTCGATTTCCCATTTCATCGCGAAGTCGTTGTCGGGCTCCACCGACCCGTCCTTGGCGGGCAAGTCGCGGATATGCCCGAACGAGGCGATGACCTCGTAATCGGAGCCAAGATATTTGTTGATCGTCTTGGCCTTGGCCGGCGACTCGACGACGAGGAGCTTCATGGGGCGGATCAGTCTCAAAAATGGCGAAGGACCGGGCGGCACGGGGCGTGCCGGCCCGGCCGAGCTTCGGCGCAGCGCGTGGTGATAGCGGCTCGGATTGGCGCGCGAAAGTGGTGGAGCGCCACAGTGCTGTCAAATGGCGTCTGCTGCGCGAATTCAACAGAGGACGGTCGCACGGCCTGCTGGGAAGCTGTCTTACGCCGCCTTGCGCGCGCCACGCTCTGCGCCTACACACCCATCTTCAAATGACATCGCCAGCACCGCTTTATCCGCACCGCCATCTCCTCGGCATCGAGGGATTGTCGCATCTGGACATCGAGGCGCTGCTGGACCGCGCCGACGACTATGTCGCGCTCTCCCGCCAGGTCGAGAAGAAGACCGCGACCTTGCGTGGGCGCACCCAGATCAATCTGTTCTTCGAGCCCTCGACCCGGACGCAGGCCTCCTTCGAGCTTGCCGGCAAGCGGCTCGGCGCGGATGTCATGAACATGTCGGTCGCGTCTTCCTCGGTGAAGAAGGGCGAGACGCTGATCGACACGGCCGCGACCCTGAATGCGATGCGGCCCGACATCCTCGTGGTGCGCCATCATGCGGCCGGCGCGGTCAACCTGCTGGCGCGCAAGGTCGATTGTTCCGTCGTCAACGCCGGCGACGGCGCCCATGAGCACCCGACGCAGGCGCTGCTCGATGCGCTGACCATCCGCCGCAACAAGGGCCGGATCGCGGGCCTGACCGTCGCGATCTGCGGCGATATCGTACACTCGCGGGTCGCCCGCTCCAACATCATCCTGCTCAACGCGCTCGGCGCAAAGGTCCGCTTGATCGCGCCGTCGACCTTGCTGCCGGCCGGCATCGAGCGCATGGGCGTCGCTGTCTTCACCGACATGAAGAAGGGACTGGAAGGCGCTGACATCGTGATGATGCTGCGCTTGCAGCTCGAGCGTATGCACGGCGCGTTCGTGCCCTCGCCGAAGGAGTATTTCCGCTATTTCGGGCTCGACCGTGAGAAGCTCGATCTTGCCGAGCCCGGCGCGCTCGTGATGCATCCCGGCCCGATGAATCGCGGCGTCGAGATTTCGTCGGAGGTCGCCGATGGCGCGCAATCCCTGATCCGCGAGCAGGTCGAGATGGGCGTGGCGGTCCGCATGGCCGTGCTGGACGCGCTCGCCCAGCACCTGCCGAATGGCTGAGCCCGGTGGACGTCGTCCTGGCCCTGCTGCTGCGACTGATGCGACGGGCGCGATTCGTCTTCGTCGGGTTGTATCTGGTCATCTCCGCAGGCTTCCTCTACGCCGATCCGCGCTCGGGCTGGACCTGGTTCATCGTGATCGCCGGCGCGGCCTTGTGCGTGCTGTTCTGGGGGCTGGTCGCGTTCTGGAGCCACGTCTTCGCGCGCCGGAAGAAGCCCGGCGAAGTGCAGACTCCAACACCTGTCAACGGCCCTGAAGCCAAGAGCGGAACCGACCATGGCTGAGCTTCAGGACATCGCGATCGTCAATGCACGGCTGGTCGATCCGGCGACCGGCCGCGACGAGCGCGGCTCGCTCCTGCTGCGCGACGGGACGATCGCCGACATCGCCTGGGGCGCGGCCTCGCCCGCGCCGGGGCAGGGTGTGCGGCGCATCGATGCGAAGGGGCTGGTGGTGGCGCCGGGTCTGGTCGATCTGCGCGCCTTCCTCGGCGAACCCGGCGCGGAGTTCCGGGAGACGCTGGCCACGGGCTCGCAGGCAGCCGCGGCCGGCGGCGTCACCACCGTCGTCTGCCGGCCCGACACCGATCCGCCGATCGACGATCCCGCGATCATCGATTTCATCAAGCGCCGCGCCCGCGACAAGGCGATCGTCAACGTCCTGCCGGCGGCCGCTCTGACCAAGGGCATTCTCGGCCGCGAGATCACCGAATTCGGCCTGCTGCTGGAGGCTGGCGCAGTCGCCTTCAGCGACGGTGCGAAGGCGCTGCGCAATCCGCAGGTGATGCGCCGCGCCATGATCTATGCCCGCGATTTCGACGCGCTGATCATGAACCATGTCGAGGATCCCGATCTGCGCGGATCGGGCGTGATGAACGAAGGCGAATTCGCCAGCCGCAAGGGCATGCCCGGCATCCCGACTGAGGCCGAGACGGTGATGCTGGAGCGCGACATCCGCCTCGCCCGCGCGACCGGCGCGCGCTACCACGCGGCGATGATCTCATGCGCCGAATCGGTCGAGCTGGTGCGCCGCGCCAAGGCCTCGGGCCTGGCGATGACCTGCGGCGTCTCGATCAACAATCTGACGTTGAACGAAAACGACGTCGGCGAGTACCGGACCTTCTGCAAGGTCTCGCCGCCGCTGCGCCATGAGGATGAGCGGCTCGCCATGGTCGCCGGCCTCGCCGAGGGCGTGATCGACGTCGTCGTATCCGACCACGACCCCCAGGATGTCGAGACCAAGCGCCAGCCATTCGCCGAGGCCGCCGACGGGGCGCTCGGCATCGAGACGCTGCTTTCGGCCTCGCTCAGGATGGTGCAGGCCGGACAGATCGACCTTGTCTCGCTGCTGGCCTGCCTCTCGACGCGGCCGGCCGCCCTGCTGGGCCTGTCCTGCGGCAGGATCGCCGTCGGCGCGCCGGCCGACCTGATGCTGCTCGATCAGGACGCGCCCTATGTCGTCGACAAGCGCAAGCTCAAATCCCGGGCCAAGAACTCGCCCTTCGACGAGGCACGGCTCGAGGGCATCGTCCAGATGACGCTGGTCGGCGGGCGAGTGGTCTATGAGGCGCAACCCGGCTAGGCTGCCTCGCGATCGGATCGGGGCGAGAGAGGCTGCATGCCGGAGTTGATGAATTGGGGCCTGTCATGGCCCGCCTTCGCTGCTGCGCTCGTCATCGGCTATCTGCTCGGTTCGATCCCCTTCGGCATCGTGCTGACGAAGCTGAGCGGCGGTCCCGATCTGCGCAGCATCGGGTCCGGCAATATTGGCGCGACCAATGTCCTGCGCACCGGCAACAAGAAGCTCGCCGCCCTGACCCTGATCGGCGACATGCTGAAGGGCACGGCAGCCGTGCTCGCCGGCATGCATCTGGTCGGCGGCCGGGAGGCTGCCCTCGTGGCCGGGCTTGGCGCCTTCCTTGGCCACGTCTTCCCGGTCTGGCTCAATTTCAGGGGCGGGAAGGGTGTCGCAACTTATCTTGGCGTGCTGATTGGCCTGAAGTTCTCGATCGCTCTGGTCTTTGCAGCCGTCTGGCTCAGCATCGCCTATCTCAGCCGCTACTCCTCGGTTTCGGCGCTGGTCGCCAGTGTGTTGACGCCGTTGCTGCTCTGGTTCTGGGTCGGCGATCACAAGGCCGCCCTGCTGATGGCGGCCCTCGCGGTCCTGCTCTGGTTCATGCATCGCGAGAATATCGCCCGTCTGCTCGGCGGTCGCGAAGGCAAGATCGGCCAGAAGGACTGAGCGGGCATGGCCGGCATCGTCCTCACCGATCGCCAGCGCCTCGACTGGTTGCGTCTTATCCGCAGCGAAAGCATCGGTCCGCGCACCTTCCGCTCGCTGATGAACCGCTTCGGCGGCGCGGGCCCCGCGCTCGACGCCTTGCCGGATCTGTCGCGCCAGGCCGGACGCTCCGTGAGGCTTTGCACCACGGACGAGGCCGAGCGCGAGATCGCCGGGCTCCATCGGCTCGGCGGCAGGCTGATCGCACTCGGCGAAGCCGCTTATCCCGGTCCGCTTCAGGCCATCGATACGGCGCCGCCTCTGCTGGCGGTCATCGGCGCGGCCGAGGCGCTGCTGCGCCCCTGCGTTGCGCTGGTGGGTTCGCGCAACGCGTCCGCCGCCGGTCAGAAGTTCACGACGCGACTGGCGCGCGATCTCGGCGATGCGGGCTTCGTCGTGGTCTCCGGTCTCGCGCGCGGCATCGACACGGCGGCCCATGAAGCAAGCCTTGCGACTGGAACGGTCGCGGTGCTGGCGGGTGGTCTCGACCAGATTTATCCGCCGCAGAACGTCCCGTTGCTGCAACGCCTGCTGGAGCAGGGGGCGGCCGTCAGCGAGATGCCGCTCGGCTGGGCGCCACGCGGGCGCGATTTCCCGCGCCGCAACCGGCTCGTCTCCGGGCTTGCGCTCGGCACCGTCGTGGTCGAGGCGGCGCGCAAATCCGGCTCGCTGATCACGGCGCGCTTCGCCAACGAGCAGGGCCGGCAGGTGTTCGCGGTTCCGGGCTCGCCGCTCGATCCGCGCGCCGAGGGCGGCAACCATCTGATTCGCGAGGGCGCGACGCTGGTCGCCGAGGCCGCGCATGTCATCGAGGCGCTGACGCCGCTGCTTCGGTCCGATCACGGCGGCTTCGGTGCGAATAACGGCGTGATGCGCGATGGCGCGGGCGAGGCCTCCCCCCAGACATTGTGGGACGAACTCGACCTGCCGGGCGTCGAACCGGCTCCGCAGGCTCGACTTCCCACGGAGACTGCCTGGCTGGATCAGGCTTCGCCGCCGGAGAGCCAGGATATCCGCGCCGCATTGCTTGACCTGCTCGGTGCGACGCCGGTTCCAATCGACGATCTCGTGCGCGCCAGCGGCCGGCCGGCTCGCGATGTCAGTCGGATGCTGCTGGAACTGGAACTCGATGGCGAGGTGTTGCGCCAGCCCGGTGGATTGCTGAGTCGCATTCCGCGTTGACCGGAGCTGGCGCTGCGCGGTTTCAGCGCTCTGGTTGGCAGCGCCGGGCCTGGTCGCCGGCCTCCTGGCGGGTCATCTCCAGAAAGTAGAGCAGATGCTTGAGGTCCGCGGCGCGCGCCATGACGCCGAGTTCGCCGAGCAGCAATTCGATATAGTGCGCGACCTCGAACTGGAGCTGGCGATGCTGGGCGATACAGCGATCAATCTGCGCGCCCGCCAAGTCGCCGTCGCGCGCGATCAGGCCATGCGGCGTGAAGTTCTTGAAATCCGTTCCGACGGTACCCGTCATGGTCGCGCCTCCCTGAAGTGCATGAAGCGAGATATACAACCTATAGTTTAATAAAAGCTCACGATACTCGCTTTCCGATAATCGTCACTTCACGAGCGAAGGCGCGCGGCCATCGACCTGGATCGAGGCTTCGAGGCGCGCCATTTCGAGGAAATAGGCGAGCGCTTCAAGTTCGGCCGATTTCGCCATGAGGCGGAGTTCCGCGCTGATGCTCTCGATGTACAACGCCACTTCAAGTTGCATCTCCGGCCGCACCGACTGGCGGCCGCGGTTGGCGATCGGCCTGACTGGCGAACGGTGGGGAAGTACGTCAGGTCCGGGGTGTATCCGTGTGATCGACCCTGATTCCGTGGATTGGCCTCGTCCTCGCGATATCATTGACGCTGGCTCCGGCATCGGCGCGGAAAATGTCACGCGCCGGAAATGCGTCGCCAATATTCTCCAGCTTGATTAAAATTGCAATCATAGCGTGCACAAACAAGTTCGGGCGGCCCGGCCGTCACCCGACGCCGGTCAGGTCAGAAACAGGACCGCCAGAGGCAAGGTGCCAAGCGCCAGCAGGGTCTGCATCGTCGTGATCTCGGCCATCAGCGGGGCGTCGCCGCCAAGGTCCCGCGCCAGGAAATAGGCTGCCGTTGCCGTCGGAACGGCGGCGGCGACCACCGTCATCGTCAGCGCCGGCCCCGACACGCCGAACTGTCGCGCCAGCGTCCAGGCCAGTACGGGCATGACCACGAGCTTGACGCCGATCGCGAGCCAGTGGGCGAGGCGGGGCCGGGCGAGCTTGTGCAGATCGAGGCCTGCGCCGACGACGAGGAGGCCGACCCCGAGCGCCGCCCGGCCGAGAATGTCGGCATAGGTCGCGAGCGCCACCGGCAGCATCCATTGCAACTGGTTCAGGAGGAGGCCGAGCGCCGACGACCAGATGAACGGATTGAGCGCGATCGAGCGCACGGTGGCGCCCGCGCTCATCGGCCGGCCGCCGGCGAAGCGCGCCAGCACGAGCACGCACATCACATTGAGCAGCGGGATCATCGAGGCGATGGCGATCGCCATCATGGTGGCGCCGTCGCGCCCGAGCAGGCCGGCCGCCAGCGCCAGCGCGACGAACGTGTTCCAGCGCACGGAGCCCTGGAAAATCGAGGTGAAGGCGGGGCCATCGACGCCAAGTCGCGCGAGCAGCGACCGCGCGAGCAGCAGCAGCGCCGCCACGCACAGGATCGTCAGCACGAGGCTCAAGCCCATCGCCAGGACCGGCAGGCGGCCGAGATCGGCGACAGCGAGCGTGTGGACGACGACGGCGGGGAACAGCACCTGATATGTCAGGCGCTCGACGCCGCTCCAGTGCGAGGCCGAGACGAGGTCGGTTGCTTTCAATCCCCAGCCCGTGGCGATCACCAGAAAGACGGCAACAAGGCTGTTGATCATGGGGCTGGCTTGTCTCTTGGCTTGTCTTGCACGGGCCTTTGCCTGCTGGACGCATCCGGCGCGAACTGACCCGGCCGGAACAAGCGGTCTCTGCGGCGGTTGTTGGGAGCAAGCGCGTCCCGGCGGAGGATCAATCCTCCTGTCATGACGCTTCGGCCTGGACAAGAGCAGCGGATGCGCAACGGCCTGCAGCCGCCGCAATGCTGCCGCGATTGGTTCAGGCCGCATTCAACGAGTCCGGCGCAACCTCAGCGTTGTCTGGTGCTCATCACCTCAGGAGATTCAGTCATGGCTTCCAAGAGGAACATCGTCGTCGTGGGGCTCACAGCTTTCGGGCTCGCCAGCGCCGGTCTTGCTGCCCCTGCCTTGGCGGGCGAGCATGCCGTGAAGGTCGACAGCAAGCGTCTCGACGCCGCCTCTGCGGACTACAGCTATTATCGCGGCCATCGTCGCGGATGGAGTGGCGGACGCGGTGCGGCGATCGCCGGCGCGGTCGGCCTCGGCGTGCTCGGTGCGGCTGCCATCGCGTCCAGCCGCCCGGCCTATGCCGAGCCTTACGGCGCCTATGACGAGGGCTATGCCTATTACGGCCCGCGTCGTCCAGTCTACTACGAGCCGGAGCCCGTCTACGAGGCGCCCATCTACGCGCCGCGCTATCAGTACTATGACGGCGCGCCGTACTATCGTGGCGGCTACGATTCGCGCTATCGCTCGCGTAACGGAACGACCGATCCGTCGCGCGGCGGTCGCTGAAGAAAAACGCCGTCCCCGACTCATTCCGAGGCGGGGACGGCGGCTCGAAAAAGTCTGGGGGAAACAGATGTCGTTCTATCGGAAGCTGGCGGGCGCGAGCCTTGGCCTTGCCCTCTCGGCGTGTGGCCTGATCGGCACAGCCTCGGCGCAGTACTATCGCGGCTACGACCGCGATCCCGAGTACGAACGTCGTGACCGCTATGAGCGGCGGGATCGCTCCGAACGCCGCGACGACTATGACAGGCGCGGGTCCGACCGGCGTGGCGACTATGACAGCCGTCAGGGTCGCGGCGGGTATCAAGGCGATGGTCGCGGCTATGGCCAGGGACAGGGTCAGCCGCAGGGCGCTCGTCCCGGTGCAGCGCGCGGCAACAATCCGCTCGCCGGCATGAGCCTCGAAGACCAGAAGCGTGCCATCAAGAATCAGCGAGAGGCGCAGAAGAAGGCGATCAAACGCGGCTACGTGCCTCAGTAGCCACAGGGCCGGTCCGCCGAATCCCCGTCGGGCCAATCGTCGTCCGGCGCCGCGGGCTCCATCCGCATCAGCCGGTCGAGCGCGCCTTGAAGGATGTAGGCGGCCGCCATCTTGTCGACGACCTCGGCGCGCCTCGCGCGCGAGGCGTCGGCGTCGAGCAGCGTCCGCGTCACCGCCATGGTCGACATCCGTTCGTCCCAGAACACCACCGGCAGCTTCGTCAGCCCGGCGAGATTGCGCACGAAGGCCCGCGTCGACTGTACGCGCGGCCCCTCCGTCCCATCCATGTTGAGCGGCAGGCCCATCACGAGGCCGGCGACGGCATGCTTGTCGGCGATCTTCAGCAAGGCTGCCACGTCGAGCCCGAACTTGATTCGCCTGATCGTCTCGAGCGGCGTCGCGATCTGGCGCTCGAGATCCGACAGCGCGAGCCCGATCGTCTTGGTGCCGAGATCGAGCCCGAGCAGCCGGGCATGGTCCGGCAGTTCGAGAAACGCTTCCAGCGGCACGAGATTGGCTGACATGGGCCGGCGGTAGCACGCGCCGCCCTGTCAGGCGAGCGACGCGTGAACCGTTCTCGGGTGGGCCTGGCTCAGTTGACGTTCTGCGGCGTCACGCCTGCAGCCTTCAGCGAGACCGCCCATTTGTCGATCTCGGCAAGGAAGAGCTTCTCATGCGCCTCGCGGGTCCATTCCGCCTCCGGAAAGACGCTGGTGCCGAAGCCTTTGAACTTCTCGACGATGGCCGGCTGCTTCAGCGCCTCGCGCAGCGCAGAGTTAAGCTTGTCCAGCACCGCGACCGGCGTGCCCTTCGGCGCATAGAGCCCGTGCCAGATCGTCATCTCCAGATTGGTGCCCGATTCGATCGCGGTCGGCGTTTTCGGCAGGATGTCGAGCCGGTCCTTCGAGGTGACGGCATAAGCGCGGATCTTCTCGCCCTCGATCTGCGGCACAGCCGAGGTCGACTGGTCGCAGAGCATGTCGATCTGTCCGCCGACGAGATCGTTCATGGCAGGGCCGGTGCCGCGATAGGCGACCTGCGTGAATTTGACGCCGAGCGCCTGCGACAGCAGCACGGCGCAAAGATGTGCGTTCGAGCCGACGCCGGCATGGGCGATGGTCAGCTTGTCGGCATTGGCCTTGGCGTAGGCGAAGAAGCTCTTCGCGTCGGTTGCGGGCAAAGCGAGCTTGCTCGCGACCACCATTGGCCCGGTATTGACCAGGCCGATCGGCGCGAAGTCGGTCTTGGTATTGTAGCTGAGATTGCCGTAAAGCGCCGGTGCGGCCGCCAGAGCGAGGTGGTGGATCAGCAGCGTGTGGCCATCCGGGTCGGCGGCGGCGAGACGTCTTGCCCCAGCCGTGCCGCCCGCGCCGGCGATGTTCTCGACCAGCACCGGCTGGCCCAGCGTCTTGCCCATCTGCTCGCCCAGGAGACGGGCGATGACGTCGCTCGGTCCGCCGGCGGCGAAGGAGACGATGATCGAGATCGGCTTGGTCGGGTAGGCTTGCGCGAGAGCTGGCGTCGAAAGCCCCAGCGCCATCAGTCCGGCGAGCGCAAGGCGGCGTGTGGTTTTTGCAGGCATGGGGTTCCTCCGGGTTGCGTTGAAAGCGCCGCTCTTTGTCGGCTTGGATGGGAGATCAGGTCTGGGGCCGGAGCCTCAGCGCAGGTCGGACAGGTAATGCGCCTCCTGCGTCAGGCAAAGGCTCAGCCGTCGCTCGACCGGCGACCCGTCGAGCGAGAGCGCGATGCGGTCGATCTGCAGCGCAGGCGTCGCGGGCGCGACGGCGAGCAGGGCGGCGTCCTCGGCGTTCAACACCACAGCCTTGAGCCGCTCGCGCGCATTGGCGACGGTGACGCCGTAGCGCGAGGCGTAGAGGCTGTAGAGGTTGTTTGGGATCGGCCCGTCCTCAAGTCTCGGAAAAACGCGCTGTGGCAGGCTGAGCGTCTCCAGAATCAACGGCGCGGCATCGAGCGCGCGCAGCCGCCTGATCCGGATGACGCTGTCCTCGGCGGTGAGGTCGAGCGCGGCGGCCTCGTCGGCATCGGCTCGGCCGATCACGATATCGAGGACCGTGCTCTCGGGAAAGCGGGCGACACCGTCATCGGGCACCAGCTTGAAGAACTGGAACAGGATGCGGCGCTCGTCATGCTCGGCGACGAAGGTGCCGCGGCCCTGCCGGCGCACCAGCAGGTTTTCGGCTGCCAGTTCATCCAGGGCCTTGCGCACCGTGCCCTGGCTGACGCCGATCTCGGCGGCGAGTTGCCCTTCGCTCGGCAGGCCTTCGCCCGGCGCCCAGGCGCCGTCGACGAGGCGGCGCACGAAGATCGCCTTCACCTGACGATAGAGCGGACGGAAGCCGAGGGGCTCGGCCGCCTCGACGGCGTCACGGTGCCCCGAACGCTCCCTTGCATTTTCCAGCTTGTGCACACTCATATGTCTTATATAAGACTGAGCCAGACGAAGGTCGAGCCTGATTTTTCACACATCCCGTCGAGGCCGCCGCGCCGGAGGAGGTCAGCAATGAGCAAGCCGCATCTGTTGGTTCACGAGAAAAAGGACACCGTCGGCGTCGTCGTCGTCGAGGGTCTGAAGGCCGGTACGGACATGCTGGGCGTGATCACCCATGACAATTCGGATTTCCGCCTGACCTCGAAGATGGACATTCCGATCGGCCACAAGGTCGCGCTCAAGGACATCAAGAAGGGCGACACGCTCTGGAAATATGGCCAGGACATCGGCGTGGCCAAGGCTGACGTCAAGCAGGGCGAGCACCTGCATGTCCACAACGCCAAGACCAAGCGCTGGTGAGCCTGACGCGCGGGTTCAGCAAACCCGCGCAAGAGCCTCAAAAGAATCACCCAAGGGCTCCCTGAAACGGTCGAGCCCGCAACGTAACGAAGGAAACGCCATGTCGATCGTCGCCAATTTCGATCTCGTGAAGGGCAAGCTCGGACGCATCAAGGGCCGCAAGATCGAGGCGCCCGAATTCAAGGCCCCGATGGTCAAGCGCCCGAGCGGCCGCAGCCTCGACGCGTTCCATGGCTGGCGTCGCGAGAACGGTCGCGTCGGCGTGCGCAACCACGTCCTCCTGCTGCCGCTCGACGATCTCTCGAACGCGGCCTGCGAGGCTGTCGCCAACAACATCAAGGGCACGCTGGCGATCCCCCACGCCTATGGCCGCCTCCAGTTCGGCGAAGACCTCGACATCCATTTCCGCACGCTGATCGGCACGGGCTCGAACCCCAACGTCGCCGCCGTCGTCGTCATCGGCATCGAGGATGGCTGGACCAAGCGCGTCGTCGACGGCATCGCCGCGACCGGCAAGCCTGTCGTCGGCTTCGGCATCGAAGGCCATGGCGACATCGCGACGATCGCGAAGGCCTCCTATGTCGCCAAGGAGTTCGTGCAGTGGTCGACTGAGCTGACACGTGAGAAATGCGGCATCGAGGAACTCTGGGTCTCGACCAAATGCGGTGAATCCGACACCACGACGGGCCTCTCGTCCTGCCCGACCGTCGGCAACATGTACGACAAATGGATCCCGCGCGGCGTCTATGGCGTCTTCGGCGAGACCTCGGAGATCACCGGCGCCGAGCATCTCTGCAAGGCGCGCGCGGCGACGCCCGAGGTCGGCGAGCGCTGGTACAAGATGTGGAAGGCCTATCAGGACGACGTGATCGAGGCCCACAAGACCGACGACCTCTCGGATTCGCAGCCGACCAAGGGCAACATCGCCGGCGGCCTGACCACGATCGAGGAAAAGGCGCTCGGAAATCTCGAGAAGATCGGCCGCGAGTGCAAATACATCGACATCCTGCAGCCGGCCGAAGCGCCGACGAAGGGGCCTGGCCTCTATTACATGGACACCTCTTCGGCCGCGGCGGAATGCGTCACGCTGATGGCGGCGGGCGGCTATGTCGTGCACACCTTCCCGACGGGCCAGGGCAACGTCATCGGCAATCCGATCGTCCCGGTGATCAAGATCACCGGCAACCCCAAGACGATGCGGACCATGCCCGAGCATATCGACGTCGACGTGTCCGGCATCCTGCGCCGCGACATGACCATCCCGCAGGCCGGCGACGCGCTGATCCAGAACATCGTGCGTACCGCGAACGGCCGGCTGACCGCGTCGGAAGCATTGGGCCACCGCGAATTCTCGATGACGAAGCTCTACCGTTCGGCCTAAAGAGAACAGCATTCTCCGGGGCGGGCGTCGCTCGCCCCAATTGTCCCATCGATCGATACTCGGCCGACCGAGCCGGAGCGCCTCTTGTCCCTCGCGACGTCGTCCCCGCTGAACGCCTATCGTCCGCTTCTGGCCGGCATCGCCATCTCGGTGGTCGTCGCGGTTGTGTCGAACGCGGCCGAGCCCATGCTCAAGGCCGCGACCGGCAGCACAGTCGGCATCCCCTCCGTGGTGATCGCGCTGGTCATAGGCATGCTGCTGCATCCGTTCGCCAACACCGCCCGCTTCGAGCCGGGCATGACCTTCTGCGTCAAGAAGTTGCTGCGCTGGGCTATCGGCCTGCTCGGGCTGCGGGTCGCACTCGGCGACATCATCGCGCTGGGGCTGACGACGGCGCTGCTCGTAGTGGCGTCGATGGCTGCGACCATCGCCACGGGCTTTTTGCTGGCGCGCTGGCTCGGCCGCGAGGCCGGCACTGGCGCGCTCGCAGGCGTCGCCACCGCCGTCTGCGGAGCCTCGGCCGCGCTCGCGACGGCGACCGTGGTGCCCGATTATCGCGGTAAGGCTGCCGACGTCGCCTTCACCGTGATCGCCATGAACGCGCTCTCGACGCTGGCGATGCTCGCCTATCCGCTGATCTGCACCTGGCTCGGCCTGTCGCCGATCCAGACCGGCATCATGCTGGGCGCGACCATCCACGATGTCGCGCAGGTCGTCGGCGCCGGCCAGTCGGTCTCCGACGAGGCCGCCAATGCCGCCGTCATCGTCAAGCTTTTCCGCGTCTTCATGCTGCTGCCGGCTGTGCTCACGGTCGGCTGGTTCCTTACGCGCGAAGGCACGAGCACGGAACACGCCAAGGTGCCGGTTCCGGTCTTCGCCATCGCATTCCTGCTGCTTTGCCTGCTGAACAGCGTGCTGTCGACGCTGCCCGCGTTGGCCGGTGTCTATCAGCCGCTGCGCTCGGCCTTGCTCGAAGCGTCGCGCTGGGGCCTGCTGATCGCGATCGCGGCGCTGGGTCTCGGCACCTCCATCGCGGCGATGGCGCGCCTGGGCTGGCGGCATCTCGTGCTGGTCACCGGGACCAGCCTCGTGATCCTCGGCGTCGTCACCGGCGGGTTGCTTGTGTTGGGCTGACGCTTTGCTCGTCAGTTTGCCGGAGGCGGCCGCGAAACAAAGGCGGCCACGAAACAGAATAGGCGGGCAGGGGTCCATGACTGATATCGTCATCACCGAATTCATGGACGAGGCTGCGGTCGCCATGCTGGCGGCGCGCTACACGGTCCATCACGACCCCGAGCTCTTCGGGAAGCCGGACGAACTCGCGAAGCTCGTCGCGAACGTGCCGGCGCTGATCGTGCGCAACCAGACGCAGGTGAGGGGCTCGGTACTGTCTGCCGCCAAGGCGCTGAAAGTGGTCGGTCGGCTCGGCGTCGGGCTCGACAACATCGACATGGAGGCTTGCACCGCGCGCGGCATCAAGGTTTTCCCGGCAACCGGCGCCAACAGTCTCTCGGTCGTCGAATACGTCATCGGGACGGCTATGGTGCTGCTGCGCGGCGCCTATTTCGCCAATGCCGCGATGGTGGCCGGCGAATTCCCCAAGACCAAGCTGATCGGTCGCGAGATCGCCGGCAAGCGGCTCGGCCTGATCGGCTTCGGCGCGATTGCGCGCGACTGCGCCAACCACGCCCGCCTGCTCGGCATGAACGTCGTCGCCTTCGACCCTTATGTCCCTTCTGATCACCCGGCCTGGCAGACGACGCAGCGGCTCGATCTCGACGCGGTGCTCGCGACCGCCGACGTGGTCAGCGTGCATCTGCCGCTGACGCCGGAGACGCGCGGCCTGATCGGCAAGGAGGCGCTTGCCCGGATGAAGCCCGACGCGATCCTGATCAACGCGGCGCGCGGCGGCGTGATGGACGAGGTGGCGCTGGTGGCGGCGCTGAAGGGCGGCAAGCTCGGCGGCGCGGCGATCGACGTCTTCGAGGAGGAGCCGCTGCGCGATAGCGGCAAGCTCTTCGCCGGCGTGCCCAACCTGATCCTGACGCCCCATATCGCCGGGAACACGGTCGAATCGAACGGGCGCGTCTCCGGCCTCGTTGCCGAGCGCGTCATGGCAGCTCTGGAGGGCCGGATATGACCAGGCTTTCGCTCGCGCAGGCCGAGGCGCGTCTCGCCGAACTGTTCGTGGACGCCGGCGCTTCGGCCGCCAACGCCGCCTCCGTCGCCTGGGCGCTCGTGATGGCCGAGGCAGACGGCCTCAAGGGCCATGGCCTGTCGCGCGTGCCGACCTACCTCGCCATGCTCAGATCCGGCAAGATCGACGGCCAGGCGGTTCCGATCGAGAGCCGCCCCAAGCCCGGTGTGCTCGCGATCGACGCCCGTCATGGCTTCGCCTATCCCGCGATCGACCTCGCGGTGATCGAACTGCCCGACCTCGCCCGCGCGCAGGGCGTGATCGCCTGCCCGATCCGGCGCTCCAATCATTGCGGCGCGGCGGGCCTGCATGTCGAGCGGCTGGCCGAGCAGGGACTGGTCGCGCTGCTCTTCGCCAATACGCCGGCTGCTATCGCGCCCTGGGGCGGGGCCAAGCCGGTCTTTGGCACCAATCCGATCGCCTTTGCCGCGCCGCTCGCCGGCCGCGAGCCGCTGGTCATCGACATGGCGCTCTCGAAGGTGGCGCGGGGTCCGATCGTCGCCGCCAAACAGAAAGGCGAGAGCATCCCGGAGGGGTGGGCGCTCGACACGGCGGGCAAGCCGACGACCGATGCCGCAGCCGCGCTCGCCGGCACGATGGTGCCGCTGGGAGACGCCAAGGGTGCGACGCTCGCCATGATGGTCGAGATTCTCGCCGCCGCGCTGGTGGGCACGCATTTCGCCTTCCAGGCCTCGTCCTTCCTCGACGACAAGGGCGGCCCGCCCGATACAGGCCAGCTCATCCTCGCCATCGACCCGCACGCCATGGGCGGGCACTGGTTCGACGAGCGCATGCGCATGCTTGCGCATGCCATCGAGGATCAGGACGGCACGCGACTGCCGGGCACGCGCCGCCTGACTCTGCGTGCGAAGGCAAAGGCGGAAGGCATTGTAATGCCGGCGGAATTGCTCGCAGGCTGAGCGATCACGTCATGCTCGGGCTTGACCCGGGCATCTCGGGACGGATGCAAGCCGGAGCCTTGTCCTGCTGGAGATTCCCGGGTCTGCGCTGCGCTTCGCCCGAGAAGGACGCCGAGTCTGCCTAGCTAGAGCGTCGGACTGAAAACTGGAATCGTGGGATTCCCTTGAGGGCTGCTTTGTGATTCACCGTTTCTGGAGGTGGATCATGGGTCGCAGCTATTCGGATGATTTGCGTGCGCGCGTCGTGGGTTTTGTCGAAGCAGGGCATTCGCGTCGGGCTGCGGCCCGGCATTTCGGGGTGAGCGAGAGCTTTGCGGTCAAGCTGCTGCAAAGGGTCTTGCGTTTGAAGACGGCCCGG
>NZ_JBFUCS010000035.1:0-24205 GCF_056405115.1 Allobosea sp. P2_A10 | reverse complement strand
GGCGGCGTCGCCTGGCGGCTTCTGCCGAGCGACCTTCCGCCCAAGAGCACGGTTTATCGCTGGTTTGCGGCCTGGCGGGACGGCGGCATGTTCGAGGCGCTGAACCATGCGCTGCTGATGATCGATCGCGAACGCAGCGGTCGGCCGGCCTCGCCGAGCGCCTGCATCATCGACAGTCAGTGAAGACCAACGAAGCCGGCGGGCCGCGCGGCTACGACGCCGGAAAGAAGATCCTGGGCCGCAAGCGCCACGCCCTCGCCGACACCGACGGGCGGGGCCTCGTCCTCTTCGCCCATCCCGCCAGCGTGCAGGACCGCGACGGGGCGGGCCCGCTGCTGGCAGCCTCGCGCCGCCCGTTCCCTTTCATCGAGAAGGTCTTCGCGGACGCCGGCTACCAAGGCCCGCGCGTCGCGACCGCGACTCGCATCGCCGTCGAGATCGTCCGCCGCAAGCCCGATCAGATCGGCTTCGCCGTCCAGCCAAGGCGATGGGTCGTCGAGCGCTTCTTCGCCTGGATCAACCGAAACAGACGGCTCTGGAAGGACGCCGAAGCCACCATAGCCTCCGCCACGGCCTTCCTCTACGCAGCCGCCGCCATCGTCCTCATCCGCCGCATCGCGCGAGCGTCATGACTTTCGGGGCAGACTTTTAGGCTTGGGCCTTGCGCCAACTTCGCTGATCTCGCCGTTAGCGTGCAATGGCTTCTTTGCGTTCAACGACCTGTCTCATTTCTGCGATCTTCGCGGCCAGTGCTTCGCGATGCTTTGAGAGCGTTTGGCCGTCTCCGGCTACATTGCACTCACGATTGCGCGGTCATAGACCTCAAGATTGTTCTCTTCGCCGTTGGCAAACGCGCCGAGAGAATGTTCGTCGAGACTTTCGAGAGCGGATCGAACGGAAACGACAGCCTTATGCACGGCGCCCATCAGCGAACCGCTTTCGTCGAGGCCCGCCCCTCGCGATGCTAGCATGCGATCGATGTCCGCATGTGCCTCGGCATGGAGGCTGTCGAGGACGCGAAAATACCGCAACGCATCCGGATCGCGGGCCTTTTCGAGTGCCTTGCCGTAACCATCGCGAGCATCGATGAGCGCGGTGTGAAAAGTTTCCAGACTGGTCGTGGTCATCGGCTGCAACCATTAAAAGGCGATAGCATTCAATTCTTCATCGGACGGCCTGTTCCAAGCCGTTCTGCAGATCCGACCGCTGACTTAATGAGGATCTGACATATAGCTCATCGCTATGAGATCATCCGATCAACCTGCTGCTTCAGGCCGTCAACGCCGCATCCGTATCTCGCTCAATCGCTGGATCGCTAGGGCCGTTCAACTGTCTGATGGCAGGCGGTTCGATGCTCTGGGAGATTTCGCCGGAGCATCCGGCTACTCAAACTCGCAGTCTATCAGCGATCATTTGCGGCGCGGCCTGAAATTCGACCAGATTGCGGAGAAGCGCGCGGCGTTCTTGTCGGCGCCTTCCCCGACAGAATTTCCTCCGCCTGGCTGGACTGCCGTTCTCGGTAAGGAAGGGATTTACTTCAAAGGCAGCAGGGTGCTGACCGAGGAGCGGTTACGTGCGCTAATGGGCCGGGTAGCGAAGGGTAAAAAGCTGACGACGCAGGGCGGCCATTGCCCCGTTACGACTGCCTGAGAATAAAGGCCGACGCCCCAGCCGGAGGAGCGGGCCAACAAGGCGGACGGACGCTGCGCGGACTGATGAGCACGCAGTTATTACGGAATCAAGAGGCGATGGCTGCGGGGCTGACGCAGTGCCTGCCAACACATTGCCGAGAGGATCGATAGGCGGAACATATCTGCGGAGGAAGAGTTCTTAATTCGAAGGGCTGTAATATTGCAGCGCTTCAAAAAGCGAGGGTTAGCATGGCCTTTTCCATTTCCGACAAACGTTCAATTTGTCTGGCGGCTTTTGGAGCTATTGCGCTGATCACTTCGGCGCACGCGCAACCTGCAATAAGCTCGCCTGGCGTTCAAGCTGAGCCGGATCTTGTTTGGGCTCCGTTTCCGCCCAGCCGCACGATACTCACAGAGGGACGACAGGCCGCGCCGATACGGATGGCGAGCACCCGCCGCGGCCCCGTTCAACATCCCGTCCCTGACCTTCATTTGGTCGGCGCTCTCAATCGACCGACGAATCGTACAAGCCTGCTGTTGATCGGCGCTGCTTATTGACTTGGTCGACGACTAACAAGTCGGCCACACGCCGAAGGTCGCTGCTACCGCTTACCGCCTCCAAGGCATGACAGATGTGTCGGCGCGACGTGCGAGCTTTTCGCTCGTCAGGCGTGTTGGTGACGTAATAGCTCTCGCGAGAGGGAGATGAGTGCCAATGGCGTTACGTTTTGCGGAATAATTGGGCCATCAATGCCATGGTCTTTGTATATTTCTTCGTCGAGATGAGTTCTAACAGACCCGGCCATAATCCATCCAGCGAAACTTCGAATAGGAACGGACTGGAAATCGAGTAGATTAACGTCTTTATGACGGTGATCAACTTCGATTTTCTTGAATAAATCAAATATCCTTCGAGGATCACCCTCTATTATTTGAACAATACATTTTCGATCAATTATTAGACAGCCGGTGATATTCTGATTTGAGTTATTTCTGTTTGAGGTCGCCAATACTTTCCGGATTGAATGTAGGGCTCCCTCCTCTGAGAGGTGAAACAGGCTGTGCGAATGATAAACAAGCCGGTGAATCGTCATCGCCTGCTGTCTCCCGCAGCGACTCGTTGAGGGGTAGGTGATCCCTTCGCCAGATGATTGTCGTCGCTGCCGTAGAACGCAACCGCATCATCGCAGAAATCTGGGCATCGATTTGGATCAACCGAACACCAAGCTGACTTGTACCTACGACCGCAGCTTCGAAAACTTGCTTTCGATCAAGGACAAAATCGACCAGGGCCACTGGCTCTCCTAGCTGGAGCAGGCATGCCCGGTCGATAAGCGCGCAGCACGGCACGGCGTCCTATTTGCCGATGGACAGGGGCTACACGTTCGCAGCTGTTCAAAGACGAACTGGGTGACCGCGTAACCCGTTAGCGCTCAAGCCCCAAAGCGGCGACGATTTTGCTAGCGATGCCTTTCACCTCTGCCTGCGCCTGAGCGCGCGTCGCTGGCAAGCCGCTATCAAATGGCACCTGGATTTCCACATGCTTCCTGAACGGGCCAAATGCTATGCGGCCCTGAACCCGGGTTGACGACGTCCAGATTGAGCAGTCCCAGCCATTACCAATGGCCTGCCATTGGTCAGGGCCGTCGTCTTCAGAATTGGGCATGTCAGTCAATTCCATCGCCGCAGACAGATCTGCGGCGGTAGAATACGTGCAGGAGCGCGAGTCGGTTTTCATAATTGGCGGTGGGGCACACTCGACCTCTTTGCCGCGCTCGCCGTCGAGCTGGACGGTACGTTCCTTGGGCGGTCGACTCCGATAAAGACGGCAACTTGTTGGCTCTGTCTGCCGTCGCTTTGCCGTGGCCCGGCATGCACTGCACGCCCCCCTATCTACCCTGGCCAGCCCAGCGATATGGAGGACACGATCGGCTTCACGGCGCGCATCGCCGGGCTTGAGGACTTAAAGGGCCTGTCGCCGGAGGCTTTGCCCACTATTCCGCTTGCGGCTTTGGGATCGTGGTCGAAGCGAAGCGACAAGCTGCAAGGCCCGACGACCTGTTCCAGCGCTCCACTTTCCCAGCCAACGGCAAATCCGCCCATGTCCCAACCGAAGCCGTTTATGGCAAACGGCTTGCCGTTGATCGCCTCGACTTCGGCCAGAGACGTGCCGAGCATGATCCGACGCTGATCTGGAAACCGCGCCGCTACCGCCCAGGTCGATCTGTCGTTGACCGTGATTGAGCTTGGTCGCTGTCGCTTGCCTGAGTCATGCCACAGCACTTCAATTCGCCGTTTCGGATCATTGGGGAAAATTACGGTTCCAGCCTCGGTTGCACCTTCTCCAACATCGATGTCCGCGCGCTTTACATTCGCTGCGCCAAAAGCCTTCGTGAGGGCTCCCTCATTCGCGTCTTTGGCGAATGGTCCGACGCACTGAATGACGCCATTGGCGGGCTGAGCATGTGCGGACGCGGGGATGAGACCCAGCGCGAACCACAGAGCGCTCGTCTTCTCCATCCGACGCATCTGTAACCTCTTCGCGTTCATCTATTCCCGTGGAACCATATTCGGCATGCCGGCGACAACACAACATGGACTGTCAAACGTTCGGCGGAGGTGGCTGTCATGACACTGAAGCCACAGGGTTGTCTGCATCTCGCGGGTTCGACCGAGAGCCTTCGCGTTTCCCTCTAGTGCAAGGACCATCGCAATATCGGAGGCAGTCGTGCTATTACCTTTTGGATCGCAGGAAAGACATGCAGCGTCTCGTCGGCTGGGTCTATTTGGCGCTGACAACGTTCTTGATCCTCAGGATTTCCTTCTGGAGGATGTTCTTGCCGATCGTCCCGCCCGATTGGATCGCTGAATCTCGGCGGTAGAGATATCGAAGATGAGGCTCGCCTCTTATCGTGATGAAGACGATCTGCTCTTCGTCGCCATTCTCGAAATCGATGCTGACCGCGTTGCCTGCTATCAGCGACCATTTCCCACGCTTTTCAGGCCGGCCCGTTCCGACCACCGCCGCCGAGTAGTCCTTCCGAAAGATGTAGGATCGCCCGTCCGCGAAATTCAGGCGGCGGCCGCTGACGGTCTCGAAGTTCAGCTTACGTTGGCGGGTTTCGTCCCCCAGCAGAATATCATCGGGGTTGTTTTGGTCGAGGGCACCTGCACGCGCGGGAGCGATGGCCAGGAACGCGAAAAACACGATTGCAGCCGCGCTGGCCACGATCAGCGCGTATTGGCCGATCCTTGCCACCGTTCTGCGCCAAGTCGGAAGCGCAGCCCTTCTCGCGCGTTCCTTCAAATTCTCGCTGCCGATCTGCTCCCAATGGCCCATGTTTTCGCTCCCAGACGTCAACGCGGAGCATCTCATGGTTTCGCTATTTGTCGAACGCGTCTGACATCCGCTGATACCGATCTTCGTCATCCCAATCGGCGTTGAGCGCCGCCTCGATCTCGTCATCGGGGATGCGCCGGCCGCCAAACTTGCTCATGAACGCCCGGACGAATCTTTCGTCTGCCAGGCAGACCCTCAGCGTGCCCTTGTCGAGCGGCGTCGAGGYGATGCGATAAGGGATTTCCCATTCCTCAAGCCAACGCTCGATCTCCGTTAGCCCCGCATGGAAGACGAGCCGTTCCATCGTGAGTTCGACATGATGTGGCCAGATATCGGCAGAGTCCGGCATCGATCGACCCCTATGATGCTCACGCAGAAAGAAGCATGGAAACGGCCCTGGGCGGAACTGACAAAAACGGAGAAAGCCCTCGGCGCGAGACGCAATAGCCAAGAGGCGCCTACGGGTTGCCGCTCTCGCTAAATCAAGCGATCTGAACGATGGAGCCCCAGGTGATGCCGGGCGTCTCGCTGTCGGTTGCGTTCAGCATGCGCTGGAAATTGAAGACGGGATCTCGCGGCACGCGCATATCCATTTCGAGACGACGCTTGGCATTCGGCTCGCTTGGGCGTTCTACGCCAAAACCTGACGGCCACCTCTGCTGCGCGACGAAACTTCAATCTGAAACGCCTCTCGGGATAATGCCTCGGCAGGGGATCGGTGGCACCAAGGCTGCGAGAAGACGGCTGCTCCCAACGCTATGCACACGATCGGTAAGGACAGGGGTAAGCACTGCAGCGCTAACGGCAGCCAAGCCACGAGCGCGATGAGAAATCCGGCTCCCGTGAACACGAGGATATAGGGATCGGGACCGAGATCGGTTGGCGACTGCATGCCAGTCAACCGGCGGTCGGCCAATTCGATCCTCGGGACCCACGAACTTTCGGCTGCAACCGGCCATCTTATGGAAGCAGCGCCTGCCCCATCTCCCTGCGTCGAGCAACCTCCCTCGCGCAAGCTGTTGTCATGGTCTGCTTCAACGGAGGAGACCGTCGGCTGCGAACACATCCCAACCCTCCAACGGCGCTCGCGCGCCGTCGTCCATGTTGCCTTCGGTCTCGCTCACCTTCCTATCTTGATGCTTGGCGGCGCACGCCAGAGCCGCTTTGCCGGCCGCGCGCCGTCGGTTTTCGGCCGCCACACGCGCATCGTGCTCGCGCCAGACAACTGGACGGTCCTCATCAAGGATTTCCTCGATGAGGCGCGGGTCGAAGACGTGAAATGTCACGGCCTTGGCGCGACCACGCAGTTTCACGGTGCGCGTTCCGTCGCTTTTCAAACGCCCATCCTTCAACCACTTGTGACGCTCACGCGAAGACATGGCGAGGATATCTTCCGCCTCGCGCGGGAGGATCGGCAGAGCTTCGATCCCGACCAGCGCTTTGGCAATGGTCACCGCAGCGGCGGTGAAAGAAGCATGCTCGGGCTTGGACATCCGCAGCACGATCCCGCCCGCGACGGCGACGACGCACTTTTGTGCCGTCCAGGGCAGACGGCGTCGGACCTCCCGCTCAATCCCTTTCAGTCGCACTGATGAGCCGAGCGTCGCCGCCGATGGCAGCGGCCATTCGGCAACCAGGGCGGGCGAAATTTCAGCAACCTGCTTGGAAGGTATCATGCCAACTCATAATAGGTAACGTGCATGATGAACCTCAGTCGATCGGACGTGTTCCGGCACGTGGGCGCCAGCGAGGACATAACGGCTTCACAGCAACGGCGGCTGCACCGGCACTGTGGGTGGCGGTGCATTTGACATGTCGCCGCGTCGGGCCAACTCCGTCTCGGCGCTGAAGCGCAAGTCGACGTCACGGTTACGTGCCAAGTCCCGTAGCGCGGCGAGGTCGACCTTGTCCCAGCTCTTGCCTCGATCCGGACCGGACGGCACGCGCGGCAGAAGCCCGGGCTGGCAGCTCCACGACAGCAGTTGCTCCAGCGAGGCCTGGTTCAGCATGTCGCGCAAGTGATGGGCTGTGACATAGGCGTCGGGCATGGCGCGATGGGCCGGCAGGCCGATCTCGTGCTCGAGCCCGTCCGGCATGCGCTGATAGCGCAGGAGCTGGTTTGAGAACCGCGGCAGATGCGGCCACAGGCGCAAGGCGCATTTCCAGGTGCAGATCCAGCTTGCCGCGCCGCTCAGCATGGGCGTGCAGTAGCGCTGTTCGAACGCTGCGCGATGGGCCGCCAGAGCGACGACGCCGCCTTTGGGACGCAGGACGGAGGGCGCGATATCCTTCCAGAACGGCGCGCCAACGACATCCACGTCGCGGATGTGATGGACCGCCATGGTATCGGGCGAGATAGGCCGGCCGGGGTTCACGAAGAACGCCCCGCGGTCTTCGTCGATGTGCCATGAGCCGTCCGGTCCCAGCGAGACATTTTGCCATCCGATCTCGCAGACGTCGTGAGGTCCGTTTCCCGCGGTTTCAAGGTCGATGACGCGGACGCGCATGGTGATCATGGGCTGGAGATCACCATTGCGACCGCCCGATACAAGTCAGGAGCGACGCTCTGTCTCGGTTCGACGCGGCGCGCTTCCTGAACTGAGGGCTGAGCCGGTGAACCGATGCTCGCCCACGCGCTCCCAAGGCCCGCCACGGTATCGCCAGAGCAACAATTCCGTAGTCCTCGCCCCGAAGGGCGAGAGCGATATCGAGAGCTTTTCAAAGAGCGCTTTGGCAGTGGCCGCATCGGTCTTGCTCTGGATCGTGGCATACTGGCGGAAAGGCCTGCGCGTCAGTCGACCAGCGGCGGCCCGGGATCTCGGCCCGAAGGCGCTGCAGCTTTGGGCTGTCGATCACATAGGACGTGCCCTGGAGCAGGAAGCGCAGGGCCGACACAACGAGATGCAACGGTTCCTGTCGGGCCGCCACCGACGCCAACCTATCGGTGACTTCACCATAACGATCGCCCCGCAGATGGTGAACAATGTGAGATGGGCCAGGATATGGTTGCAGGCAGGCGGGAAACGCAGCGTGCGTTCCGCATCGAACGCGCGAAGCGGGTTTCGTCGAAGCGCAGCGTCAGGATCAACGGTGCGTCGTCCACGCGGCCTCTGAGCCTCCCGTCAGCGCCACATGCCCCGCATCTGGGCTCGGACGTCGATCCTTGGGCCAGCGCTTGCGGCCCGCTCCGTTTCCGGTGCGGCGAGTGGCCAGGCCGTGCGCTCGAACCGTCCGAGCAGTGCATTGGGGATGAAGCGCGTGCGCGCCGCATAGACGTGGCGGTCGCCGGTCGTGCTCTGTCCATGCGTGAAGAAGCGCTGCGGCACCATGAGGTGCAGATCGTCCTTGGCCCGCGTCATCGCGACATACAACAGCCGACGCTCCTCCTCGATCTCGTCGCTGGTGCCGACGCCGAGATCGGACGGGATGCAGCCATCGACGACGTTCATCACGAAGACCGATGTCCACTCCTGCCCCTTGGCCGAATGAATGGTCGAGAGGATGAGGTAATCCTCGTCGAGCAGCGGCACGCCGGCCTGGTCGCTGGTGGCGTCGGGCGGATCGAGCGTCAGTTCGGTCAGGAAGCGTTCGCGCGAGGGATAGCCGCCAGCGATCTGTTCGAGTTGGACAAGGTCGGCCTGTCGCGTCGAGGCGTCCTCGTGCATGCGCTCCAGATGGGGCTCGTACCACAGCCGCGCCCGCTCGACTTCGGCGGGCCAGCCGGCTCGACCCAAGCGCAGCTCTTCGATCGCGTCCAGGAATCCCACCCAATCGTCGCCCGCCCGTGGCGGCGGTGGGGCCGAGGAAAGCGCCTCCATCGGATCGGACGCTGCCGCGATATGGTCCAGCACGCGCTGCGCTGAGGTCGGGCCAACGCCGGGCAGGAGCTGCATCAGCCGGAAGCCCGCGACCTTGTCGCGCGGGTTCTCGACGAAGCGCAGCAGTGCCAGGAGATCCTTGATATGGGCGGCGTCGAGGAACTTCAGCCCGCCGAACTTGACGAAAGGGATGTTGCGCCGGGTCAGCTCGATCTCGAGCGGGCCGCTATGGTGCGAGGCCCGAAACAGTACCGCCTGCTGCTTCAGGGGCGAGCCGGCCTCGCGGTTCTCCAGCACGCGGCCGGCGATGAAGCGGGCCTGGTCGGCTTCGTCGCGCACATTGACCAGTTGCGGCGGCGCGCCCGTCGCACGGTCAGTCCAGAGATTCTTGGTGAAGCGCTCGCTCGCGAGGTCGATGACCCCGTTGGCGGCGCTGAGGATGGCCTGCGTCGAGCGGTAGTTCTGGTCGAGCGTGATGATCTCGGAGGACGGCGAGAAGGCAGCGGGAAAGTCGAGGATGTTGCGGATCGTCGCGGCGCGAAACGAATAGATCGACTGCGCGTCGTCACCGACCACGGTCAGTCCGTGTCCGTCGGGCTTCAGCGCCAGCAGGATCGAGGATTGCAGCCGGTTGGTGTCCTGGTACTCGTCGACCATGACATGGTCGAAGCGCGCGCCAATCTCGCCGGCGAGATCGGGATCGGCCATGGTCTGCGCCCAGTAGAGCAGCAGGTCGTCGTAATCGAGCACATTCTGGCGCTGCTTGGCCTCGACATAGGCGGAAAACAGCTCGCGCAGCTCCGCAGCCCAGGCGACGCACCACGGGAAGGATCGGCTCAGAACGGCCTCGATCGGCGTCTCCGCATTGACGCAGCGCGAGTAGATCGCAAGGCAGGTGCCCTTTGCCGGAAAGCGGGTCTCGGTCTTCGAGAACCCAAGCTCGTGGCGAACGAGGTTCATCAGGTCGGCAGCGTCCTCGCGATCGTGGATCGTGAACGCGGGATCGAGCCCAATCTGGTCGGCATAGTCGCGCAGCATCCGCGCGCCGAGCCCGTGGAAGGTGCCGGCCCATTTGAGTGCATCGGTCATCACGCTCGCTCCATCGCCCATGACCTTGCGCGCGATGCGCTCGACGCGGCGTGTCATCTCGGCAGCGGCCCGTCGCGAGAAGGTCATCAGCAGAATGCGGCGCGGATCGGCCCCCGTCACGATCAGGTGGGCTACCCGATGGGCCAGCGTGTTGGTCTTGCCGGAGCCGGCGCCCGCGATCACCAGCAGCGGCGAGGCACGGTTGCTGCCGACGCCATGGGTGACGGCACGGCGCTGCGCATGGTTCAGTGCGTCGAGATATGTCGTGGAAAGCGGCGGCGAATCGGTGGCGAGCATGATCAGGACTCGACCAGTTTCCGGTTTTGTTCGCAATCTCCGATCTTCGAGCAAGGCGGCTGGTTCGACCGCGAAGGAGGAGAGCGGAACAGACACAGGCCGCCATCGTTTTGCTTCTGAACAGGGAGTGGTCATGCGTAACGATCCGAGAGACAGGCTCATCCGCGCCCTCGCGGCGCAACTTGGCGCAGAGCGCGAGACCAGAGCGGCTATCGCCAATGTCGTCGCGAACGGAGAAATCGACCGCGAGGTTCTGCTGGCGCTACTGGAAGATCCGATCCCGGCCTGGTCGCAGGAGGATTTGAACCGCGCCGATCGGCTCGCGACTTCTGCCGCGCACCATCGCGTGATGGTGTCCTGATCCAGCCACTGCAACCTCAACAGCGTGGCGGAGGCGTGCCTTGGAAAAGCTGAAGGCCTATCGCGAGAAGCGCGATTTTGAAAAGACCAAAGAGCCGAATGGCGATGCTTCGGTCGTCGAGTCCAATCGGCTGCGCTTCGTGATCCAGAAGCATGACGCCACGCGCCTGCACTACGATCTCCGCCTGGAAGTCGATGGCGTATTTCGCTCTTGGGCAGTGACCAAGGGTCCATCGCTCGATCCATCCGACAAGCGCCTGGCCGTGGAGGTTGAGGACCATCCTCTGCCTTACGGAGACTTCGAGGGCACAATTCCCAAGGGTCAGTATGGCGGGGGTACGGTCCAGCTTTGGGACCGTGGACATTGGCAGGCCGAAGGCAAGTTGAGCGCCGAGAAGCAGCTCGAGAAGGGCGAGCTGAAATTCCAGCTCGACGGCGAGCGACTGCAGGGCAGCTTCGTCCTCGTCCGCATGCGTCGTGACCGCGATGGCGGCAAACGTACCAACTGGCTCTTGATCAAGCACCGCGACGAGCATGCTGTCGAAAGCCGTGGCGACGTGGTGCTCGCAGACGATAAGTCGGTGGCGTCAGGACGTAGCATGGCGGCGATCGCCGCTGGCAAGGGCCGGTCACCGAAGCCTTTCATGCTTAGCGACGAGGTTCTTGCACCCGATGCGGAGTGGGACAGTCGTAAAGGGCTTGCCGCGCGGGAACGGGGCCAGCAGGCCAAGCCCCCCTCAAAGCCCAAACGGCCCCCGCCTACGGCTCCGAAGTCGAAAAAGTCCGCCGCTCTCCCCACCTTCATCGAGCCCCAGCTTTGTCGCAGCGTCGAACGTCCCGCCAGCGGTAGGGACTGGGTCCACGAGATCAAGTTCGACGGCTACCGCATCCAAATGAGGATTGAGGGCGGCATCGTCACGCTCAAGACCCGAAGAGGTCTCGATTGGACGGCCAGGTTCGCCGCAGTCGCGAAGGCTGCGGCCGGTCTGCCTGATGCGATCATCGACGGCGAGATCGTCGCGCTCGACGACCATGGCTCCTCGGATTTCGCCGCGCTCCAGGCGGCTCTGTCCGAAGACCAGACGGACGACCTGGTCTTCTTCGGCTTTGACATGCTCTTCGACGCAAGCGCGGACCTGCGAAAGGAGCCGCTCCTCGCCAGGAAGGAGCGGCTGAAGAGCTACCTGGAAGAGCATGCCGATGGCGTCATGCTGCGCTACGTCGAGCACTTCGATACCGGGGGTGACGCGGTCCTGAAATCGGCCTGTCGCCTGTCACTGGAGGGCATCGTCTCCAAGGCGACCGATGCGCCCTATGTGTCCGGGCGAAGCAACGCGTGGACGAAGGCCAAGTGCCGCGCCGGGCATGAGGTCGTGATTGGAGGCTGGTCGACGACGGCCGGCAAGTTCAAGTCGCTTCTGGTCGGTGTTAACCGGGGCTCGCATTTTGTCTATGTCGGTCGGGTCGGCACCGGCTACAGCGCGTCCAAGATCGAAGCCCTGATGCCCCAGCTCGAGGCCTTGGCCGCCAAGACGTCGCCTTTCACCGGCATCGGAGCGCCCACGCGCGAGGCTGGCGTGACCTGGCTGAAGCCCGAGCTCGTCGCCGAGATCGCCTTTGCCGGGTGGACCGGCGACGGCATGGTCCGCCAAGCGGCCTTCAAAGGGCTGCGCGAGGACAAGCCGGCTGAGGAGGTCGAGGCTGACCTGCCGGCCGATCCTGAGGCGGCCGAGACGCCGGAGCCGAAACCGTTACGGTCGCGCGGACGCGGCGGCCGGGCAGTTGTCATGGGGGTTGGCATCAGCCACCCCGACAAGGCGCTCTGGCCGCACGCGGAGGACGACCGGCCCGTCTCGAAGCAGGATCTTGCTGAGTATTTCGAAGCCGTCGGCGCGTGGATGCTGCCCCACATCCAGGGGCGTCCTTGCTCGATCGTTCGGACACCAGACGGCATCGAGGGCGAGACGTTCTTTCAGCGGCACGCCGGAATGGGGACGTCGAACCTGTTCGAGCTCGTTCGCGTCTCCGGCGACAGGAAGCCCTATCTGCAGATCGACCGGATCGAGGCGCTCGCCGCCGCAGCTCAGGTCGGGGGCATAGAACTCCACCCGTGGAACTGTTTGCCGGGCTCTCCCGAGATACCCGGACGCCTCGTGTTCGATCTCGACCCCGGCCCCGGCGTGACCTTCAGCGCTGTGATCGACGCGGCCAACGATATGCGCGAGCGGCTCGACGCGCTCGGTCTGGTCAGCTTCTGCAAGACCACCGGTGGCAAGGGCCTCCACGTCGTGGTGCCGCTGACATCAGGCAAGCGCGCGTCATGCGACTGGCCGGCCGCCAAGAACTTCGCGCGGGGGGTTTGCGCGGAACTCGCGAGCGACGAGCCGTCGCGCTACGTCGTCAACATGGCCAAGCGTCTCCGCAACGGCCGCATCTTCCTCGACTATCTCCGCAACGACCGGATGGCGACAGCCGTCGCGCCGCTCTCACCCCGGGCCCGGCCCGGCGCCCATGCCTCGATGCCGCTGACCTGGTCGCAGGTGAAGGCGGATCTCGATCCCAGCCGTTTCACGGTCAGGACGGTGCCTGGGCTCTTGAAGAAGACGAAGGCCTGGGACGGCTATGACGATGCTGCGGGATCGATCAGCGATGCGATAAAGAAGCTCGGGAAGCGCGCCGCTGCCGCGTGACAGCTGCTTGGTCTGAGGACGCGGGAACGAACAGACGATACGCTGCGTTCTCCGGGGCAATCGGAGATGCAATATGGCGCAGCGGACATTCTGGAAGGGCTACCTCAAGCTGTCGCTGGTGACGTGCCCGGTCGCGATGATCCCGGCACGCTCCGAGAGCGAGAAGGTCCGGTTCCATACTTTAAATCGCAAGACCGGCAACCGGATCCAGAGCCGGTATGTMGACGCGGTCACCGGCAAGCCCGTCGCCGATGACGACGAGGTCAAGGGCTATCCCAAGGGCGATGACGACTACATTGTCCTGGAGGATGACGAGCTCGATTCCGTCGCATTGGAAAGCACCCGTACGATCGACATCCAGACCTTCGCCCCGCGGTCCTCGGTGGGCTGGATCTGGTATGACGCGCCCCATTACCTCGTGCCCGACTCCAAGGTCGGCGAAGAGGCCTTCTCGGTCATTAGGGAAGCGATGAAGCGGACGAAGAAGGTCGGTATCTCCCGCGTCGTGCTCTATCGCCGCGAACGCGCGGTGCTGCTGGACGCACGCGACAACGGCATCGTCCTTTGGACCCTGCGGTATGGTGACGAGGTCCGGCCCGAGAAGGACTATTTCGCCGGGATCAAGGAGGCTGAGCCCGATCCCGATCTTCGGCCGCTCATGGATAAGCTGATCACGACCCGGACGAAGGACTGGTCGCCCGATTTGACCAAAGACCCCGTCCAGGACGAACTGTTGGCGATCATCAAGGCCAAGCAGAAGGGCCGCAAGCCGACGAAGGCCGTGAAGCCTCAGGTCAGTGAGAGCAATGTCGTAAACATCATGGACGCGCTCAAGCGAAGTCTCGAGCCTCGCAAGAAGTGATCAGCCCGCCTTTTTCCGTGGCGCTTCCTTGGCGGCAAGCGCCCTTGCCGCCTTCTTGCCGGACCCGCTCTTGGCGCTCTCGCGCAGCGCATCGAGCAGGCTGACCACCTTGGTCGGCTCGGGCCGCTTCTGCGGCTTTATCTTGCGCCCTTCGATCTTCGCCTGGACGAGTTCTGCCAGGGCGCTCTCATAGCGGTCGTCGAAGTCCTTCGGATCGAACTCGCCGGCCTTCGTCTTGATGATGTGCTGGGCCAGTTCGAGCATCTCGTCATCGATCTTGATCTTGGGCACGTCGCTGAAAGCGTCCTGCGCCGAGCGCACCTCGTAGTCGAAGTTCAGGGTCGTCGCGATCAGCCCATCGCCATGCGGGCGGATCAAGATCGAGCGCATGCGACGGAAGATGACCGTCCTTGCAAGGGCTGCCGACTTCTGGCCCTTCATCCCCTCGCGAATGAGCGCGAAAGCCTCGGAGGCGACGGGCGAGCTGGGCGAGACGTAGTAGGGCTTGTCGAAGAAGATGTCGTCGATCTCGTCGCAGGGCAGAAACGTCTCGACGGTCAGCGTCTTGTCGCTTTCGGGAATGGCGGCAGCGATCTCTTCGGGTTCGAGGATGACGTAGTCGCCGTCCCCCTTGTCGTAGCCTTTGACCTGATCCTCGGTCTCGACGGGCTTGCCAGAGACCTCGTCGATGAACTGGCGATGGACGCGGTTGCCGGTCTTGCGGTTGATGGTGTGGAACGAGATGCGCTCCGAGGTCGAAGCGGCAGTGTAGAGAGACACCGGGCAGGTGACCTCGGCGATCTTGAGAACGCCCTTCCAGACAGCGCGCGGAGCCATGACCATTCCCCATCCGCGTCACCTAGCCAACGCTCGCGAGGAACTAGCTGACGATGTCGATGGTTCCACCGGCAGTCGCCTTCCCAGAGAGAAACCACTGCGATGCCGAACGACGATGCCGTCATCGCGAAAGCCCTGAATGCAGGCCGGCGCCGGCTCCTTGTGACGGCCTTCGCGCACGAGAAAGATCTGGGGTCCGCCATCGCGCGAACGGGTGATCTGTAGGCTGTCTTGCGGGGCTAGATCGATCGTCTCGTGATCCGCGGCATCACCGAGGGCAGAGACGACGTCGAGCTGACCAAGGCTGTTCGTCAGGCTCTGAACCCTTTTGTCGACGCCGCTCACTGGGAGGCATCAACCGGCCGGAGCGCGCCAGGTCAGATCCAGTAGATCGACCATCGAGTGAGCCGACGTCGGACGATAAGGCGATCGAGAGCCCATTTGAAGCTGCGCTCCTTTACGGCGCGCCGATGATCGCCAGCGACCGATCATCCATCCTGCCGGAAAACCAGCGATCGAGCGCAGCGCGGAAGGGGCTTTCTCTCAGCGAGGATGCTATGGCGAACATCGTCATCGAAGAGTGAAACTTCAGGTCGTCCGGAGAGCCGAAAATCTGCCGCAAGCTCAGGCCGTCCGTCGCGGGGACGGCCCGCGTCGCCTGATTTAGTCGGGGCGCCAGAACCGGATGCGCAAGATACGCGCGCGCTTCCTCCAGTCCCGTGACGCCATAGCTTCGTGCCGTCTCGGAGAGACCGAGCCCCCGCAGCTGCGGGAAGATGAACCACATCCAATGAGTCTGCTTGCGGCCGGCGTGCAGCTCGGCCAACGCGATGTCGAAGGTAGCGGATTGCGCTGTCACGAACCGGCTCAGGTTGAAGGGATCGCGTTCCATGTCAGGCGCCCCTGCTGGTCGAGAAACGGCGTCGTGCTGGCACCGCAGTCGCCGCGACCTCGATCCAGACCGGAGCGTGGTCGCTCGCCCTCTCCCGGCCGCGCACCTCACGATCGACGCCGGCAGCAACGAGTCGCTTTGCAAGCTGCGGGCTCAACAGAAAATGATCCAGGCGCAGCCCGGCGTTTCGGCCCCATGCGTTCCGCAGGTAGTCCCAGAAGGTGTAGATGGGCTCGTCGGGATGCAGTGCACGCACGGCGTCGGTCCAGCCTTGGCCTGCCAAGGCATGAAAGCCGCTGCGGACCTCCGGGAGAAACAGCGCATCCTTTCGCCATCGCGCCGGATTGTAGACGTCCAGATCAGTCGGGATGACGTTGAAATCACCGACGAGCATGATCGGTACATCCAGATCGAGCAGTTCGGACGCGTAGCTCGTCAGTCGCTCTAGCCAACGCAGCTTGTAGTCGAGCTTAGGGCCGGGCGCGGGGTTGCCATTCGGCAGGTACAGGCAACCGATCAGCACGCCGTCGACGGCTGCCTCAAGATAGCGGCTCTGATCGTCGTCGGGGTCGCCGGGAAGGCCGCGCCGAGTCTCGATCGGCTCCCGGCCTCGGGCGAGAATTGCGACACCGTTCCAGGCCTTCTGGCCATGCCAGATCGCGCCGTAGCCGGCCTTTTCGATTTCGCGCTTCGGAAAGCGCACGTCTGGCGCTTTCAGCTCCTGCAAACAGACGATGTCGGGCTGCGCTTCCTGCAACCAGCGCAGCAGCACCGACAGGCGGCCGTTGATGCCGTTTACGTTGAAGGTGGCGATCTTCATCGATTGGGTTGACCGGTGATCCGATCGGCCCAGTCATACACCGCCTCGGCCATGGTTTTGAGATGATCGGCCGCAGTCAGGCCCGAGATGCGCTTTCGCGGCTTCAAGTCATGATCGCCGTCCTCAAGCCAGACGAACTCGATCGCCGAAGATAGCTGGTACCCGGAGATGTCCGCCCGGGTGCCGAACTGATCGCGCGTTCCCTGCACGATGAGCGTGGGCGTCTTCAAATCGGCGAGGTGCTTCGTCCGGACCAGATGTGGCTTGTCGGGCGGATGGAAGGGATAACCCAGGCAGAGGAGGCCCCGAATGCGACCAGCGGCAAGGAGTTCATCGGCGACCATGCTTGCGACGCGGCCACCCATCGATTTGCCACCGATGATGAGCGACCCTTTCGCGCCGACCGCTTCGATAGCCGCGATATACTCCGGGTTAAGCTTTTCAGCTCGCGGCGGCGGCTTGCGACCGGAAGCCGTTCGCCTGCTCGCCATGTAGCCGAATTCGAACCGCGCCACTCTCAACCCCACTCCGCCCAAGGCCTCGGCGGTCGCAGTCAGGGTTGCTGAGTCCATCGGCGCTCCTGCGCCATGAGCCAGGATGATTGCAGTACTGGCGTGCTCTGGACCGTCGATCAAGATTGTCATGGCGCCTCCAAGGAACTGGGCTTGGCCTGCACCGGGTGCCCGGCAACTGATGTGCCTGCCGGCGTCGAAGCAGGAGCGGTAGTTGTCCCGGATTGTGGGACGACGGCGCCGGGCGCTGAAGCGGCGGTCGGCGCGGCAGCTGTGTCGGCTCTTGCCTCGCCAAAGATCGTCTTTTTGATGCTGTCGAAATTGCCCATTAGGGTTCTCCTGCCTGAATAAGTCAGGAGCGGAACTGTTGCAGGTCTTACCTGTTCCGTTGGCGACTGGGGCGAGTTACCGATCTTTGCGGGAACGCGCGGACCCGCAATGGTTTTCCATATCAATTGTCCACTTTGATATGCTTCTGACGCGGCGCCTTCGCGTGGGACGACAGGTTGCGATCCAGAGCGGCTAGCCTTGACACCCGCCGCGGGACCTACCCATTAACATCGGCAAGTCCGGAACAGATCAGAAACGTTCATATCAGCGGCGGATGCCAATCGCGCCGGCTTGGACGAAAGTGTGGGCGGGCAATTATGGATAGGCTGCAGTATCTGTTGTGGACACTTGAGCGACGAGACGTCGTCACCGAAGCGGAGTTAACGCTCCTTGGCACACTCGCCTTGCGCGAGCAGCGCTACAGACGCGGCCAAGAAATCGTCCGCACCAAATCCCGTCCGTCAGAGAGCTGTCTGATGCTGGAGGGCATATCAGGGCGCGAGGTCATGACGGTCGACGGGAAGCGCCAGATCAGCGCTCTCCACATTGCAGGTGACTTCATTGACCTGCATAGCTTCACCCTGAAGCGCATGGACCACGGCGTTGTGTCGTTGACGGACACGAGCGTCGTGTTTGTGCCGCATGCCGACATCCGCAGAGTGATCGACGCTTCACCGCATTTAGGCCGTCTCTTCTGGCTGCTCACCACGATCGACGGCGCGATCCAGCGCGCGGGCATAGCTTGCCTGGGCCGCAGCACCGCGCTGCAGCATATGGCCCATCAATTCTGCGAGCTCTGGGTTCGGATGAACATCGTTGGTCTCGCCTCGCCAAGCGGCTTTCCCTTCACGTTGACACAAGGGGAGCTGGCAGATGTGATCGGGCTCTCGGCAGTGCACGTCAACCGAACGCTTCAGGAGCTGCGCGCATTGGGTCTTGTCGATTGGGATGGCCATCGCGTCGAGATCCATGACTTCGCCAAGCTGGCCGCTCTGTCGGATTTCGACGAAACCTACCTCAACCTGTTCCACGAGCCGCGTTAGCGCGTTCATGGTGAGAGAGGATGCTCCCGTGACAAGATACTTCATCGATACGTCGAACGGCGTGGTCTCCTTGGCCGACCAGGTCGGCGCCGACTACCTCACAGAGGCGATGGCGCGCACCGAGGCCCTTCAGGCCGTGAGCGACATGGCGCGCGATTACGTTCACGAGGGCGGGGACCGCGATATGACGGCTTCGGTTCGTGATCTTGCTGGAGCCGTGGTGTATGCGGTCAAGCTATCTCTGCTTGACGTGACCGACCGGCAGTAGCGCGGTCGCAGAGAGCTCCCATATGTAACCGCGCCACTCGCGCGGCTTCGACGCCCAGTCGCAGCCTCGCTAACCTACGTTAGTGCGCCAACTCGACCGCCTGCTATGGTTGCCATTCCCAAAGGAGGCTTCCATGCATGCCGTCGATGGGGGGGATACTACCGAATTCCAAGACAGCCTTGTCGATCGACTTTTGCCGATCGCATCCCGCATTCGCTTGTCGGATGGCGCCGCTCTCGAACGTGAAGGCGCGATCTACTTTCCGCTCGATGGTGTCGCGACGCTGATCTTGTCGCGTGACGACGCGCGCTGCCAGGTTGGATTTGCGCGACGGGGCGACGCGATCAGCCTCCAAGGCCTGTTCGTTCCCGACTTCCCGGTCGTCGTCGCGACGGTGCTGCGGAAGGGCGTGTTCGTGCGGGTGACGTCGGACGTCCTGCGTCGGCTGATGCGTGACGATCCATCCTTTCGCGACCGGCTTTCGATCTACGCGATGCACGCCATGGGGCGCTATCTCTCCGAAGCAGCGGGAGCGCTTGCCTCGTCGCTGGAGCAGCGTGTCGCAAGGTGGATTTTGCTTTGCCGGCGCGCGCTCGATGACGATGTCCTGCCTGTGACTCATGAGCGGATCGCGGAGGCCCTCGGCGTTCGCAGATCCGGCGTGACGGTGGCCTTGCATGTGCTCGAAGGACAAATGCTGATCCGCTCAAAGCGCGGCCGGATCGACGTCCTGAACAGGAAGGGCTTGCGATCCTTCGCAACGGGCGGCCGGCGGGCTGCGACGACGAGTGCGCCCATGATAACCGCGCTTCAGCCGCATCGATTGCGTAAGGGCATCGAGCTGTCTTGAGACATCAGCTGAGGAGGATGTGATGAAATCGAACAGTGATCATCCGTCGACGGTCATACCCTGGTATGCCGAGAGCGAATTCGCTGTCTTGGCGAACCTCCGAGCCGGCACAGCCGCACAAGCCTATCGCGCATGGCGGCGAGGGGCGGATAAGGCGATTGCAGTTGCGCGGAGCCAAGGCCGCGCTGTCCAGCTCATGCCGGTCAGGTTGGCGGCCTTTCGTGATTGGTTGGCATGCGAGCGTCGCCAGGATGATTTGGCAAGTCGGCGCGCTTTCCTCCTCGCCTGCGCTGCCAGTGCAGGGCGCCTCGCCCGACAGGAGTCGATGAAATCGCTCGCATCGACGATGGGAAGACAACGTTTGCAACTGCATTGATCCCGAAGGCCGACGGTCGCCGGGAAGCTTTAGGCGTAAGTCTATGTTGGAGCTGACATCCGGACCCCCGGATTATCGGCTCGACCGATTGCGTCATTCGCGTGGATGGCGCTCCATCGATGGCATGGCAACGGAGAGCCTTGACGAGCCCATCCCGTCTGCAGATGGTTTCGGCGACCAGCACAGTAACCGGTCGGCCTTCGGGGGAAGACCATGCCGCTTGCGCCGTTGAGCGAAAGTCAATCGGAGACGCCCGTCGATATCGAGCCGGGTCGTGGCGCTTTACACCCCGATTCGGTACAGGCGTTGGTCGAGAGCGAGGCGTCCTACAGGGCAGCCCTCCAAGCTGGCAACCTTGGCAGTTGGGAAACCGACCTGCGCTCCGGACTAAGGATCTGGACGTCGGAGGGCATGGCGCTATTTGGCCTTGATCTGCCTGATGGAAAGGGGCGCGTCGGTGGCCCCGACGACGAATGGATGGCCGCAATCCATCCCGATGATCGTGACCTCGCGCTGGAATTGCGCCACCAGGCTCAGACCTGCGATTCGTTTTCGGCCGAGTACAGGATCAAGCGACCTTCGGGAACCGTCGTCTGGCTGTCGGGTCGCGGGCGCGTCCTGGAAAGGGACGATGCAGGCAGACCCATCCGCCTCGTTAGCATCATGGCCGACATATCCGACCGCAAGGTGACCGAACTGGCCTTGCGGGAAAGCGAAGCGCGATTCCGCAGCCTCTTCGAGAATGCTGCAGTCGGCATGGCCTACGCCGACCTCACTGGGACATGGCTCAAGGTCAACCAACGTCTTTGCGACTTGTTGCAGTATCCCGAGGGGGATTTGGTCGGTCGCACCGCTGGCGAATTTGTCGATCCCGCAGAACGGGAACGCGAACAAGGGGAGCTGCGCCGCCTCCTTGCGCGCGAGATCGCGAACGTGGCTTTCGAGATACCGTATCGGCGTCGAGACGGTTCAGACATATGGATCGGTCAGACGGCCTCCCTTGTTCTGGACGTAGATGGCTCGCCGCTACATCTGGTTTCCGTCTACCGCGACATTTCCGAGCGCCGTTCCGCGCAGGAACGTCAGCGCTTCCTCCTCGCCGAATTGGCACATCGCTCGAAGAACCTGCTTGCCGTGATCCAAGGCATCGCAGGTCAGACGATACGATCGGTCGAGACGCTCGCCGATTTCAAGACAAGGTTCACGCAGCGCTTGCAGGGAATTGCCGCCACCCAGGACATCCTCGTGCGCCAGGACTGGATTGGCGGGGACTTGCGTGAGCTCGTCGCGACCCAACTCGAGGTCTTTGATCTGGGCGAAGGACGCATCACGCTATCAGGCCCCGACGTCACACTCTCGGCTGACGCGGTTCAAAGCGTCGGTCTGGCCCTGCATGAACTCGCCACTAATGCGCTCAAATACGGCTCTTTGTCAGTGGCTGCGGGGAAGGTCTGTGTCGCGTGGGTTGTCCAAGCCGATGGCGCCTTGGCCGTCACATGGATCGAACAGGGCGGACCACCTGTCGTCGCACCGTCGCGGACCGGCTTCGGCAGCATGGTCCTGGATCGGATGGCGGCCTCGAGCGTCGATGGCGTCGTGGATTTGGAGTATGCAAGCGCTGGCGTGACGTGGACGCTGACCATTCCTGAAAAGCACATGCAGACGCGGATCATGCAAACCAACGACGCCAATGCCGCGGGCGTCTGACACGTGTTCGCGCACGTGTCTGATTGATTAAACGGAGACCGCAACCACCTGGTTCACACGTCCCATCGATTTTCCATCATACCTCATCATTTTCGGCCCCATTTCATCGAGCACAGTCGGGCTCAAAACCGGTCGAGATCGAAGAGGAGTAAATCCATGCGCCATATCGCGCAGCGCCTCACAACGCCTCGAAGGCGACCGCCTGCGATGGAAACTCCACAGAATCTTCATCCGCATCGAGGTGACGGCGTCGTCGGTGGTGAAAAAGAACCAAGGCATAGGCGGAAACACGAACCTGCGGGTCCAGTTCGCCACGCGAGACCAATCGGCGGCGTTCTATGGCAAACCGTCGATCCTCCGTCAGTGCTGGTGAGCGCAGGCGCGCTGTTGGCCAATTCTGAGCGACTAGACCGGGGTCAGCCCTTGCGCAGTTTACCGATATTCCCCGGCAGACCCGACACCGTCCAGTTATCGGGGCGATTCAGTCCCTCGACCGCCTCGGGCCCGTGAGAGAGGCCTCCCTCGCCCCCCTCATCCCAGGCTTTCAATTCGACAATCAAATGTGCGAGCTCATCTGCGTGCGGCGACCCCTCTGGGGCATCGCCGAGCGCGTGAGCGCGGCCGGCCGCCGCCTCGTACTCGCTTCGATCCCTTATCGTCATCAGTCCATTCTCCTTGCTGAGGCGCTGCCGCGCCCATGCCGAAGCCGATCATCGACGGTCCGCGACTCTGACTAAAACCGAACTTCTTCCGGCCTTTCGGCTGCGGCGAGCTCCCAATCGGTCGGTGGCCTGAGATGCTCTATCCGGTCGGGATGGAGCGTGATGAGCCCGAGGTCGCTGAACCGTCCTAGCCAGCCGTCCATCGGCCAGATGCGCCAGATCGCGTGGAAGACGCGGGCATTGCGGACGATGTCGTCGAAATGCTGAAGGGGCGGATCGCAGACGCTGTGATGTTGATGGAAAGCGCCGGCACCACCCAAGAACATCAGCGGGAGTTCCGCCGCCTGGGCGCGAAATCCGAAATCGGTGTCCTCTGCGCCATAGCCGCTGAAGCGCTCGTCGAAGCCTCCGAGGCGTTCGAACGCGGATCGCCGGATGCCGAAGGCAAGCGACCAGAAAAGGCCCGGATTGGATTCGATCCGCAGCCCCTCGTCCGGGAAGTTCCGGGCGGGGTGAGCGATCCCGGCCTCGTGCATCTCGGCGTCTGTCCAGACGCAGTCTGCGCCCCTCGCCGGGAGATATCTGATGTCGGCGCAGATCAAGGCATCACGGCCGTCGACTGCATGCCTAAGGCGCGAAAGAAGGTCGCGCGCGGGAATGCAATCCACATCGAGGAAGACGAGGACATCGGACGTTGCTGGACGCGCCGCGAGGTTGCGGGCTTTGGCGAGCGGCAAGCCCACGTCCGGCAGTTGGATGACGGTGATGGGAAAGCTCGCCTCGGGAATGTCGAGCGGCGGCGTGCTCATATCGACGATGACGAGCTCGGCCGGCGCACAAGTGCTCCGGCTCAAGCCGGCGACAAGCTGCCGCAGATGACCGGCGCGGCCTTTCACGATCGTCAGGACGCTGACGGCGCTCATGTCCGCCTCCAGAGATCAAGCCGGTAAGACTCGGTTTGCTTCGAGGCGATCGGCAAGACGCTGTCTGCAAGCGCGTTCCGCAAGCTCTCCGTCGCATCGTCCCCTGTCTGAGGATAGTCAGTTGCGCCGATCCAGTGCACCAGGATGAGATCTCCGCCCTGTTGGAGCGTCGACCGCAGTCGGTCGGCGGCCGCGACGAGATCGTCGCAAGCCCAGTAATAGGCGACCTCGGAGACGACGATCAGATCGAAGCCGTTCACGGCCTCCGACCAGCGAGGGTAGTCGCATTCCCGGAAGGAAACGTTGTCGAGGTCGCTGCAGCGGTTTTGCGCCTGCGACAGGGCCGATCCGCTGATGTCGATTGCGAGCAGACTGTCGCACCAGGCCGAGAGCCGGCGGGTCAGAACGCCCCCTGCGCAGCCGATCTCCAGCGCGTTTCGATAGCGCCGCCCGCCGAGCGCCGCGATCGTCGCAGCGTGCTTGTCGGCTTCATACGCACTCGACGCCAGATCCCAGGGATCGGCATCCTGCGCGAAGATGCCCTCGAAATAGCTCGCTGGGAGAGACTTACCCGACGACATGGCAGGCCTTTCGAAGGTAGAGCCGATCGCGATCGGCCATCCGCAGCTGCCAGGAGGGAAGCCTGAAGCCCTCGCCGAAGGCCGGGCTGTCAAATCGCGTTGAAGCTCAGCCCTCTTATCGCGTTGAATGTCAGCCCCCTTGGGACCTGCTCGGACGTGCCGATGTCGCCCCGGCTGAGCTGGTCGGGGTTGCTCGGCCGGGGCGATTTCGGCGTCCAGTGCGCGACGGAGGATGACGTTGTCAGGCTCGGTTTTTGAAGCGCCAGCTCTCGTTGCCGGTCTCGATGATGTCGCAGTGATGGGTCAGCCGATCGAGC
>NZ_JBFUCS010000034.1:0-25274 GCF_056405115.1 Allobosea sp. P2_A10 | reverse complement strand
GTTCCTCTTCCTGCCGCCCTATAGCCCCGATCTCAACCCGATCGAGATGGCCTTCGCCAAGCTCAAGGCGCACCTGCGAGCCGCCCAGGCACGAACCTTCGACGCCCTCTGGAGGGCCGTCGGAAACATCTGCGAACTCTTCTCGCCAGCCGAATGCCGAAACTTCTTCAAACACGCAGGATATGCGTATGATTAACCGTCCGATGCTCTAGCCGGGCAATCGCCGATCGACGAGGCTGCAGCCCTCATGCTCGCGCAGATCCTTGCAAAGCACGGATTGCCCCGATCACGTTGCCTGCGGATTCGCTGTCGAGCGCGAAGATCGCCGTGCTGGTGAAATCAGGCCCCGCCCTGATCTGCCTTTGCTATATGAGCGCAGGAAGCGCGTCCCATATGCGATATGCCGTCAAGCGCCTACGACGTCGGCTTCCATCGACCTGTATAGTGCTCGCGTCGCTTTCAGCTGAGAACGGCGTCGTTGGCGGTACCTCGGATATTCCAGCGGACGACATCGCCTATACCCTACGCCGCGTCACCAAGGCGTGCCTAGGTCGGGCCGAATTGAATGATGGGAACTGACAACAGGCAACTAGCGTGGGTGGCGTTTTTAGCTCGGCAACACCCAAATTGTATAAAAATGTCGGCATTGCGACAGTACGAAACTTAGTCCCGCCGTGTTATCGGAAGATATGACCGATGTAATCTTACAAAGAAAACATTTGAGACACAGGGTAATCGAGCCCGCTCAAATGCATGTGATCGGTCAAAACCGCTATTTTTCTTGCATGATTCGGGACTTATCGAAAGGCGGCGCGCGATTGAGGATCCCGTCGAATTTGCCGACGGAAGGTCAATTGATACTTATTGCAGAGCAGATCGGGCTGAGGCAACGGGTTCAAGTCGTCTGGCGAGATGAGCATTCCGCTGGGGTTGCTTTCAGTCTAATACCCTCCATCGAATAATGAAAACCTCATGAGCGAGAGGCAGTTCAACGAAAACTCCAGCGAGCACGCAAGCTGCCAACATTTCGATGCGGGTGTGGCGAGCTGCGCACAAATATTTCAAGCAATAATTTAGGCAACACGGCGCTTCATCTCTCTCAAGAAGTTCGCCTCGAAGACTGAGGCTGAAACTGGCTTGCTGATCAGATATCCTTGTCCTTCGTCGCAACCCATCTTTGCCAGCAGTTCTGCGATCGCCTGGGTTTCAATACCTTCCGCGATGACCGATAGGCCAAGCGCATGACCGAGGTCGATCGTCGCCGATACGATTGCCGCATCGTCGGTGCCAGACTCCAGTGTCTTCACGAAAGTCTGGTCGATCTTGATTGTGTCGAGAGGAAACGCCTTCAGATAGGTCAAGCTGCCATAGCCCGTTCCGAAATCGTCGAAGGCGATCTTGACCCCGAGTTCCCTAAGCGCGGCGAGTTTGGCTTGAGCATTCTGGCCGCTGTCGAGGATGATGTCCTCGGTGACTTCGAGTTCGAGAAGTCGCGGATCGAGCGCGTGATCGCGCAAGGCTTTCGCCACATCGGCGACCAGGTCACCAGTCTGAAACTGCGACTGGGCGAGATTGACGCCGATCCGTAACGGATGTCCAAGCCGCTGCCAGGCAGCCGCCTGCCGGCAAGCGCTATCGAGGACGAAGGCCGCGACGCCTTCCGACAGCGATGTCGTATTGACGACGGGCAGGAACTCGCCCGGCGAGACATAGCCGCGCTGCGGATGCCGCCAGCGGATCAGTGCTTCCGCCCCGACGATCCGGCCGCCGCGCAGCGCGATCTGGGGCTGGTAGAACAGTTCGAATTCTTCGCGCGCGAGGGCCTGGCGCAGTTCGGCCTCAAGCGCCTCGCGGATCTCCACGGCCTGGCGCATCACCGGCTCGTAGTGCGTGACGCACCCCGATGTCTTTGCCTTAGCCAAAGCGAAATGGGCGTTGCCGACGATTTCTTCTGCGGAGGTCGCCTCAGCAGCGCCTGCGATGCCAACCGAGATCGAAATGCGCCGGCTGCGGTCGCCGAAGTCCACCGGACGTTCACGGAACGCTTCGATTATCGACTCGGCGAGCGGGACGGCGGAAGTTCCCTCCTCAGCCAAAATGATAGCGAACTCGTCATCTGCCAGGCGCGAGACCAGAGCTGCGTCGACCGCGAGATCATTCAGGCGATCGGCGACCGCCCGCATAAGCGCGTCGCCAAAAGCGCTGCCATGAAGACCGTTGATGACTTGGAGCCGATCGACGCTGACCACCATCAAGGTCCTGTTGAGTTGCGCGCCGGCGAGTTCGTGCAGTAGGCTGTTGCGGTTGGCCAATCCCGTCACTTGGTCGCGTTCCGCCAGATCACGGATGCGCTCCTGCTGACGCTTGCGCAGGGAGACGTCGCGCAGTACCGCACCATACTGGATGCCGTCGGCGGCGTCCCAGCACGAGAAGCTGCATTCGAGGTCGAAGCGTTCCCCCGAACGCCGCTGGCCGGTGAGCTCCACGATCAGACCGCCCGGTTGGCGCAGCCGCTCGGGCTGAATCGTCGTCAGCGCAAAATCGCTGTCCGTCGCCAGCAGCGCGCCAAAGGGCAGACCGATGGAATCGTCGCTGCGGTAGCCAAAGATTTGGCTCGCGCCGAGGTTCCAGAGCGTGATGCGGCCGTGTCTGTCGGCGCAGACCACGCCGTCGCTGAAAGACATCGCAATCTGCTGGAAGCGCCGCTCCGCGATGAGCCGGAGCAGACCGCGCAGATCGATTTCGTCGATCGCCGCAACGAAGGCATAGGAGAGCGCGGCGGCGAGAAAGAGCGAGGTGTCGAGCTCGACCGGGTGATGCGCCTGCAGTGAGAGTGCTCCCGCCTCGCCGACGATCACCAGGCCGGCCAGAACAAGAAGTCGCGCTCGAGTGCGTAGCCGGGTCCAGCTCAGCGCCATCACGAGCATCAGCAGCGCCACCAGGGAGAGCGAAACGCCGCGCGCTGTCATCGTCAGCGCCCGGCCCTTGGCGATCGACTCCGCCGCTAGCGCCTGGATTAGGGAACCGGGCAGGATCCGGCCGTTCGGTACGATAAAGCGGTCGCCGAGTTCGGCCGCGGTGCCCGCAACGATTACCTTCTTGCCGCGCAGCGCCGCCAGGGTTTGCGGATCCCCTCTCAGCACGTCACTGTAGGAGACGGTCGGCACGGTGGCCGGGGAGATGCCGAAATCGATCCTGAACGGGCGCCCGGCTTGTTCGTGCCGGCCCGCCAGCAGCGCGCCAACCGATGGAATAAATTCGCCTTCGATCGTGGCGCCGTAGTTGTAGCGCCGGATAATGCCGTCGGCATCGGGCAGCACGTTCACCAGCCCGAGCCAGCCATGCTGCGCCAACGCTGCAATCGGCCGATTGACATGTAGGGTCAGGCCGTCGCCGCGATCGGCCATGCGTTGTCGGAAGGCCGGCAGTACGACTGAACCACCGGCGGCCTGCAGCGCGGCGGCGAAGGCTGCGTCCTCGTCGGGCGATGATGGGGCGCTAAAGTCGACGTCGAAGACGATGTCAGTAACCCCCGCCTTGTCGAGTTGTCCGACAAGTTGGCCATGAAGGCCACGCGGCCAGGGCCATTGTCCGACTGCAGCGATCGAACGCGGGTCGATCTCGACCAGCACGATGTCGCCCGATGCCGGTCGTGTCAGAAGCTTGAAGCGAGCGTCGAAAAGCGTCTCGCGCAGCCAGGCGTGTAGCCCCGCCGCGAAGAGGCAAGACAGCAGCAGCGCCACGAGAAGATGGGGGCGATAGCGCCTCACGCGCTACCCGCTGGGCCGGGCCGGCCGGTCCGATCGCTAGCGACGGCCATTGCCATTGCCGTTCCCGTTGTTGCCGTTTCCGGAGTTGCCGTTCCCGTTCCCGTTGTTGCCGTTTCCGGAGTTGCCGTTCCCGTTCCCGTTCCCGTTCCCGTTGTTGCCGTTCCCGGAATTGCCGTTGCCGCTATTGCCGTTGGAGGCGGAGGCGGGTCGGTTGTTGCCGGACCCGGCATTGGTGTTGCCGTTGCCGTTGCCATTGTTGCCACGGCTGGCGATCGCCGCGCTCGTGGCGCCGTCATTGCCGTTGCCATTGCCGCGTCCGACGGCAGATCCGGAATTGGTAGCCGATGTGGCCGCGCCAGCCGCACCCGCCGCCCCGGCCTGGGTCTCGGCGCCCCCGGCCGGATTACCGCTGTTGCCGGCGGTCGCCTTACCGCTGCGGCTACCTGGATTAAGTTCGCCCGTGCCCCAAACCGTGGCGCGACGGCCACCGGCCGAGCTGTTGGCCTGCGCATCGCTGCGGGCCATGCCGCCGGTCACCTTATGGATGTCGAGCTTGACCTCGCCCAGCGGGACTGAAATGCGCATCCCGCCCTGTCCGCTCCTTTCGATCCCGCCCGGTCCCAGGCGGCGTTGAGGGGCGGCTTCGTTTAATGTCGTAGTCGGCATCGCGTTTCGCGCCGGAGCAACACCGCCCGCATCCGCGCGCTGTAGTGGCACCGCGCCAGCAGGCGCCGTCAGTCCGCCGCCCGGAACGGCGATGGGCGCAATCCTGGGCGCGCGGGGCGCGCCCTGTTCGATCAGCCTTGGCACGCCCTGGCCGGAAAGGCGAAGCCCCGTGACCTGGCCGAACGAAGCCCGCGCCGATTGTCCCGGTAGAACCAGCGCGAACTGGCCGGAGCGGAAATCTGCGACCTGGACCTGGCCGCGTACGACATCGACCCTGGCGCGACCGCCTTCGACGGACACGCGAAAGCGTGTGCCCTTCACCACGGCGGCAAGATAGGGCGTCTCGACCTCGAAATGCTGGACATTGCGCTTCTCGACCTCAAGCAGGATCGAACCTGCCTGCTGGATCACGCTCGACATGCCCGGCCGACCGGCCTCCGGCAGGCTGATCGCCGAATTCGGAGAGACGAGGATGCTCTCGGCGCCCCTGACCAACAGGACGCGTCCGTTGCGGCCGGTGCGGACCGAATCTCCTGGTCGCAGATCGCCCTGCTGGGACACGGACGCCGGCTGCACGCCGTTGGCGCTGACCCAGGCTTCGCCCGACACCTTGGCCACCCGCCAGGGACCATCCTGCGCCTGGGCCGTGTCAAGCAGACCGAAGACCGAAAAAGCCGTCACGGCGAGACCCGCGACCACATCATTCAGACGCCCTGACATCAATCTCAATCCTTGAGCCGACCAAGGGCTGTCGCAGGAGGCGCAACCCAGCGCTTCGCAGCCTAAAGCTCAGGCATGAAAAGAGACTTAGCGATGCAGCCTGGAACCGTTCGAATCCGGCACGATTCGTTAACCATGTTTTTTTAGATTGCCGGAAGCCGGGGGGAACGGCTCAAAATTTTGCGACAGGCGAAACGATATGTGGCGTCAAGCCGGCCATGGTCATGCAGTAAGGCGCCGACGTCATATCGTGCTGACCGCGGTAATCGTTGGGGGATCGCTCCTCGCGCCAACCCTCGCCGGCGCCCAGTCGCCCATCAACCCGCTTCAGCCGCTCGGCACGGCGGCCCGGACGCAGGTCGAGCAGCGCGAGAGCGACGAGCGCCGACGCCCGCTTGCGGGTCTGCGCCCCGGCATCGGCATGGCAGATCGAACAGTTGGTGAAACGAAGCTGCTGTCCACGCTGCGCAGCGTCGAGCTCGCCGGCGCCTCGGCCTTGCCGGGCGACGAACTGGCCGCGACCTATGCCGACCGGATCGGCCGCGACGTCTCGCAAGCCGATCTGATTGCGATCGCCGCCGGCATCGGCGACGCCTACCGACGCGCCGGCTACCATCTCAGCCGCGCGATCGTGCCGCCGCAGGACTTAAAGGGCGGACGCCTGCGCATTCAGGTGATCGAGGGGACGATCGACGACATCGTCGTCAAGGGCGACGAGAGCGGCACGTTCGGCGTACAAGCTTTGCTCGCGCCCATCGCCGCCGATCGCCCGGCCCGTCTCGCCACCCTGGAGCGGCGGCTGCTGCTCGCCAATGACCGCCCGGGCGTTCGCGTCGCCGATACCACACTCGACGAGATCGCGCCGGCGAGCGGCCGCTTCCGACTGACCGTCTCGGTCCAGCCTTGGCGGGTCTACACCGCCACGGGCGTCGACAATATGGGTTCGGCGGCCGTCGGACCCTGGCAGGCCTCCGCGAGCGCCGCTGTCAACTCGCTGATCCTGCCTGGGGACAGTCTGGCTCTGTCGGGATCGTTCGTGCCCGGCTCGTCCAGGGAGCTTCGCTTCGGCCGGGCGAGCTACGACGTTCCGATCGGTACCGACAGCCTGCGAATCGGCGTCGCCGCCTCGCGCAGCGAGGTCTGGCCGGGCGACCAACGGCGACTGCTGGGCACCGTCTCCCAGGCCGAGACCTACGAGGCCCGCGCCGCCTTCGCGCCGCTGTTGACCCGCACGCATGCGCTCTGGCTGACTGGCTCGCTCGGGATGAGCGACGTTGCCGAACGGAATCGTTTCGGCAGAATTTACAGCGACCGCATCGGGTTCGCGAGCCTGGCGGCCGATTACAAGCTGCAACTCGCTGAAGGCTCGTGGACCTATCTGTCGGCGACCTATCGGCAAGGCCTCGGCTTCCTCGACGCCCATCTGGACAACCAGGACTGGCTCTCGCGCTACCGCGCCTCCGGCCACTTCTCGCTCGTCAATGCCTCGCTGACCCATTACCAGAATCTGGCAGAGAACTGGTCGCTGAAGCTCGCGGCGGCGGGCCAGATCGCCTCGGGCCGGCTGCTGTCGTCGCAGCAGTATTATATCGGCGGCCTCTCCTTTGGCCGTGGCTTCGACGGCGGTTGGCTCGCCGGCGACAATGCGCTGGCAGGCTCGGCCGAGCTTCGCTTCGACCAATCGCTCGGTCTCGCCTTCGCCAAGGGATACCAACTCTACGGCTTCGTAGAGGGCGGCGTCACGCGCAGCTATCAGCAGCCGAAGGACCTGGTCCAGGGACTGGCCTCAATCGGCCTCGGCGCAAGGCTCTTCGTCACCGATGACCTCCAACTCGGCGTCGCGATAGCCAAGCCGGTTGCGCAACATTCGCCTGTGCACTGGAACAGGGGTACGACCGTGCTGTTCTCGCTGTCGAACGCTCTGCGCTTCTGCCCGACAGCGCCGAATTTTCTGTGCGGATAACGCGCCGCCGCATCGTTTCGGCTATGCCCCCCGAACGCACTGGCCGAAAGCAGACTTTCCCAACGTCAGTTGTGGGCCAAACTTCCCCGTTCGCAACCTAACGTCGTGGCTTCAAGTCCCGTCGCATATGGATTCGCCAGCACGCTACAGCATAATCAAGTTCCATAATCTTCCTTATGCGATTCACATATCCCAGAGAACGGAGACAGGGGCCCCCTGGATTTTTTCGCTGTGCGGCGTAACCCGGTCATGATCGTGGAGGATCAGCCCGCGAATGAACTTGTCGCCAGCTGCGCTCTGCAGTTTGACGAGCCCGGAAAAGTCCTTCGACCGCAGGGTTGCCGACGCTTTTACCTCGATGCCGACGATCCGCCCCCTGTTGTCTTCGAGCACGAGATCCACTTCGTCGAAATCCTTGGTTCGGAAATGCGAGAGGTGGATGGATCGGTCGCTCCACGACAGAAGCTTCAAAATCTCGGAGTCACGAAGGTTTCGAGCAGGGGACCAAACGCCGTTCGATCGCGCTCGAACGCATCGGCACTGGCGTCCCTCAGCGCGCTCAACAGTCCGCTATCGAGAAAATGGATCTTCGGGGTTTTGATCAGGCGCGACAGCCGGTTTGAATACCAGGGTCGAATCGTCTGCAGGAGAAATAGGCGCTCAAGGATCGTGACGTATTTTTGGATTGTCGGCCGCGACAGTTCGAGCGGCATCGACAGTGAGTGGAGATTGACGAGCTGACCGGAATGCTCGGCCAGCATTGCGACGAGTAGGGGCAATTTTCCAAGTTGCTCGATGTCGGCTGTGTCGCGAACATCGCGATCGAGCACCAGTTTCAGATAATCGCGAAACCACACTCTCTGCCGCGTTGAGCTCCGTCGCAGCGGCTCGGGGTAGCCGCCGGCGAGAACGCGATCGATGAGCGCCTGACCATAGGCCGGTGCTCGCCCAGCAAGTGGCAGCTCTCCCGCGAACATGCGATCGACGAAGCTGCCGGGATTGCCGATCAACTCGGCCTGCGAAAACGGGAAGAGCTGGATAACTTCGATGCGACCGGCAAGCGAGTCGCCGATGCTCGGCAGCGCCATGACGTTTGCGGAGCCGGTCAGGAGGTAGCGGCCGGGCGACGTGTCGCGATCCACCGTCTCCTTGATCGCCAGCATCAGCGCTGGCGCACGCTGCACTTCGTCGATAATGGCGGATGGAAGCGAACGGACGAACCCCACTGGATCAGCGCGCGCAGCATTCAGAGTTTGCGCATCGTCCAAGGTCACAAAGGGTCGGGCTTCATTCGCAAACCTGCGGACAAGGGTTGTTTTCCCGGCTTGCCTCGGCCCGACGACGAGAACGACGCGCGTGTCCTCGATAGCGATGGCAACCTGCGCCTCGGCGCGCCGTGTGATGTGCTCGGGTAATTCGAGATCAATGGCCATACGACCAATCGTAATTTAAATTCCGACCATTTGAAAGGCACCGACCGTCTGGTTGCAACTTGAGTTTTTGGACCAGCCGCCCAATCTCATGACGCAACCCGTCCTTTCGCACTCGCTCTATCTAATCCGCTGCCCTCGAATGGTTTCTGCCGTTGGCCGATCCGCATCAACTTCACGCATCAGCTTCTCCTGCTCGGTCTTCAACTTCGCCAAATCGTCGGTCTGCACAAGGGCTTTCGGCAGTGGCTGGCCAGGCGCTTCCATGAGAACGCGAGCCGCTTCCGCCGCGGCGGCGGCCTCACCTGCTTCCCGCGCGGCGGCCTGCTGTGTGCCAGCGACAATGGAACGTTGTGAAGCGACATCGCGCTGCGATTGCGGATCCAGTCCGCCTCGCCCCTCCTGGCGTCGTTCGATTTCGACCGCGCGATCCGCCAGCCTCTGGGCGTCGGCAGCTTCGCCCTGCTCCTTCATCCGTACAGCCTCAGCACGCTCGATCAGCCGGTCCGCCGAAACGCCGGCCAGTCGCTCGATATCGCTGCGCGACAGCTCCTGCACCCCTCGTTCCTGCATCCGCTGAAAATCCACTCGCATCGCCAGGGTTTCGAGATAGCGCGCCGATGTCTCGCGGAACTGGTCCTTGGTCGCACCATCCAGAAGATCGGTCGTGCGCGACACTGCGTCGTTCATCGCGCGAAGATCCTTTGCCATTTGCTCTGATGTGATTGCCATAGGCTTGTCCTCCTTGCTCAACCAATTCTGAAGACGCTTTTCGATGATGTGGATGATGCCGCCCAGAGTGTGCGCCATCGTCAGCCGCTGGACCATCGCCGCAGCGACCTGACCAGACGGCGCCTCTTGCGCGACAGCTGTCCAGGCCTTCAAGCCATCGTTGACAGCTTGGCGGTCCGCATCGTTCAACGGCAGCTTCACTGGATTCTCGCGCGCCGTCGCCATGCGCTGACGCGCCTTCTCGATCAAACCCTGATTGATCGGGTCAGCCGCATATTCTTTATCGCGGGCTTCTCGGTGCGGTCGCGGGCGCTCGGCCGCATCGACGATCGCCTTGTCCTTGGCGCCATAGCTCTGTGACCAAGCCCGCTCCGTCGCCGAGGTTGCAACAATCTTCAGACCGTGGGCTCGAGCAGGTTCGGCATAGACCTCGCGCCAGGTCCGAAAGTCGTCCCTGTTCGGATGAATTTTTTGGCCGGCCTCGTTCTTCACGGTTATGACGGCGTGGGCGTGAATATGCCCCTGCGTCTCCTTGTCGGTGTGAATTCCGAACATGAACTTGTGGTCGGCGAAGCGGTCGTGAAGGAACTCGCGAACTGCATTCGTTAGCCCGCCGACATCGGTGCCTGCCTTGGCCGAGATCATCAGATGCATCGTGTCCCGCGGTGATTGCGACCGCAGCGAAGGGCCCCAATCGCGCGCCGCCTGGCGGGCGCCGGCCGCGTCAGCGATGGACGCCCCACGGTCATCGGTGAGCGCGCCATGCTTCGCGATGTGCTGCCTGAGCTGATAGGCGACGCCATCCCGACCGTGCCGCGAAGCGCCAGGCTCGACACTTATCGCATGCTGAGGATGACCGATCGAGGCCTCGATCCGAGCCTTGACCGCAGCCTCCGATTTAGCGTCGAGTCGCTTCTGGGTGAAGCCATCCTGGTCCGTTCCAATCTGCTCGTCGCGGACCCGGAAACGCGCTTTCGCAGTGCCCGCCATCGCAACCACCAGCCGCGCTTCCAACTTGCCGTCAGATGTCTGCTCAAGCCGGACTGCGTGTCGGTGACCCGCAAACCCTGCGGCGATGGCGCTCTCATAGGTTTCTCGCCCAGCCGGCGTATCGCGAACGCTATGCAACTTCAGCCTGATCGCGACGACATCCTGGCTTTCCTTCCGGTTCTCAAACGTTTTCGACCACTGTTTGATTTCATCGGCGACCGCCTCGCGATCGGCGAGAATGCGCCCGTCATGCGTTTCAAGAGCGACGTCGTCGCGTTGGACATATTGACCGGTTGCGGTCGCGCGCGCGGCGCCATGGGCATAGGAGATGACTTTAACGACGGCCGGCTGATAGCCGGCGGCCAGGTGACGCGCCCGGCCGAGCGCGCCGCCCTCGATCCGAGCCGGCTGCACCTGCCGAGCGGGTGACGGCCCGCCACTGCCCTTCGCTTTGATAGCATCGAGACGGCGTTCGCGCTCGGAATCACGCCCTCCCGTAATCGTGACGCCGTGCAGAACGGCGTGTGCAGATATAGATGACTTTGGCGACCGGCCCAGGCTCACGCCGTGTTCGCTCGTCGGCGTCGACATCAGAGGCGACTGGCGACGTTGCGCCCGGCCATGAGCGACCGTCTCGCGCGCCCCGCGAAACGTTTCCGTCCAGCGATCGATGACAGCACCATGGCTCATACAGCCGCCCCTCCAGAGGGAACCGCCTCGGTCGCGGAGAGTGCAAGCCCTCTGAGCCGGGCACCGTACGTCACCGTCATCTCGGTCAGCTCTTCGTCGATCGCGGCGATCACGCCATGGAGCTCGCTCCAGACCTGCTCGGCCACCGCGAGCTCGGCTCCCTTGCCGTGCCGGATCATACCCAGCATCTGCGCCAGAGTGCGCCCAACTTGGCGAACCTCAGCCGCCAGTGCGACGACAGCTTGCGTGTTCCCTACCGACAGCGCTGGGCCGGCCTGAACGGATGCTCGGATCAGGCGGCGCACGACCTCCGCCTTCGGCAAGCCGAACAGTTCCACCGCCTCGTCCAGCCGCGCCGCACCATCGTCGGACAGTTCAGTGCGAAGTCGGGGCTTCCTCCGCGGACCTGAATTCGCTCGAACCACCGCACCCTCCCCTTCAAGGCTGCCCGACCGTCGCGCTGCTAACCGCGATCGGTGAGGCAATGCCGCGCCAGCGAACCGGCTGCCCTTCGCAGCCTCCCCTTGGTTTGTGGCCCACAAACCGGTATCTTGTCAATCAATAGTCGGAATATTGACCTCACTTTCTCCCTCTCCCCACTTCGCGTTCTCACGGCACCGTTCAAGCGGGCGAGGCCTGTCAATCGATGCTGGGTTTCCTGGAGATCGCCGCATCGGTCTCGATCACAGGGTGACCTATCATAATCTTCACCCGTACCGTGGTGCGCAGATAACGCAGTCCGACAATCGCTCAGTCCTCGCTTTCGGCACTAATGCTTTCCGTCGTACGTACACTCCTGCAGCGCATCTTTCCGCGAAGTCCCGATTCTCGAACTGCGCCATTGGTGAAATAACGCATTCCGTGAGTCACGCATTCATGGACTGCAGCAGAGCTGGGCTGCATCACACGCCGATCTCATCAATGCCGCGTTCCAGCAGAGCCGTACTCCTCGGCATCGTCAGTGCGGGTGTCCCTCACTGTCGCGCTCGCTTGGTCCACGATTCCGACAGTAGGTTCCTGCGCTGATCCGCGACCACCACAGCTCGCGACAGACGCATCAGCGAACGACGGCGTTGCGTTATTCCGTCACCGACGGGTCACCGAACTCAAGACGTCACGCCTTGACACATCAAGTCAATATACTGACTACTGACTGAGGCAGCATTTCAATGCGTTGATGGCGCACATCGTCGTCAAGCGATCGAGGGCAGAAACATGGCGAGCATTTTCGCGGTGGCGACGCCGAAGGGCGGCAGCGGCAAGACGACGATGTCGATCCTGCTCGCCGGCGAGCTGGCGCAACAAGGCTACGGGATCGGCCTGATCGACGCCGATCCGCAAGGCTCGGCCTATCAGTGGCATGCCTCGTCAAAAGCGCGCGGCCACGACCCTGCTGGGATCGACATCGTCCATGCTACAACCGAATCCGCCGTGCTGCAGCGCCTGGCCGAACTCGACGAGCGCGACGCGGTCATCATCGACACGCCGGGTTTTGCCGATACGCGGATCACGGAGACGGCGTTTCGGGCCGATCTCGTCATCCTGCCCTGTAAGGTCTCAATGTTCGACGCCTCGCAGATCGTCCGCACCGTCGGCTTCATGAAGCAGCGCGCGGCCGAGATGGGCGTCTTGGAGCCGCCTTATCGGGTCGTGATCAACGAATATGACAGCCTCGACCGCAACACGGTGCCGATCCGGGAGGTGCTTGGGTATTTCGACAGCGAAGGCGTCAAACTCTGCCAGAACGCGCTCTATCGCCGGATCACCTATCGCACCATGACCAATGGCCATGGCACGCTCTACCAGATGAACGACAAGGATGAAGCGGTGCGCAAGGCTCGCTACAATGCCGACCAGGTCGTGCGCGAACTTTTGGCCGCGAGCCAGGAGGGGGCTGCGTGAGCGAGTCGAAGCCCCGCCTCGCCTTGCCGCGCAAGGCGACGGTCGAGACCGCGCCACCGCCGCGCCCGATGGTTGTCACGCCCGACTATGGTGAGGAGCCGTTGCGCCCCGTCGCCAGGCCATCGGCGATGCACGATGGGCCCGGTGCTCAAACCGGGCGGCTGGCCCGACCGGCGATGCCAACCCGTCAGCGTGACCCGTTCGAGGGATTTGGCGACCGGCTGTCCTCGCGCCCGCTGGCCTTGCGGTTGCCACGTCCGATCGATCTCGCGATCCGCCAGATCGCAGCGGAACGCCAGGTCCAGCCCCTTCGACTGGTCGACCAGGCCATTCGCGAATTTCTGGAAAGGCTCGACCGCCTGCCTGACCGTCCCGATGCATGATCGTCATCCTGCAATCGCCGAAGGAAATGGCGCGATGGCGATGCAATGAGACAGATCGCGATCGAGGGCGAGGTCGTCGCGACTGACGCGGCGGATTTTCAAGCGCGCCTGGCGGATGCTCACGCTCGTCACGACCGCCCCTTGTGCCTCTGTCGTGATACCGGATTGCCGCTCTATATCGCCAGGGCTGGAGGCCGACTGATCCTGAAGCGCATGCCCGGCACAGGCGCGCGGCATGATCCGGCTTGTGCCTCCTATGAGCCGCCTTATGAACTCTCCGGCCTTGGCGCTGTCGCAGGTTCAGCGATCAGCGAGGACTTTGAGACCGGCACGACATCGCTCAAGCTGGATTTCAGCCTGACGAAATCGCCCGGACGTGCGGCGCCGGCTCCGAGCGCAACGCCAGACAGCGGCGAGGTCCGCAGCGATGGGACCAAGCTGACGCTGCGGGCGCTGCTGCACTATCTCTGGGACCAGGCCGGATTCAACCGCTGGCGGCCAGGTATGGCCGGCAAGCGTAATTGGGCCGTCATTCGGAAGTTCCTGCTCGAGGCGGCCGAGGGCAAGACCAGCAAGGGCAAGGCCTTGCCTGACATCCTCTACATCCCTGAGATGTTTCAATCCGAGCGCGAGGCCGAGATCACCCAGCGTCGTTCCGCCTTCATGACAAGAGCCACGGCAACAGCCGGCAAGGCTCGCCCGCTTCTGATCGTCGTCGGTGAGGTCAAGGAGATCGCGCCCGCGCGGTCGGGTCACCGTCTGGTCATCAAGCATGCGCCAAAATTCCCGTTCCTGCTGAACGAGGATGTCCACCGACGCCTGGGCGTCGTATTCGCCAGTGAGCTTTCGCTATGGAATGCGAACCCGGACGCGCATCTCATCGCGATCGCCACGTTCGGCCTCGACAGCGCCGGCGTCGCGACGATTGAGGCCGTCGCGCTGATGGTGGTGACCGAAAACTGGATCCCGTTCGAGAGCATCAGTGAGGCGGGCCTGCTGGACGCCCTGACGCGGCGCAAGATCAGCTTCCTGAAAGGGCTGCGCTATAATCTTCCCGCAAGCCAGCCGCTGGCGAGCGTCGTGCTTCACGAAGACGCCCCGACGCCGCTGGCCATGTTCATCGTCCCAAACGAGGCCGATGCCGCCTATCGCATGGCGCTCGATGCTCTGATCGAGACCAGCGATCTGCCGGCCTGGATCTGGGCGCCCGGCGACGAGCCGATGCCGGCGCTACCGGCATAGTCCCCACACCACCGCCCCACCGACCACCATCGCGCAAGGGATCATGCCCTCCGGCCGAAACGCTGCAGGCGGTTCGGCGAGCGCCGGCACGGCGCGAGGAGAGCCCGCTCCGGCGCTGCGCCGGTTGCGCCGATCAAACCTGCCAAATCCTGCCCAAACCCGGTCCCGCACAACTGGCGATCGTTGTTCCATTCGGAACTATTCTAATTCGATACATTGATGACCATTGGTCAGTATATTAGAAGAATGATACCGCGCTTGGGCTGCACGGGAAATTTTATCCTGCCCCCGAGGTCAGGCCGTCACCATGGTCAATGTGCGCCGTCCCCGGGAGGGGGAGCAATCGATCCTGAACGAGATGCTGGCGATGCGCCTGCAGGAGCTCGAAGCCAAAAGCAACGACTCTCCAGCGTTCATCAGCCAGCTCGGCATCGGCAAAGGCACCTATTACGATGTCTCCCGCGCCAAGGGGAATCCGACCCTTCGTACGATCGAGCGCATCGCCGCGCGTCTGAATATGAGCGTCTTCGAATTGCTGGGGTTCAGCGAGGCCGATGCCCGCCGGGCGCTAAAGCGCAACGGTGTCGACTATGACGAATTAACCTCGGCGCTTGCCGACAAGGGCAAGGCCGATGAGCGGATCGCGGCCCAGGCTCGATTGCGAAAATAGCCTCCCGGTCTCATCGCGATTGGCGACATGCGAAAAGCCGGCCCGACGCGCGTGGCGCCAGACCGGCTGTTTTTCAGATCGTGATGCTCAGAACGGCAGTGCGGCCAGCTCGACGTCGTGGATCACAGCCCAGCTCTCGACCTCGGCGAAATACGCCGCCTCAGCCTCGCTGCGGTCCTGCTCGGTCAGGAATTCCAGCTCGCGCTTCGCTTCGCGCCGCTCACGCGGCGTAAGGCAAGCATTGTTCAGTTCGGCCTTGAGTTCGGCAATCTGCTGATCGATCGTCATGGTCATGAGAACCTCCTTCGTCTCGAATGGACGAAGGCGCGCCACGCGTCGGCGGAGACCGGGTCAAGGATCGGCGCCAGCCGACCGCCGGAGGCGGCGCGTGGGGGAGCCGGAATGCGTCAGCATTTTGGGGGTACAACGCGTCCTTGAGGCGGGCTCCGCCGGCCGTATCATGGGCCGACCAGAGAGCCCTCCAGTTAGCGCGGGAAGCACACAACCTTTCGGCCATGATCGACGCAGCGAGGCTGGTCCGACAGCGTCGGATAGGATGGGGCAACCCATCACCACCATGAATCCGTCAGAGACCATCGATTCACCGAAGTCGTTGGACGTCGTTGCCGTCGAAGGCGACGATACCTTCCATGCCCAGATTCGAGATCGCACCGCTTCATCTCCGCCGCATAGATCCCGCCCGCAACATGGCGCGGTTCTATGGGCTGTCGATTCAACCGACATTGTTTGGCGGAGCGTCCCTCGTTCGCAACTGGGGCCGGATCGGCACGAACGGCCAGGCGATGGTCGAAACCTTCGACGAGGGCGCAGAGGCCGGCGACGCGTTCGCACGGCTGGAGCGCCGCAAGCGGAATCGCGGATATCTCGGCTCGATCGCGAGTTTGCCGAAATCCTGAATGCGAAGGCTCGCCCGGTGCGATCCGGGCGAGCCTGGCTCGATGTCACTCTCCGTTGCGGCGCCCATTGGGCCGGGACCAGATGAGGCTGAAGGTCTCGGCGTCCTCGTCGTCGAAGAGGTTGGCGTAGATCGGAGCGGTAAAGCTCGGATCGTCCAGCTTGAGGCCGAGATAGTCGCGTCCCTCACTGGAGCGCTTGGTCCAGGCTGCGCCGATCTCGACCCGGCCGGCGTAGACGCGGTGGCTGGGGGCATTGTCACCGGTGCGGTTGGCTTCGGGCACGACGCGGACGTTCTTGGTCTGGAGCGAGAGGGTGACGATTTCGCCGGTGAATTCGTTGGTGGCGGTCTTCTTGAACGTGCCGATGGTCGCCATGATCGTTCTCCTGGTGCTTTGTCTTCGAGCCCGCACCATTGCGGCCTCGATGGCGATCGACGGGCCGAAGGCGATCGACGCGGCATCGCTTGCGACCGCAGCGCAGCGAAGGATGGCGCGGCTGTGAGTTTCTTGTTTCGCGAGGAATGACGGCGCAGCCGGCAGGGGAAGAAAGTCGCAGCCGCGCCGTTGCCGTATAGGCGATCGAGGCGAAGCCGTCTTTCGGTCAGATCAGCCCATCGAAGAGGCCGTGATGGAGCGGTCGGTCTGACAGAGACGCCAAATCGGGAACACGTAAATACCATCAGCGGCTCAAGAGCGGCGTGCAACCCACGTCTGGCAACAAAGCGACTGCCCATATGCCCTAGCTGAAGGTTTGCGGAGCTTCGTCCTCAGTCCCGCTCTCGAACTTCGCCCCACGACCACTTCCTGCCGCCGAAGACATCAGCTTGAGCAGGAAGCGCGTCCCATTTGCGATATGCCCTGAAGCGCCTACGACGTCGGCTTCCGGGGACCCGTATAATCCTAGCCTCGCTTTCAGGTGCCACGGGCTTCGTTGGCGGTATTTTGGGTATTCCTGCGAACGACATCGCCTCGACCCTGCGCGAAGCCAGTACCGCCTGCCTAAGACAGGCTGCGAAGTATTTGCTCGTCTTGAGCTCGAACCACGTATCCTGATCACCGCGTAATCGTCCGCTTTGGCGTATCGCTGGTTAACACTGCGATCCTCGACCCGAATGCCGAAACAACTGCGCAATTAACTGGTTTTGAATCCGTCCCATACGGGACTACTTGCTGGTGAGCGCGCAAAAATTCCTGTCGAAATCTGCTTTTGAATCGCTAAATTCAAGCTCGGTAGTTTTGCATAACTAGACCGGAGCCGCCCCATGACCGAAGCGAGTGCTACGTCAAAAGCAAAGTCAAATGGGCGTTCGTCTAGGAAATTCGAAGCGCCTCCGGCGATCGGCACCGAACTGGCGACCATGTCGACAGTCGATGGCTCCGTTCTCGATCTGAACGAGTTGCTCGACGCCCTGCAGTCGATGCGTCATGGCGAGTTCGCCATCAGGCTGCCGGGCAACCAGACCGGGCTCGCCGGTAAGATTGCCGATACCTTCAACGACATCGTCGCGGCCAATGAGCGCATGGCCGACCAGCTCGAGCATGTCGGGCAGGTCGTCGGCCGCGACGGCAAGACTCGAACCCGGGTTCGCTTCGGTCTTTCGGGCGGCGCCTGGTCCGACATGGAGGGGTCGGTCAACACGCTGATCGACGACTTGCTGTGGCCGACGACCGCGGTGACGCGCACGATCACCGCAGTCGCAAAGGGCGATCTCCTCCAGACCATGCCACTTGATGTCGACGGCCGCCCGCTCAAGGGCGAGTTCCTGCGCTCCGCCACCATCGTCAATACCATGATCAAGCAGCTCAGCGTCTTCACCTCCGAAGTGACGCGCGTCGCGCGCGAGGTTGGCACCGACGGCAAGCTCGGCGGGCAGGCGCAGGTCAGCGAGGTGACGGGCGTCTGGAAGGATTTGACCGAGAGCGTCAACTCCATGGCCTCGAACCTGACGGCGCAGGTCCGCAACCTCGCCGAGGTGACGATCGCTGTTGCCAACGGCGACTTGTCCAAGAAGATCACCGTCGATGTCCGCGGCGAGATCCTGCAGCTGAAGGAAGCCATCAATACGATGGTCGATCAGCTTCGCTCTTTCGCCTCGGAAGTAACGCGCGTCGCCCGCGAGGTTGGAACCGAAGGCAAGCTCGGCGGCCAGGCCCTGGTGCCCGGCGTCGCCGGCACCTGGAAGGACCTCACCGACTCCGTCAACGCCATGTGCGGCAACCTCACCGCGCAGGTTCGCAACATCGCTCAGGTCACGACCGCCGTTGCGCGCGGCGACCTGTCCCGCAAGATCACCGTGAACGTTTCCGGCGAAATCCTCGAGCTGAAAGAGACCATCAACACGATGGTCGATCAGCTCAACGGCTTTGCCGGCGAGGTGACGCGCGTGGCGCGCGAGGTCGGCACCGAGGGGCGCCTCGGCGGCCAGGCGCAGGTGCCCGGGGTCGCCGGCACCTGGAAGGACCTCACCGACAACGTCAACTCGATGGCGTCAAACCTTACCGCGCAGGTCCGCAACATCGCCGAGGTCTCGACCGCGATCGCAAATGGCGACCTGTCGAAGAAGATCACCGTGACGGTTTCGGGCGAAATCCTCGAGCTGAAAGAGACCATCAACACGATGGTCGATCAGCTCAACGCGTTTGCGTCGGAAGTAACGCGCGTCGCTCGCGAGGTCGGGACGGAAGGCAGGCTGGGCGGCCAGGCCAACGTCCGCGGCGTCGCCGGCACCTGGAAGGACCTGACCGAGAACGTCAACTCGATGGCCGGCAACCTGACCGCGCAGGTCCGCAACATCGCCGAAGTCTCGACCGCGATCGCCAATGGCGATTTGTCGAAGAAGATCACCGTCGATGTGAAAGGCGAGATCCTGCAGCTCAAGGAGACGATCAACACGACGGTCGACCAGCTCAACGCCTTCGCCTCGGAGGTGACACGCGTGGCGCGCGAGGTCGGCACAGAGGGCAAGCTCGGCGGTCAGGCCCAGCTCAAGGGCGTCGCGGGCACCTGGAAGGACCTGACCGACTCGGTCAACTCGATGGCGTCCAACCTGACCGGCCAGGTCCGCAACATCGCCGAGGTCGCCACTGCCGTGGCCCAGGGCGACCTTTCCAAGAAGATCACGGTAACGGTCTCCGGTGAAATCCTGGAACTCAAGGAAACCATCAACACGATGGTCGACCAGCTCAACGGTTTCGCCGGCGAGGTCACGCGCGTTGCCCGCGAGGTCGGCACCGAAGGGCGGCTCGGCGGCCAGGCCAACGTGCTCGGCGTGGCCGGCACCTGGAAGGACCTGACCGATTCCGTGAATTCGATGGCCGGCAATCTGACGGCCCAGGTCCGCAATATCGCCGAGGTCTCGACGGCCATCGCCAATGGCGACCTCTCGCGCAAGATCACCGTCGACGTGAAAGGCGAGATCCTTCAGCTGAAGGAAACCCTGAACACGATGGTCGATCAGCTTAATCGCTTCGCCTCGGAGGTGACGCGCGTGGCGCGCGAGGTTGGCACCGAGGGCAAGCTCGGTGGTCAGGCGCAGGTTCCCGGCGTCGCCGGCACCTGGAAGGACCTCACCGAGAACGTCAACTCGATGGCCTCCAACCTCACCGGTCAGGTCCGGAACATCGCCGAGGTGACGACGGCAGTCGCCAGAGGCGACCTGTCGCGCAAGATCACCGTGGACGTGAAGGGGGAGATCCTCGAGCTGAAGAATACCATCAATACGATGGTGGATCAGCTGAACGCCTTCGCCGGCGAGGTCACGCGCGTCGCCCGCGAGGTTGGCACCGAGGGCAAGCTCGGCGGCCAGGCCCAAGTGCCGGGCGTCGCCGGCACCTGGAAAGACCTGACCGACTCAGTGAACTCAATGGCGGGCAACCTGACGGCCCAGGTCCGCAACATCGCCGAGGTCGCAACCGCGATCGCCAATGGCGATCTGTCGCGCAAGATCACGGTCGATGTCCGCGGCGAGATTCTGCTGCTCAAGGACACGCTCAACACGATGGTCGATCAGCTGCGCTCATTTGCGGGCGAGGTCACTCGAGTGGCGCGCGAGGTCGGCACCGACGGCCGGCTTGGCGGCCAGGCCGTCGTCCCGGGCGTCGCCGGCACGTGGAAGGACCTCACCGACAACGTCAATCTGCTGGCCGCCAACCTTACTACGCAGGTCCGCAACATCGCGGAAGTGACGACTGCCGTGGCGCGAGGCGACCTCTCGCGCAAGATCACGGTCGACGTGAAGGGCGAAATCCTCGAGCTGAAGAACACCATCAATACGATGGTCGATCAGCTCAACGCCTTCGCCGGCGAGGTCACGCGCGTCGCCCGCGAGGTCGGCACCGAGGGCAAGCTCGGCGGGCAGGCGCAGGTGCCAGGCGTAGCCGGCACCTGGAAGGATCTCACCGACACGGTGAACGTGATGGCCGCAAACCTGACCGAGCAGGTCCGCGGCATCGTCAAGGTCGTGACCGCGGTCGCCAACGGCGACCTCGAGCAGAATCTGACCGTCGCCTCGAAGGGCGAGGTCGCGGCGCTGGCCGAGACGATCAACAACATGACAAAGACGCTGGCGACCTTCGCCGATCAAGTGACCAGCGTCGCGCGCGAAGTCGGCGTCGAGGGCCGGCTGGGCGGTCAGGCCAACGTTCCGGGAACAGAAGGCACCTGGAAGGACCTGACCGGCAACGTCAACCTGCTGGCGGCCAACCTCACCACGCAGGTTCGCGCCATCGCAGAGGTCGCAACCGCCGTGACGAAGGGCGATCTGACGCGGTCGATCCAGGTCGAGGCCCGCGGCGAGGTCGCAGAGCTGAAAGACAACATCAACACGATGATCGGAAACTTGCGCCTTACCACCGAGCGCAACACCGACCAGGACTGGCTGAAGACGAACCTCGCGCGGTTCACCAACATGCTGCAGGGCCAGCGCGACCTTTCGACCGTAGGTCGCATGCTGCTGTCTGACCTTGCGCCGCTCGTCGATGCCCAGCACGGCGTGATCTACCAGGTCGAGGGAGATGCCGAGGCGTCGAGCCTGCGTCTTTTGGCCACTTATGCCGACGACCCGGTACACGGCCATCCCGAACGTCTGAAAATGGGCCATGGGCTGATCGGCCAGTGCGCACGTGATGCACGGCGCATCCTGATCACCGACATGCCGAAGAACATCGTGCCGATCGGCTCAGGTGTATTCAAGGCGAAGCCTCGCAGCGCCATCGTGCTACCTGTACTGTCGGAAGGCCAGGTCAAGGCGGTGATCGAGCTCGCCTCAGTCGGCTATTTCACCGATCTCCAGTTGTCGTTCCTGGACCAGCTCACAACCTCGATCGGCATCGTGCTGAACTCGATCGAGGCGACGATGCAGACCGAGGGCCTGCTGAAGCAGTCGCAGCAGCTCGCAGGCGAACTACAGACGCAGCAGCGAGAGCTTCAACAGACCAACGAGCAGCTCGAGCAGAAGGCCCAACAGCTCGCCGAACGCAATGTCGAGGTCGAAGCGAAGAACCAGGAGATCGAGCAGGCGCGCCGGGCGCTCGAGGAGAAGGCGACGGAGCTTGCTCTCACCTCGAAGTACAAGTCCGAATTTCTCGCCAACATGTCGCACGAACTGCGTACGCCGCTGAATTCGATCCTGATCCTCGGCCAGCAGCTCGGCGAGAACCCGGACGGCAACCTCTCCGGCAAGCAGGTGGAATTCGCCCGCACGATCCATGGCGCCGGCACCGACCTGCTCAACCTGATCAGCGACATTCTCGACCTGTCGAAGATTGAGTCCGGCACGGTCTCGGTCGATGCCGAGGAAATCTTCTTCAACAGCTTGCTCGACGTCATGACGCGTCCATTCCGCCACGAGGCGGAGAACCGCAAGCTGTCCTTCGAAGTGGTGTTGGCGCCTGATCTTGAGCGCAGCATCATCACCGACTCAAAGCGGTTGCAACAGGTGCTCAAGAATCTGCTGTCCAACGCCTTTAAGTTTACTGACGAAGGCGGTGTCAGGCTCAGCGTGTCGCCGGTAACCGGCGGCTGGAGCGCCGACAACGTCTCGTTGAAGAATGCACCCTCAGTCGTTGCCTTCGAGGTGACCGACACGGGCATCGGTATCCCGACGGAAAAGCAAAGGATCATCTTCGAGGCGTTCCAGCAGGCGGACGCATCGACCAGTCGCAAATACGGTGGTACGGGCCTTGGCCTCGCGATCAGCCGTGAATTGGCCAACCTTCTTGGCGGCGAAATCCAGCTGCGCAGCATTCCCAATGTCGGCAGCACCTTCACGCTGTACCTGCCTCTGACCTTCGTCGGCAACGCGCCGGCGGCCGTCCGCCCAGGTGACATGGAGGCATTAAATGCGGCTGCGGTCTCGATTGCGGCGCTGACGGCAGGTCGCCTTGGTGACAAGGTCGTTGAGCAAATCCAGGATGATCGGCACCTGATTGCCCCGGGCGACGCCGTTCTGTTGATCGTCGAGGACGATCCGCATTACGCCAGCGTGTTGGTCGATCTTGCGCGCGACAATGGATTCAAGGTCCTCGTCGCCATGCGCGGCGCCGATGCGCTGGCATTGGCGCGTGAGTACCGCCCGACCGCTGTTTCGCTGGACGTCTTCCTGCCCGACATGCTCGGCTGGACGGTCCTCAGCCAGCTCAAGCAGGACCCCGCGACGCGGCACATACCGGTTCAGATCGTCACCCTGGACGAAGACCGGCAGCACGGTCTCGCACGCGGGGCCTTCGCTTTCATGAACAAGCCGACCACGAGCGACGGACTCGGCAAGGCGCTTGCCAGATTAAAGGGCTATGCCGAGCCACGCCGCCGGCAGCTCCTGCTTGTTGAGGACAATGAGGGTGAGCGTCTTGGCGTGACCGAGCTTCTGGGTCATGACGACATCGACATCACCAGCGTCGATACCGGCGCCAGGGCGCTCGAAATCCTGAGCGAGGGCGCGATAGACTGCGTTGTGCTCGATCTCAAGCTGCCTGACATGTCAGGGTTCGAGGTGCTGGAACGGATCCGCGACGATGCGACCATCGCCGATGTGCCGGTGATCGTCTTCACCGGCCGCGAGCTATCGTCGGAGGAGGATGCGCAACTTCACACCATGGCACGTAGCGTCGTGGTGAAGGGGGTCGAGTCGCCCGAACGTCTCCTCGACGAGACCGCCTTGTTTCTGCATCGGGTTGTCTCCGACCTGCCGCCCGCCAAGCAGGCTATGCTCGAGCGTCTGCACAGCTCCGACGAGGATCTCGTTGGCGAGACGGTGCTCCTAGTCGATGACGACGCGCGGAACATTTTCGCGTTGAGCAGTGTCCTGGAGCGACGGGGCATGAACGTGCTGACGGCGACCACCGGCAACGAAGCCATCGCAATCATCAATGCGCAGCCGGACGTCGCGATCGTTTTGATGGATATCATGATGCCCGGAATGGACGGCTATGAGACGATGCAGGTCATCCGGTCCAATCCTGCGTTTCGAAGGTTGCCGATCGTCGCCCTGACAGCCAAGGCCATGAAGGGCGATCGGGAGAAGTGCCTCGAAGCAGGTGCCTCCGATTACCTCGCCAAGCCAGTCAATACAGAGCAGTTGCTATCATCGCTGCGGATGTGGCTACATCGCTGAAAAATAAGGGGGGATTCGCGATGGACCCGGTCAATATTCTGCTGGTCGACGATCAGCCGGCAAAGTTGCTGAGTTATGAAGTTATTCTACAAGAGCTCGGTGAGAATCTGATCAAGGCCAAGTCGGGCCGCGAAGCGCTCGAGCATCTTTTGAAGACGGAGGTGGCCGTCATCCTGGTTGACGTCTGCATGCCCGACCAGGACGGCTTCGAGCTTGTCGCCATGATCCGTGAGCATCCGCGCTACCAGAAAACGGCTATCATCTTCGTATCGGCTATCATGATGGCTGAGCCAGATCGGCTGCGAGGCTACCAGGCGGGGGCGGTCGATTACGTATCGGTCCCGGTGGTGCCGGAACTCCTCCGCGCGAAGGTCAAGGTATTCGCTGAGTTGTTTCGCAAGACCCGAGAGCTGGAACGTCTGAACTCCGAACTAGAGCGACGCGTGGCGGAGCGAACGGCCGAGTTGGAAACCTCGTCAGCCCAGCTCGCCCTCCTCAACGAGCAGCTTGAGCACCGCATCGAGGAGCGCACGCGCGAACGAGAAGAGGCGTTGGCACAACTTTTCGAGGCGCAAAAGCTAGACACGATCGGGCAGCTGACAGGCGGTGTTGCGCATGATTTCAACAACCTTCTGATGGCGGCGCTGGGTAGTCTCAATTTGCTCAAGAAGCGATTACCTTTAGACGACCGCGATCTGCGGCTGCTCGACAATGCGATCCAAGCGGCGGAGCGAGGAGCGTCGCTCACTCAACGCCTCCTGGCGTTTGCCCGGCGCCAGGAGCTGAAGCCGCAAGCGGTTGATGTCATTCAGGTGGTCGACGGCATCGAGAACCTCCTGCAGCGGGCGATCGGTCCTGGCATACGATTCGCCAAACACATGCCGCGCCAGCTCGCAGCCGTACTCGTCGACGCAAATCAACTTGAACTGGCGCTCCTGAATTTGGCAGTGAACGCGCGTGACGCCATGCCCGATGGGGGCGTGATCACCATCGGCGCAGAAGAAATTATCACCTCCCCCACCCGTCCGCAGCCAAACTTAACTCATGGTCACTATGTGCGCATCCAGGTGTCGGACACCGGTTGCGGGATGGACGACGTGACGCTCGCCAAGGCTGCCGAGCCATTCTTCACAACCAAGGGGCTAGGTAAGGGTACGGGGCTGGGGCTCTCTATGGTGCATGGCTTAGCTGCTCAGTCCGGCGGGACGCTTGTGATATCCAGCGCGCCGGGCCAAGGAACTTCCGTCGATCTGTGGTTGCCGATCGCGACCGAGACGACGGCTCAGCCAGTCGTCTCTATTAATCCCCCAGATGCCACTTCTGCTCACTCATTCACGCCGCGAACCATTCTCGTTGTCGATGACGACGCTTTGGTGAGCATGGGCACGGCCGCGATGCTCGAAGATCTTGGCCACACGGCGATTGAGGTGATGTCTGGCGCGAAAGCACTGGAGGCATTGACCACCGGCCATCGCATCGATCTGGTCATCACAGATCACGCCATGCCTGGGATGACAGGAGCGGAGCTCGCGCGGCGGATTCGCGCATCGCGTCCTGACCTCCCTATTATTCTGGCCTCGGGCTATGCC
>NZ_JBFUCS010000033.1:0-27039 GCF_056405115.1 Allobosea sp. P2_A10 | reverse complement strand
GCGCCGCACGATGCCGAAAAATACAAGTGGCGCAATCTGATCGAGCGACTGTTCAGCAAGCTCAAGAACTGGCGGCGCGTCGCCACACGCTACGACAAGAGCAAGGAGTCCTACCTCGGTTTCGTCGCCATCGCCGCAGTCAAACTCTGGCTACCCTTTGTCCACGAAGCCTAGATCATTTCTTGGGGCCGCCCTTTGTCCCGGCGCTCAGAAACATCGGAAAGAAGCTGATCTGCTTCTTGATCTTGATCAGGTCATCGACGCCAATCGTATTGGCCTTCCTGCGCTCACCTCCCGCGGGAGTTATGACTTCGAGGTCCGGGTTCTCAATGATTGCAGCATGCACATCGTCAGCGTGTGCAGGCGTGATGTTGTAGATGCTTTCATAGAAATCCATGACCGGCATAGCGTCCCCGGATTCCGTGATAAGGCGCGGAATGTCTCCGAGAAGCTGATCCCTCGCCGATGCTCGACCGCTCAAATCGAAGAGGTAGAGAGTGCCTTCGTCGTGTTTTGGATCATAGGACAGCATGTTAAGGCCGGATCGACCGAAATGCGCCTGCAAGCTGGCATTGTCGTGAAGGATGTTATTGTAGACCTGTCTTGCGCGGTAAGCATTGGCGAAATGGATCAGCCAATATCGCCAACCTCCGGGGTTGTTGATCGAGAATGGGCTGACATAGGGTGCGCACAGTCGAAATGCGTCGAAGACGATCTTCTCGGCGGCGCCCAGCCAGTCCTTCTGACTCATCAGCCCGTCCAGCGCCTGGATGTCATTGCTTGTCAGGCCGAGATGGTCGAGTTGGGCGCGAAGGCGTTCGGGCTGGTCCTTCTGAAGGAACGCCAGCAAAGAACTAATAACGAAAGTGTAGAAGATCTCGGCCGCGGGATATGAGTGCATGATGTCGAGGATCGTGTTCCGCTCGACGTGGCTATGCCCACATTGATCGAGATTGAAGATGACGCTCCGATACCGGCCTTGTTCGAGCAAGCGTTTGATATCGGGATATGCGGCCTCGAAGAACTCGTTCAGATATTCGACACGCAGATGCAGTTTTGGGCAGGTCTGGCTGACCTCCGCCTGTACGGGCGCGATGTGGCTCTTCAAGAGCTCGACCGCGTCGCGGCTGGCATCATTGAATATAAGAAGGCATTCGACCTCGACGGCACCAAGCCCTTGAACCGCACGCTGCGTATTAACCGCCTCGAAGGCTCGCTTTAGTTCTTCGATGAAAATCAGCGGCGAGCCGGGCGAGCCGCACTGGTATCGGCCGCCGCCTGCAAAACCGTCGACAATGGCAAGCCGAAACCGTTCTTGCTKAGGCAGCCGGCAGCGGACGGTCAGATAGTCGAAGACATATTCGCGGAGGATCTTATGTTTACGACGTGAGTGCTCCTCAAGTTTTGCCCCCTCAGCCCATTCGTATCGTTTCTCCACCACCTGCGCGTCCCCCCGACGGAAATTGCTTTACATTGCGGCCGCACCTTGCGGAGGGGCTGGCATTTCATCCCAGGTTCGGCCGCGGTACTCTCGACCGTTGGCCTTTTTGGAGCGCCTTTTGTTGTCCTTGCCCCAGGTTCCCCACTGCTTGAAGAAAAAGGCGGTGCCATCTGTCAGGCACTGCCCGTAAATTTCATCGATCCATTCTTCCCTAATCGGTCGAGCGGATTTGCCGCTTTCGCCGCCCACGATTGCCCAATGAATGTCACGCAGGTCCACGGCGCCAACCGATCCAATCAGAGGCTCAAAGGAGATAAAGCGAATGGCCGCAGGCGCTCGGCGGAGATAGTCGACTCGGCTCACGACGTCCGCATTCTCAATGCTGGTGCCAAGCCAAACATTGGGCAGGATTTCGCCCATCCGCGAGGCGACAAGGGCTGCCATGCGCTCGGGGCGCTTAGTAAGGATCTGATAGTTGTGGCGCGGCGTCTCGCGCATGACCTTCCAGACCCCGAGGATGAACTCGTCGCTAACGCCCTCGTGAAAGAGATCGCTCATCGAGTTTACAAAGATTTTCCGCGGCTTTTTCCACCCATAGGGGATAGAAAGGGCCTCGCGGTCTTCCCGCACTACGCCATTCCACACCGTGCGCTTGCCCGTCTTTCGCGTAAGTCTTGCATATTTTGCGATGCCCATGGCCTCAAGGCGTTTGGCCATTTCCATCGCATAACAATGGGTGCAGCCTGCGGTGACGATCGAGCATCCTGCGACGGGGTTCCAAGTGGAGTCTGTCCACTCGATCTGAGTTTCAGCCATCTTGCCCTCCCGAGCATTCCTTGACCTGCCGCCGCATTAGACCGCTCCCCGGATCGGATTGACGATCTGGAGTCCGGCAAAGTCTTTTTCGTTATCCGTCACCACCACGCACTCGTTCGCACCGGCGACAGCTGCGATGATCATGTCCAGCCCGCTGCGCGGCTTGCCGGCCGCTCTTCCCTCTGCCATCAGGCGCGCCCAGATCAAACCTGCCTTGTCGTCGAACGGTAAGATGCGGCCCGCGAACAGGGCCTGCGGGCCCTCAGGTCCAGAGAACCAATCGTCGAGTGCGTCGCGCTTTTTGCCCCGTGGCTTCTCCAGAACCCCGCGAAGAATTTCCGCAACGGTCAGCGAGGCGATGAACAAGTCCTCGTCGCGCTGTCTCGACATCCATGCCAAGAGCGATTCCGACGGCTGTGATCTGACGACATTGCTGATGATGTTGGTATCGAGGAGGTAGCGTGTCACAGGTCGATCTTGCGCCCTTCTTCACGGGCCCGGGAGAGATCGAGATTAGTGCCCACGAGCGGCGAACGACGCAGTGCGGCCAGGATTCCACCAGGCTTCGGTGGGTCGCCAGCGATCGACCTGCTTACGGCGGCGCGGAGCTGTGAAGCCTCGGGCGTATCCTCGGAAAGCCGCCGCGCAAGCGACCGGATGAGGTCACGATCTGCGTCCCTGCCGAGCACTTCGAAGCGCGCCAAACCGCGTTCGCCAAGACGGAACCGGTAATTTTGGATTGCGCGTTTTTGTGAGCTTCCCATAGGATCCCTCGCTTATTTCCAGTAATATAGCCGGAGAGCGCACTTTCAGCAAGGTACGTAGGCGGCGCGCAGCCAAGTCATCACAAGAGCCACCACGTCCAGAGCTGCTGGCCGAAAATGGGATCACCAGCTCGATGGGGCGACCGTCACCAGCCGGAGACGAACGGATCGTACGCTTGGTCGCGCCCCACGTTGGGCCGAATTACCTGAGACGGATTTGCGGTTCGAAGGACTGCTAGCCCCCAGATTCGCGATCCACAATCCCTCATCGCCGTCTCAACCCTCAACGACTACGTCGCGCCGGTGGACCAAGGCTCGGAGCGGGAGAGTTCGTCACCAGGGGCTTGCAGCTCAGCCGATAGAACTCAAAGAGCGAGTAGAAAATGCTCCGGTTCGCGGTTTTCGAACCTCGTTGGGAATTGTAGGACGCGATCGATCGACAGCTCAACAAGGCGACGGCAAAAAAACGCCTAAGGCGCATAGTCTTTATTAAGTAATCCCCCAAGCCCGATAGCGCTTCCGGCCGGTGAGTTCGCGCGGCAGGCTGCCGCCGAGCTCTTTCAGCATGGCCTCAACCGCCTGCGGCGACACCTCTAGCCGGGCGGCCGCCAATTGCACCGTCACGAGCGGCGACGACACAAACAGGTCGACCAGCTCCGCCAATTTCGAATTCCCCCTCCTCCCCTCACACCTCCGCAGCATCACGGTCCGCGCCAGCGACAGCCGATCGAGATCGGCCTGCCCAAACACGGCTGCTTCGGCAAAGGCGCCGAGCAGCCCTTCGACCCGGACGCTGAGCGACAAGTGCGGGCTCCACCGAAACCGTCCCCGCCTGAGCCCCAGTCCAACGGCCGGCAAATGCGCTGAGCCCAAACCCCGCTGGCGCAACACGGTCGCGGCGAACGCAAAGCCGAGCTCGCTCGCGCGTTCCGACGGCTCGAGCCAAAGCCAGGCATCGAGCGCGAGGGCGGCCGCGAGCGCCGCCGGCAGCCCCCTGCCCTCTTCCAGGATTTTTTGCCAGCGCGCGAACCGCCCGGCGGCGTCATAGGCAGGATCGCGCAGCGACAAATTCTTGCGGCCCTCGTCGGAGGAAAAGTCGTTCCAGGCGTCGAGCTTTTTTCGCGTGCGCACCAAGAGCGCATCAATCTCGGCGAAGCCCGGATCGGCGGAATCTTCATCGTCCTCCCGGTCCAAGTCATGGTCATCGGCCTGGTCCTCCTCGTGGTCGTCCCGGCCGATCCGGTCCCAGGGTGCCGCGAGCTGTTTCGCGGCCACTGGGGCGGTCTCACGCCTGTCGGTCTGGTCCAGTCCCTCTGATCCTTCGATGCCGAGCCGCTGCCGAAGGGCGCTTGGTCTCAAAATCTCCGCAGGATCACGTCGCGCCAGGCGCCGGCGCTCGTCCAGGATGGCGGCAGCGCGGGCGATCTCGCGGGTCGGGCTTCGCACATCCATGCCGGCGTCGTGCAGGCACATATCCTCGAGCGGGCACAGGCCGCCGGTGAGGCCGATCAGGGCCTTGGCCTCAAAAGCGTGGCCGCGCTGGCGCGCGCCCTCGGCCAGGACGGGATTTGCGCGAAGCAAACGCTCGTCGAAGCGGGCGAGCGCGATCGCCGCGGTCTCGGCGGCTGCGGCGCAGTCGCTAACCAGGGCTTGGCGCTCAGCGCGAGAGAGATCGTAGTGGGTTGAATTCATACCTAAAAATCTATCATATCCAATCCAAATAGTCATTCATTTGTTTCACACCGACACTCACCAACCTGTACTCATCACTCACGATAAGAACCTATTATCGATAGTGATAGACATACGCTCGGAAATCGGCGATTCTGGCGCTCCAAAACGCCGCCGGCGACGTCAGCCGGGCTTACCGTCGACGAAATCGGCCCTCGCGAGCCGCACAGGAGCGCCCGTGACCTCGACATCCCTGCTCTCGGCCGAGACCGAAACGCGACGTGCCCTGCAGCTCGACGCGCTCGCCGGCATCCTCCCGATGGAGCGCCGCGACAAGCTCGCCACCATCCTGACCGACGACGACGTCGCGACGCTTCGGCACCTGGCCAAGGAGGGCATGGGCGAGAACTCGCTGCGCGCGCTGGCGTCGGATCTCGCCTATCTCGAGGCTTGGTCGATCGCAGCTACCGGCTCGCCCCTGCCCTGGCCGGCGCCAGAAGCGCTGGCGTTGAAGTTCGTCGCCCACCACCTTTGGGATCCCGCGCGTCGCGCCGAGGATTCTTCGCATGGCATGCCAGCCGACGTGGATGAAGCGCTCCGCGCCGGTAACCATCTACGTTCTGACGGGCCCCATGCGAGCTCCACCGTCAAACGGCGCCTGGCACATTGGGCAACCCTGCATCGCTGGAAGGGGCTTGAGAGCCCGCTCGGCACCCCGGCGATCCGCAGCAGCGTGCGCCTGGCGGTCAGGGCCAGCGCAAAACCGCGCCGGCGCAAAAGCAAGCGTGCGGTGACGCGCGACATTCTGGACCGGCTGATCGCGACCTGCCAGAGCGACCGTCTCGCCGACACGCGCGATCTCGCCATCCTGCTTGTCGCCTTCGCATCGGGCGGGCGTCGGCGCAGCGAGGTGGCGCGGCTGCGCCTCGAGCAGTTGAGCGACGAGAGCGATGTCCCGATCGATCCCGATGATCAAGACTCCCCGCGCCTGCCCTGCCTGGCGATATCGCTTGGCCGGACTAAAACAGCCCAGGCCGACGATGACGCCCGGGTGCTGCTGATCGGACCGCCCGTGGCGGCGCTGCGCGAGTGGATCGAGCGGGCCGACATCAAGAAGGGGGCGGTGTTCCGGGCGATCGACCGCTGGGAGGCGATCGACGATCGAGCGTTGACGCCCCAGGCGATCAACCTGATCCTGAAACGCCGCTGCACCATGGCCGGACTCGATCCGGTCGAGTTTTCCGCTCATGGGCTGCGCTCGGGCTATCTGACCGAAGCGGCGCGCAACGGCGTCGCCCTGCCCGCCGCCATGCGCCAGTCTCAGCACCGCTCGGTCCAGCAGGCGGCGCGCTACTACAACGACGCCGACCAGGCCCTGGGCAAGGCCGCAAGGCTGGCAATCTAAAACTTCCTTTTGGGGCCGACAGCCTGCATGCTTCCGGACACACGAGAGACGCGGCCATGCCGATGAGCGACGACAAGCGACAGCGCTTCAACGCACAGCTCGACCAGACTGTCGACGCCGCTAAAGCCACTCTGGCGCCCGTGTTCGAGGGCGGCGCCTATGACCTGCCGGAAGACAAGCTTTCGCTGCTGGCGGAGGTCGCCTTCAAGCTCGGCATGCTGCGCATCGTCATCATCGACCGGGAACTCATCGCCGACCAGGTCGAAGCGCGATGGCAGGAAGAAAAGGCGCGGCGAGCTGCCGCCGTGTTGCGCCTGGAGCAGCGGTCCCCAAACCCGCTCCGGTAGTCTCTATCGGCAGTGGCGCGGATCAAGCCCATGCGCCAGGGCACGACGCGGCGCGCACAAGCCGCCGGGCGACTGCTGCTGCCAGGAGCATTCGTGTTCACGCGGGCAATCAAAAGCGCGACGCCGCATCGGATCATTCAATTTTGGCCAGGAACCGGACGCGCCTGCTGACGCCATCGCGACCTCGCCGGTCGCCACGCGCCCGGCCTGACAGATTTGGCCATCGAACCAGCGGCACGCGTCACGCTCGCAGGGCGCATTGACCGCTCCGCTAAAACTTGAGCCGTCTACAGCGAACAGCGGACACATTGTCGCCGGGCAGAAGGTGGCACCCGTCATTGGAATTCTGAGTTTGCCACCCGCTCCGCGCTGCCCGTTGTGCTCACCTCGGCAAATCCGACCGCTGAGACCGAGCAATCCCGGTCGGTCCGCAGCGACAACCCCTGCCCCAACAGCCAGCGCTCGACCTCCGCCGCGCGTGCTGGTCCGATGCCCTTTTCGGTCTCAAGCTCGACGCGGCTATAGGACGCCGCAATCCGAGCCAGATTGGCCGCCCTGTCACGCGATGACCGGCCGCCAAGCGCCGCATGACGCCCGGAAAGAAGCACGGTCAGGATCACGCGGGACAGTTTTGCCATGCCGGCTATCACAAGCCCTCGCAGCGGCGCCTGCAAGGGCTCGATAGGCCTCAGCAAAATATCCCGACAGAGCGTGGCTGCGCCGCATCACCATCACGCCCGCTTCTTCTCGCGTCGTTGGCCGCCGACCGGCATCTCAGCAAGGCCGCCGGTTGACGCTTTAGCGATCCGCGTCGCACAGCATTCATCCGGGCTCACCTCTCAAGGATCACAGATGGACGAAAAGTCGAAACAGCGTCTCGACGCCGACAAGGCCTTTCTCAGGCTGCAGGCGCCGGAGAAAGGTGGTGATCGCACTCCCTCCGAAGGCGACATCGCCAATCGGGCTCGGGACGCCAACACCGCGCGGCTGAGAGAGTTGCGCCTGCAGAAGGAAGCTCAAGAGCGTGAGACAGCCCCCTCACCCATCCCCAAGGCACGCAAAGACCGAAAACCTGATTGAGGCGGTGCACCGCGCCCAACCCGGCAACCGCCAATCTGCCAGACCGAGCCTTCAGCGCGAAACCATCTCCAGACGCGGCCGCGTCCCGAGCACCCGCCGATCTGTGGGGCGCGCGACGAATTCATCAGACGCCCTCAGTGCTGCCAGAACGCACTGGCGAACATAGGCGCGCATCTCGATACGCCACTGTTCGGTCATGGCGTCCCAGCGGAACTGTTTCGGATCCCGCACGGAGTCGTGCAGCGCTTTCGCAGCCGCCTCGACGGCCTCTGAAATGCGAAGCTGTTCCATAACCGCCCCCTACTGAACCCCACGGGCACCACTATGGAGCGCTCGGCATTCCAAGCAAAGCAAAAGACGCCAATCGCCGTCGATTAGCATTGCCTGTGGCGTGTTCTTCGTCTCAACCATCGCACCCAACCCTCAAGCCCGCTGCTTCTCGCGCTTTCGGCTGCCGATCAGCGCCATCAGCATCGGCCCGAGCGAAAACTCTCCCGCCTCGGCTCTTCGCGTCAGGCCACGCAGATAGCCGCCGGCGCTGTTGATCGCCTCCCCGCGCTGCAGAATAGCCGCGACCACGATCGAAGCCTCGATTTCGCCGAGCGCGGCTTGCGCTTCGTACCAGGCGCTGGGACTGATCCCCAGCAGCGGCCGGACCACGGCAACAGCAGCCGCGAGATCGCGCCAGTTCGAAATTCCCCCGCGGGAGTAGTCGATGATGTCCGGGCAGGCGTCGAGCACCATCCCCAAGGGGTAGGTCCGTTCCTGCATCCTCGCCGGTTCCGATTGGATCTCGACAATCGCCCCCCTGCTTTCTGGAAAGCGAGGTTCAAGATCAGTAAGGGAGTCTGGTTTTGAACTCTGTATGTGACGCTCAAAATGAGACTCATTGCCGCTCATATTTTGAGTTTTAACGTGTTCCTCCAACAGGATGAGCACTTCGTCGGCCAGCAGCGAAAGCTCTTGGGCAATCGGCTCGAGTATTAGCCGCGTAGCTGAGCGCGGAATCCGCCCGACGATGCCCCTGTAACGCCCATGAACCTCCATCCAATCGGCCGGGCCCTGCCCTCCCCGACGGGTCGGCACGCCCTCCTCCAGGCCTGTCGCGATCATCTTGGCGATGTCGCGCCGACAGATCGTGATGCGCTCACGCACCAGCTTAAGCGCACGGTCCTCAGCCAGGACCTCCTCGGCCAAGGCCTCGAACTCCTCAGCGCGAACAACCAGCGGTGAAAGATCGAAGCCGAAGGCGAGTTCGATCTCACCGGCCCTGTCCTTGCGGGCATAGCGCTTGCCGTTGGGGCTATCGCGGCGGACGATCAGCCCGCTGTCAACCAAGACAGCGAGATGGCGCCGCAATGTCGCCGGCGGCATGCCGTGCGCGCGCAGGCAAAGCTGCTGGTTCGAGGGGAAGACCACGAGACCCTCGCCGGTCAGGACGGTCTCGGGATGGAACGTCAGTAGCGCGTCCAGCACAGCCAACGCCCGCTCGGTCACGCCGAGGCTGTTCTTGGCCGTGCATATCGCGCGGAAGACGTTCCATTTGTGGACCGCTTTTTCCGGCGGCCGCGTTTTCGCGCTCGCCTGGCTTGCCACATGAGCAAGCGTCAACGATCGCCGCCCGAAGGGCGTCGTCGAGAGTCGTGGTTCCATGATCCTTGCCTCGTTCAGGGCAAAGAAATCCTGCTCGCCGAAACGGCGCTGAATCTCTCACGAGACTCTTGACGGTGATTCGTGGAAGTGCGATTCTCTCAGTCGCCAAACTTGAAGAGAAGGCTTCCGGAACTCCGTTTCGGGGGCCTTTTTCTTTGCTTCAAACGCTCCTTTTCTGTGTCGAAAATACTCGGTTCACGCCTCTGCCCGGCGTTTGAACGCCGCGTAGATCTCGGGAATTGTCTCGACGAGATAGGCGCCAAAATCGGCATCCACCATTTTGTCGATCGTGACCGTCACCGCTTTCGCATCTTCGCGAATGCTGGCGACACGAAGGCCGTCGTCGGATTTCCAGATCGTCGGCCGCACAGCCTTCGGTTTCTTCGGTGCCACCGCATCGAAGATCCTGCTGAAGCGCTCATCTGAACTCAGCGCAGGGAACTGTGCCCCGCCGGCTGCTTTACGCGCCTTCTCAATTGCAGCCGCTCCGCCGAGCCGCGTCGACAGTTCAATCCAACGATCGCGCCCGGCTTTCGGCGCAGGCCCGATGGCTTCGACAATGTCATGGGGAATTTTGACGGCGGAAGAGATCAGCCGGGACAATCCTGACTTGTCGACTGACAAAGCCGACATGATCGTCTCGCGATTAAATCCCCCCTCTTCCAGACGGGCAGCGAAGAGGGCTTTCTCGATGAACGAAAGATCTGTCCGAGCGCTGTTTTCCTGCCCCTGCGCAACAACCAGTTGCTCGTCCGAGAGCGGTTTGACGATAGCGCGAACAGTTTGGCCGAGCTCCTTCAAAGCTCGCAGCCGGCGCCGGCCATAGGCGATCTGATATCGCCCTTCATGATTCGGATGGGGGCGAACCAAGATTGGCACCTGCTGGCCATGCTCACGGATCGATGCCACCAACAGATTATGGTCATCGCCTGCGTCTGCCAGACGATCGGCGATGAGTGATGCGTCAATCAGTTCGGCAGCGAGGTCGAGTACCGCGTGCGCCTTCAGCTGCTCGATCGAACGCGTCACAGCGCCAATGGCGCCACCTCGCGGCCCAAATGCGCTCGACTGCAGGCCTTGGATCGGCTGTATCGGGCCTGCAGGTTGGGGCGCGCTCCCCGAGTTGCCGGCCGGCAACTTTTCGTCGAGCAGCCCGGCCAAGAGGTTCTTGCGAGCCATTACCCTCGTCCCCAAGCGGAGAGAACCAGTTGTTCAATCTCGCCGTTGACATTGTCCAACGCCTCGATCGCTCGATCATATGTCGAACGGGTGAACTGGTCGCGGCTAACCTCATAGAGGGTTTGCTTGGTGATACCGGCATCGGAAATGGCCGTGCTTTTGAGCATGGGGTAATTCAGGACATGTTCTCCGAACATGGAACGCATGAACGACATCATCTGGTTCTGAGGGCCGTCGCCAGGCTCATATCGCGTGACGAGATAGCGCATCCAATCATAACCCATGTTGCCGCCGGCATTGGCGACAACGCCAAGCAAATCAGATGTCATGATGAGAAACTGGCACATCGACATGACGTCGAGCATTTGCGGATGAACCGTGACGAGAACCGCAGTTGCGCAACACAGGGCCGACAGCGTTAAAAAACCGAGCTGGGGAGGGCAGTCGACGACGACAATGTCATAGTCGTCCGCAACCGACGCCAGAGCCGCGTCCATCCGGGTGAAGAACATCGTCTCGAGCTGCTTCTGGCCCATCAGCGCTTTCGGAGTTTCGTGTTCGAACTCCATCAGCTCGAGATTGCCCGGCACCAGATCGAGATTGGCGAAGTACGTCTTCCTGATGATCTCTTTCATATCCCGGCGTCCGCCATCATAGCGGATCGCGCCGTAGAGCGTCTGATTGTCTCCGACGTCGAACTCCGGCTGGAACCCATGGAGCGCCGACAGGCTCGCCTGCGGGTCGAGATCAATCGCCAGGACGCGGTAGCCGCGCAGCGCATGATACTGCGCCAGATGGGCCGCGGTCGTCGTCTTGCCGCTGCCCCCCTTAAAATTGACCACGGTGATGACCTGGAGATGCTCATCGCGGTCGCGGCGTGGAACATATCTACGATCAGCCTTACCGCCGATATCCAGAAATTCCCGGAGCGCCTGAATATCCTCGACTGTGTATGATCGCCGTCCCTGCCGGCCGACGTCGACCTGCGGACCCTTGCCCTCGAGAGACAGCCGCCGCAGGTAGCCGTCATTGATGCCAATCAGCTTTGCAGCTTCGATCGACGAAAAGCGCCGGAGCGTCTTGCGGGCTTCTGGCGGAAACAGCTGGAGCCTATGAGCTTGCAATTTCGATGACAGTTCGCGCGCATGAGCGCCGACCAACTCATGGATCGCCTTCTTGGGCTGGACAAGATTGACGGCAGATTCCACAGCGAACTCGCGTAAACACGGAAAATGGCGCTCATTGCGCCGATTACCGTGACAAGATCACCCGATTCCCTGAGTCTGGCAAGCGATTAAGGGTTAACGAGTGGTTAACTCAAGGCGAGCCGTTGGCAAAGTTGCCGGCCGGCAACTTGCACCGACTGCGCGACGGCGCGCCACCATGGGTAGCTAGACGTGCCCGGCGGCGAACCAATCGCGTTGTCAAGCGACCGGCTACCTCACGGCAGTCCGGCATATCCTCTGACCCGAACGTCAAACAGCCTACGCGATGTAGAAGCTTTTGCCGGCCGTGCGATCAATCAGGAGAGAAGGTAGTGCGGCAGAGGGCATGGACTTATGGAACTAGGAAATGTCACGCGCCCGCATTGCGACGGCGACAGCCTGCGGCAAGGTGTCAGCACCGAGGTTCACCCTGGCGTTATCGAGATGGAACTTCACCACCCGCTTCGTCAGGCCCATAATGGCGGCCGTCTCGTCCATGGATTTGCCGCGAGCGGCCCATTCCAGGCACTCCCGCTCCCGCTGCGTGATCCGAGCCGTAGTTGTGGTCGCGAGCAAAGGCAGCTTGGCATCGACATGTGCGTGAAACGTCAGCCCGATCAACTGGACGATATCGTTCGCTTCCGTGACCATCCGTCTGTGTACCGAGTTAATCTCGTCGACCGCGAAGGTGAAGGCGGCGAAGCGATCGAAGCCGCCGGCGATGGCGACGGAGACACCATGGCGGATGCCAAATTCGTCTGCGTCGTCGAACAGTCGTTGCTGGGCGCGCAGCGGAAAGTGACGGGCGGCCTCGCGGGTCCATTGCATGGTCGAACGCCCGCTTCGGGCAAATGCGAAGACGGGATCAATCTTCTGATATGCCTCGGCAAAATAATGATCGCTCCACCGCTTCGGATAAGACGAGATTAAAACGGGGTCGGCCTCTCCAAAGCCCAGATAGGCAAAGTACCGGAAGCCCATGCTCTCGGCGACGCGTTGGCCAACGCGCCCGAATTCCGCTTCTCCGGACGACGAATGCACTCCATCCACCAGTTCCTGATAGGCTATTTCCACCGATTTCATCGGGGTCTCCGTTGATTGCGGCGCCCTGTTTCACGAACGTGATGATCCGTGAGATCGATGAAACCGTCCTTGCCGGAAAGATGCGGCAATAACGCGGCCGCAACTTTAGAGCGAATCCACCCTGTCACATCTGACAGGTTCGTCGGACGGCTGTACCTGCTTCATTGGCCTCCAGACCAACGCGGTTGGGAGTGGGGCCATGCAGGTTATCGAACTGAGCCGCGCCAGATATGGCGCCAATTTCTTGCTCCTGATGGGCATGCATCGCCTGCGGCGGAAGGTCTTCAAGGACCGCCTCGACTGGTCGGTATCGACGACGGGTGATCTCGAAATGGATCGGTACGACACGCTGGATGCCACCTATCTTGTCGTCGTAGATCGCGGTGACGTGCTGGGTTGCGTGCGGTTGCTGCCTACGACCGGTCCGAACATGCTGGCCGACACGTTTCCGGAGCTTCTGGACGGCGCAGTTGCGCCTCGCTCTAACCTGATCGCGGAAAGCTCGCGCTTTTGCGTCGATACCGAACTTACCGATGCGACGTCGAATGGGGGTCTACGCCGGGCGACGCTCGTGCTGCTCGCAGCGATGCGCGATTGGGGTCGCGCTCACGATTTGGATTCGATCGTCACGGTGACAGACCTGCGTATGGAAAGGGTACTGCGACGCGCAAACTGGCCACTTGACCGCCTCGGTTCTCCACGCAGGATCGGTTCGACTATGGCGATCGCAGGTCTGCTCCCCATCCAGGAAGCCAGCTCCAAGCGCTGGACTTCTCCCGCCGCTCGCGAGCAGAACCATCAAATGGGGCAGACGGCATGATGGTTTGCGACGCCAGCGCGAAGGCAATGGCCGCAAAGCTGCACGAACGCTACGACGAACCGCTGCAGGCGATCACGACCATCGGTCAATGCATGACCAAGGCCCTTTTCGCTGGCAAATCGGACGTCGTCCTGTTTTGGGCTCTGGTCCATGCCCATTACCGCGTCGCCGATCTCTACGGCGATACCGAGTCGCCAACCGCCCAGCTTTCCGAAATCGTCCTCCCGGATACATACGGAAACGACTGACGAGACGATCAAACTCCCGCTGGTCCCACGATAACGTTCGCCATGTCAGACGTCGGTGGATTCGCAGAAACGCCGATGTTGGTTGGGAAATCCCCCGGCCCCTGCGTGCAAGACGCTTCTCCCTCTTTGCAGTTCGGATCGGCCATCGAACGTGCGGAACGCGCCATATCGCAAATCGTTGTGCCGTTGATGTCGGCGAAGCCGGAGCAGCGACCGGCGCTGACCATCTTCTGGCAGTTTCCGGTGCCGAGTTGAATGCAGGCGGACAAGAAGCCGGCGTCGACCTTTTGGCCGTCGAAAGTCTGCATTGATGCAAGCTGGCGCATCACGCCGGTATTGTATCCGTCATTGGTCAGATTGGCCCAGGCATTGACCTGTTGCTGCAACGAGAGGCAGCCATAGCCCTCGCGATCGGTTCCCGCATACTTTCGGACGTTGGCGTTATTAAGCTGGAAGATGCCCGTGCAACAACTGCCGTTGTAGACACCCTTGTTGCCGCCGGATTCATAACGACCAAGGCCGCCGAGCGAGCACGACGTCGATTTCAGGTCATCACGCAAAGACGAATTCCTGACCGCATCGGTAATGTCCTGGGCCGAGTAGTTTGTGCGTTCGCAATATTGCCCTCGTTGGGCGAAGGCGTCGGAAGAGAGAATTTGGCCGATCGACAGCACAACGGCAAAGACCACCTTCGTCGATTTTGACATGCTCGGCTCCCGCGTTCAGTTGATGGCATAGGTGCGCTGGCAGGCCGGAACCGCATTGCCGCCAACGACCGTGCGAAACGCGATCATCCCAGTCTTGGGATCAAACTGCGTGTAGGAGTTGTCTTCGCGGTTCTTCTCAGGGAGATTCTTGTCGGCATGGTCGACGTAGCAGCCGCTCTCGGCTTTCGAGGAGACAACCTTTCCGTCCTTCATCACGACGATGCGGAGAGGGCAAATCGACGGCTCGATATCGGCGCGGCTGGAATTCGCGCCACTGTCGCAGCCGCGTACCAGCGCCGTGCTGATGATCACGGTGCGATCGCCGAGCTGGTAGGTCGACGACAGCGCCGTAACGAGCGCATTGCGACCGTGGAGCGGGCGCTTGAGCTCGTTCTCGGCATAGGCATTGGCCGACGCAATCACATCTGGCCAGACAATCGTCTGCAGGACATCGCTCACCGATTGCTGCCGGAAATCATGGAACGTCATGGCCCGCCAACCGGAGCCGGCGTCAGGCTGCGCAACCACGGCGGTGCCAGCGATCACGATCGAACAGAGCACGATGGCTCGTTTCAATACGGTCTTCATGACCTGCTCCTATTTTTCAATAACGACGGGGGAGGGCTGTCGATGGCGGGGCCACGATCGCGCGACTGGGCACGCCGATCGTCCGAGTAGGGCAGATGAGCTGCAGCACGGTCACGGCGGTACCGGAATGCCATGCGAGCACCCGTCGATGGCCTGGCCCTTGACCACCAATCCGGTTTTCACGGTGCGCGAAGAGACGTCGTAGGCGGCGTACGCCGTCGCGGTGGCGGCGCCCTGACCAACCATGGCGTCGAGCTCGACAAAGCAGCCCCGATCGGCATCGAGTACCCGGGCCCGGATGCCCTCGTAGATGACGAGGCGCATAGGACAGAGTTTTATGCGCACGCTAACGTCAGCGTGTTTCGACGTGCACCGAGTCGCGGTGTTGAGGATCGAGAGCACGACGGATTTCGTGGGGCTCCAGATCACAAAATGCGCCTCCGTCGCGGGCGCATTTCCGCTGGCAAAGCGAAAGTCGCCTGTCTCGCGATAGGCCTTGTTGTTGGCCTCGATCTCATCCTTCCAGATGTCGGAGAAGGTCGCGTTCGCGGGTGATGGTTTGGTCAGATCCGAATAGGAGACTGGCCGCCACGCGCCGGGATCGGGGGTGCGCTCCTGAGCTCTGGCCTCGATGTGCACGCTCTGCCAGACAAGGACAGCTGCGATCAGCATGACGCGAAGAGCCGCGCCTCGGCCTCTGCGCCCACTCCACGGTCTCGGCAATGATCCCGGCACCTTAGTGATCGGCGTCACCCTCATTCGTAGCGTTCCCGCCACGGCAGGAACCGCCAAGGATCGCGCTCGGATTTTTCGCGATTGAGCCAGGCAACTGGCGCTCGCGGCGGATCGGTCGTGAGCAGGCGCCAGACGCCCCCATGGTGGTAGAAATTCACGGTTTCGCGCCGAAGCGGGTGTCCAGGCGCTCGCCCAAAATCTGCCGCGCAATGGACGACCGGGCCGCGATAGCGCGTGATACGTCCGGTCAAGCTGTCGAGCGCGCCGGGCTTGCATCCAAACAGCCGGATGCCGGGCGGGCGCCCCTCTTGCTCCGCGACATCGACGCGGCGGAAGTTCGCCCGTTGCCAGGCATGCTCGGCCTGCGTCTGCGTGGGATAGGTAAAGGGTTCCGTCAGCACCGGCGCGAAGGTTTCGCGATCGGGAGCATAAGCCAGGCGGCCAGGCGTCACGGGATCGGCGCGGTAGAGAGCGTCAGTCCCAGGCAGTTGGTTTTCCAGCACAACAACCTGCCGCGGCTGGCTGCAAGCCGACAGCAAGAGCGCCAACATAGCGCCGCCGCCGCGTGCGATGATCTTGGCCTCTCTCTCGATAGAACGCCCCATCATGGCCGGCCGCCCTCGACCTCGGCCGACGAAGCCGCGGCGCTGCGGCGAAACTCTCCCGGCATCTGGAAGCGGCTCGCCCAGAGCCCGCGATAGGCCTTTCGCGCATCCTGCTCGAGCGCCGCATAGGTTCTGAGCGGCGGCTCGACAGGGACGGTGACGGCCAGCCCCTCACGCAGCATCGCGGCGCCGAGGTCGCCATGCTGGGACGAGGCGCAGCGCGCCTGGATTACGCCGTCGCGTTCATCAAGTTTTGCGCAGGCGACCCATTTGCCGAGCGTCGCCGAGACCAGCCAGGCCGTCGCCATGACGCCGCAAGGCCAGGGCTGTCGCCCGAGCGCCGCGCGTTGCGCTGGCGCACAGGCGTCGATCCCATAGAGCCGGTAGACATCGCCAGTTTCGATGTCGCGGAATTTCACCCCCTCGATCACCTCAACCCGCAATGGCGGCGATTGCTGCGAGCCCTTTGGCGAATAGAAGCCCGGCTGCTCAGATGGCGCCGTTTGGTCGGCCGAGGCTGTGGTGCTCGCACCAGTCGCAAGCGCCACCAGCACCGTAGCGCCGAAGCGGTCGATCCGCAGTGGGCAACTGGTCTTGCGAACGCGCCGCCAAATTCCGCCAACGCCTATCATTGCGGCACCGCCAGTCTCGGAGCGCTGGTAGAAGCGCCATCGCGCAAGCTGCGCAGGATGATGGCGTTGGGCTCAGGGATGTCGGGATACGCCCACAGGCCTGCCTTCGCGCGCGCCGCGACCAGCTGCGCGACGAAGTATGGCGGATGCACGGGTTGGCCGTTGGTGGCCAGCGATGCGAAGCCGAAGCCGGATGCGATCAAGGCAGTGCCGAGATCGATCCGAGAGCCGGCTCCCGCACCTCCGTGTCGCATGGCGACGCAGAAGACGAAGAGGGTCCGGGAGATCGATTGCTCGGCAGCTTGATGGCATTGCGGCTGCAGATCACGGATCAGCGCGACCAGCATGGCCAGCGAGGCCTCACCGCAGTCGCGTCTCACGCCCGCGCCGTTCGTGAACTGCGTTCCACGCAGGCAGGCCTGAACGCCATAAAGACGATGGACCACGCCACCATCCGTCCAACTATCGCCGGTCTCGAAGATCGCGGTCGGCGCAATCGCAAACCAGCGCGCAGCACCAGCCTCCTGCGCCAAACTGCCCGAGGCGATGACGCTCACGACACCTGCGATCAGGATGGTCGACACGCGCATGGGTCAGTAGCCCCGCAGCGCGAAGTAGAAGCGCTGCTGGCCATTTCCGGTGGTGATATCGACGAAGTAGGGTTCGTCTCGGGCCTGCCGCGACTGACTGGGATAGCTGGTCTGGCAGCCGCCCTCCGAGCCCGAGCTGCAATCGCGCGTCGGCTTGGACAGATCGAGGCAGACGCTGCCATTCGGCGACGATGCGGCGGCGGCGTCCTCTCGCCGGGTCGCGTTGTCGGCAGGCGTCCAGCCATCGGGGCAGGGGAGATAGGGCTCGTGCCCGAGGCCGCTGGTATGGCCTTCAGGGCAAGCAGGCCAGCCGCCACCTTTTGCCAGTTGGCGGAAAAGCTGCTGCATCACCGGCACGCAATACGGGATGCCAAACCAACTCGGCGCGGTCGCTGCGGCGCAGAGCAAGACTTTGCAGCCGAACGACGCCTCCTCAGCCACACCCGCAGTGGAGACGAAGCCCAGTCCGCACGCCAGGCTGACAGCTCTCAGCCGACGCCCAGTCGCGGATGTCGTCGCACGCTTTGATCGGGACATCGCATTTCCGGCTGTTGCCAATCGTCTGAAAGTCAATATACTGACTATCGACTGATTTGGCGAGAGGCGATTTTGCGATGCGGCTGCCGCTGTCGACGAGCGTGGTGATGGTGATGCTGCTGGGGTCCGTTAGCGCGGAGGAGGCGAGGGCGCCTGTCAAGTTTCAGGACAAGCTGCCGCAGCCGACGGCGACGCTCGACTCATCAGGCCGGGTCCTGCCGCTGCCGCAGCGACCCGCCGACGTTGATGTCATCGGCGGCCTCTCGCCGAAACCCGCCTGCGCCTCTGGCGCCGAGCTGCCCGCCGGCGAGGCGGAAGCGCTCGTGCGGCGGATCGCGGCCGAGGAGCAGTTCGACAGCGCTTTTGCCGTGGCCGTCGCCAAGGCGGAGAGCCGCCTGATTTCCACGGCGCTTTCTGAAAAAGGCGCGTACGGCTTGATGCAGCTCACGGCTGAGACGGCCGAGCGCTCAAGGTCGATCGTTGCGAGCCCGCCGGCAATGTCCGCGGCGGCGTGCGCTTCTTGCGCAAGCTCCAGTCACGCCATGGAAATCCGTTCTATGTGCTGGCGGCCTACAATGCCGGCGAGCAGACGCTGATCGAGCATCGTGGCGTGCCGCCCTATCCTGAGACCGTACGCTTCGTCGCCGCGGTCATGAACGATCTCCAGGGCTGGCCCGGCGTCGAGGGTGCTGAGAGCCGATCGTTCAGTGGCGCTGACGCCAATGGGCCGCCCTCGAAAAATCTCCCCATCCAAGGTCGTCCCACGCCCGCCAAACGGCCGGCATTGGCGGCCGACTTTGTCATGCATGTCGAATGAGGACGCCGCCGATGCTGCTTTTGAGAAGTCTCCTCCGCGTTACTGGCGCGGCCCTGTCGCTGCTGACCGCCATCGAGGCGCGGGCGCAGTCAGGCACGCTGCAGCCGGTTCAATCGACCTTGAACCAGCTCGTACAGGCGCTGACCGGCCCGATCTCGACGGCGCTCGCGACGCTTGCCGTCATCGCCTGTGGCTTCTTCGCCTGGGCCGGTCGGCTGACCTGGGGCGTTGCTGGCTCGGTCATATTTGGCATCGTTCTGGTCTTCGGCTCGGCCCAGATCGTCCAGTTCTTCCAGTCGGCGGTCGGACAATGAGCGGGCGCGACCTCGAACAGCCGCTGATCACCCCGCTGGTCAAGGCGTTGACGCGGGCGCCGACACTGATGGGGGTGCCGTATCTCTACTTCATGTTCAACGGCGTCGCCTCGTCGGTCTGCTTCCTTGTCTCGCACAATCTCCTGATGCTGCTGGTGGCGATCCCGCTCCATCTCTTCGGCTACGTGCTGACGCTGCGCGACGACCGGATTTTTGAGATCCTCTTCGTCAAATCCTCGCGGTGCCCGCCGCGCTCGCGCGCCTTCTGGGGCGCCGACAGCTATCGCGTCTGAGGCCCAAAAAATGGTCGCGCGCGCCCTCCTCGATGAGTTGACCTATGGATCGGTTTCACGCCGGGAGCGGCCGGTCGCGGCGCATATTCCCTATACCCGTCATGTCGACGATCACGTCATCAGGACGCGCGACGGCCTCGTCATGACGATCCTGAAGCTCGAAGGATATTCCTTCGAGACCGCAGATATGAGCGCGGTGAATTCTCGTCTGCTGGCGCGCAACGACGTCGTCCGCACGCTTGCCAATTCCCGCTTCGCGCTCGTCAGTCATATCATCCGCCGCGAGGTCGAGCCCTCGATCCCCTCGACCTTCGACAATGCGCTCTGCCGCGAGATCGACGAACGCTACCAGGCCACGCTGTCGAAGCGGCGCATGTTCGTCAACGACCTCTATCTGACAATCGTGCGCCGGCCACTCCAGGGCCAGGCTGGCACGTTCGAGAGTTCGCTGTCGCGTTTGCTCGGCCGCAAGGATGCCGGCGGCGAGACCGTCGCAATGCAGACCGCGCTCAGCGAGTTGCGCGATGCGTCCACTGCCGTACGCGAGACGCTGTCGGCTTATGGCGCCCGCCCGCTCGGCGTCGTCTCGCGCGATGGCGTCTGGTATTCAGAGCCGCTGGAGTTTCTCGTCCAGCTCGTCAATGGCAGCCTGCCGCGCCCGATGCATCTGCCGCGGATGAAGCTGGCCGACGCGTTGTCACTCAAGCGCATCTTTTTTGGCCGCAACGCCGTCGAAATCCGTGGCGCATCGCCGGATGACACGCGCTTTGGAGCGATGATCTCGATCCGCGAATACCCCGCCCAGACAGGACCCGGGTCCTTCGACAACCTGCTCCGCGTCCCGCACGAGTTCATCGCGACGCAGAGTTTTGCCATCGTCGACCGACCGGAAGCCGCCAAGCAAATCGACCGGGTTTCGCGCCAAATCGACATGTCAGACGAAGCCGGCTCGATCGTCGCCGAGCAACTCGATGAGGCCCGTGACGACCTGCTGGCCTCCGAGGCCATCTATGGCGAGCACCATATGACCGTGATGTGCCTCGGGCGCGATATGGCCGAGGTCGGCGCCACCGTCACCGCCGTCGGCGCGGCCCTGACCGATCGCTCGGTGATCTGGACCCGCGAGGACCTCAACTGCGAGCCGGCATTTTGGGCGCAGCTGCCGGGGAACTTCCCCTATATCGCCCGGAAGTCGATCATCTCATCGAAGAACTTTGCCGGCTTCGTCTCACTGCACAATTATCCGAGCGGCCGGCCGCACAAAAATCACTGGGGCCCGGCGATCTCGGTGTTCGAGACGACCTCGCAAACCGCTTATTACTACAACCACCACATCCGCGATCTCGGCAATTTCACCGTCGTCGGCCCATCGGGGTCTGGCAAGACAGTCTTCCTGTCGTTCATCTCGGCGCAGTCGCAGCGCGTCACGCCTCGGCCAAAACTGCTCTTCGTCGACAAGGATCGCGGTGCCGAAATCTTCATCCGGGCGCTCGGCGGCCAATACGAGGTGCTGACGCCAGGCGAACCGACCGGCTTCAATCCACTCTCTCTGCCCGACACCGCGCCCAACCGCGAATTCCTGTTCCAGCTCTTCGCCTTCATGCTGCGCCCGACCAATGGCGGCGCGCTCAGCGCATCGGAAGAGCAGGTCATCCGCAACGCGATCGRCTCGGCACTCGCTGCGGGCCCGGACGGCCGTACGCTGCAAGCCTTCTCGACACTGCTGCGAGGCCGCATTCGGGCCGGCGAGGGCGATCTGCTGGCGCGGCTTGAAAGCTGGATGCGGCCCGATCAGCGCGGCTGGCTCTTCAACAACGAGCAGGATCAGTTCTCGCTCTCGCGCATCTTCGGCTTCGACATGACGCGGGTGCTGGATGACCCCGTCATCCGCACGGCCGCGCTGATGTACATTTTTCATCGCACAGAGGAACTGCTGACCGGCGATCCCGTGATGATCTTTCTCGATGAGGGCTGGCGCCTTCTCGACGACGAGGTTTTTGCCTTCTTCATCAAGGACAAGCTGAAAACCATTCGCAAGCAAAACGGCATCATCGGCTTCGGCACGCAATCGGCCGCCGATATCGTCCGCTCCAAATCCGCTAGCACACTGATCGAACAGACCGCGACCAACATCTTCTTCCCGAACCCGAAAGCCGATGACGAGAGCTACACGCAGGCCTTTCGGCTGTCGGAGCGCGAGGTCGCCTGGATCCGCAATACGGTCCCGGAAAGCCGCTCGTTCCTGATCAAGCATGGCCGCGACAGCGTCATTGCGAAACTCAACCTCACCGGCATGCCCGACCTGATCAAGGTGCTGTCGGGCCGCACCGAGACCGTCGCCGAGTTGGCGGCGCTCCGAGCCCGCGTCGGCGATGAGCCGGCCGATTGGCTGCCGGTCTTCATGGGAAGGAGCGACGCATGAGCAGGATCATCAGACCGTGCCTGATCGTCTTCGGTCTGTTTGGCGTCGCGCCGGCTTTCGCCGCGATTCCGACGAATGATGCCAAGCAGCTCGATCAGAAAGCTGCGACCTCGGGGACGACGATCAAGCTTGTCCCGATCACGACGCAGCGAAAAACCGCCAATGACGGCGTCAAATGCGCCGTCACCACCGGAAAAAAGGCCGAGGTCAAGGATCCGGCGAGCAAGGCCCAGGCCGGGGCCGGCGCGAAGACGATCCAGGCCTACGCGCCCTCGATGCCGGCGACGCCCGCTGCGGACGCTAAGGGCGGTGCACTGGCGAGCCGGAATCATTTTAAGGCGACTGGCGACGTCGTTGGCCAGCTCGAGGCCAGCCGCACGAGCCTAACGAGTGCCCAAAGCGCTTTTCAACGTGCTGGTCAGGAGGTCGGAACAGCCAAGACCGTCATGGCTGCCATTGATATGAACAGTGCCGCGCGAACCCAGAACGGCCTCGCCTGGACGGGCGCAACCAACTCGACGAACATTTGGGTCACGGCGATCAACGCGCTCAGCCTCGCACGCATCAGCGATCGCAGCCGCGGCGCCGGTGGCCTGAAGATGGGTAGCGGTCTTGCATCGAACGGTACGGTCTGCCCAGTTGGCATGATCGGAAGCGGCACGACCGCCGATCCCTGCCGCAGCGCCTCGACCTGCTCGACGACGCCGATTGGTTCAACTCCGGATCCAGCCTGCGTCAGTGCGCGCTTTGTCGATAGCAGCGGCAACGTCCTGTTCTATCTCTCGCAGGTTCAGGAGCAGAACGCCGGTGCGGCTTCAGCCGCTGGCACAGGAGGTCCGACCGCATCAGCGTCAGCGAACTCGCCACTGTCGACGACCGACCCAGCGGCTGCGCTCGAAACCCTCCCATCCCCAAACCGATAGGAGATTGCCATGCGGATCGCAGTTCTTGCGAGCATCGTCACCCTTAGCGCGAGCCTGAGCCATGCCCAAGGCGTGCCGGTCATCGACAATGCGAACCTCGCGAAGGCGCAGGAGATCGCGACGAACACCCAGCAGATCCTTCAGGCCGATCGCGACATCCTGCAGCACACCAAGAAGACGCTGGAAGCCGTTACTGGTGACCGGGCCTCGGACGCTCAGGGCAGTCTCGCGCAGATGGCGTTGGGCGGTGGGTTCTCGATGGCGAAGGCGCCTTCGCTCGGCTCGGTGATCTCGGGCGGCGCGCTGTCTTTCACCGGCATGGGATCGACGTCGCAGAACATCGTCTCAGGCCTGATCAACGGCCTGCAACTGGTCAAGACGATCACCGGGTTGACCGGCGGTCAGTCACACCCGTCCGACAAGGCCTATTCCAATGCCGTGAATGTCGCGGCAACTCTCTCCGGCCTCATCGATTCCACCCAAGGCGCGATCCAGACGCGCTCGAGCGCCTTCGTCCAGGGCGGACAGCAGATCGGCCAGGCCAAGGATTTGAAGGGCAGCGTCGATCAGAACACGCAGATTCAGGTCCAGACCGGGCAAACCATCAATGAACTCACCGGTGTCGTGAACAACGCCGCCGCCGCAGCGAACCAGCAAAATCTCGATCGGATTGCGTCGGAATCGGCCGCGGCCCGCGCCATGGTTTTTTCGCAGCGATGACCCGACGACGCATCATGTTCGGTCGTGGACCCGTCTTCTATTTTGTCGTGGCCTCAAGCCTGGCGGTTGCCGTCCTGGCCTGCCTCGTCACCACCGTTCGGCTGGTCATGCCGCAGGCGCCGGTCGCGCAGATCGCGCCCCATAGCGATGCCGAGGCAGCCTCGCGCGCCATGACCTTCTCGTCCCCGAAAGACGGCTCACGATGAAGCGGCGTCTCGCAGCCATCTTGGGCGCGATCGTGCTCGGGACTGTTCTCTCGGCCTGCGCCTACAAGCCGCTGAAAGCGCCGTGCGGTCCTGACGAGGGCGGGCAGCCGCTGGCCTTCGCCGCTACGGCCTCCGTGCCGGAACCCTTCGCATCGCTCGACCCGTGCGGTCCGATGCGGCCGATCTGAGCCATCGGCATGGGCAATTTCTCGATCACCACACTGCTATCGCAGGTCGATCAGATCGGGCAGAACTACGTCTCGACCGCCTACCAGGCGCTGTCGAATGCCGCGACGCAAGGCGGCGCGACCAGCGTCGCCGGTCTCCTGCTGACGCTCTACGTCATCTTGTGGGGTGTCGGCATCTGGCAGGGCACGGCGACCAGTGGTCCGGCAGATCACGCCTTCCGGCTCTTTCGCGCCTTCCTGATCTACGGCATGGCGACGAGTTGGAGCGACTTTCAGACGCTGGCCTATCGGCTGATGAACGACGGTCCATCCTCGATCGGGAATGCTCTGCTCAGCGCCGTGACCTCGGCCAACAGCACGGGCCTCTCCGCCAATCTGACCTCCGTCAACGGTGTCCAGAACGCGTTGCAGAACATGTGGAACACCACAAACAACGCGACCGAAGCGTTCCTGCAGAACGCCGGAATCACCAACTGGGGACCCTATATCTTCGGAGCTGTCTTCTACGTCGTGATGGCGGTCCTGATCGGCTTCGCGCTCTTCCTGATCGTGCTTTCAAAATTGTTCATGTGGCTGCTGCTCGCGCTGGCGCCGATCTTCATCCTGCTGCTGCTTTTTGGCGTCACAAGCCGCTTCTTCAGCGGCTGGATGAGCGCGCTGGTGCAGTATTTCGTGGTGCAGGTGCTGGTCTATGCGTTTCTGGCTTTCTACGTCTCGCTAATCCAGCAATCGGTCGACGCGCTGAACGGCGTCGCGGCGTCGCGGAATGCGACCTGGGCGACGATCGGACCCGTCGTGCTGCTCGCCATCATCGGCATCCTGCTGCTCGCCCAGATCAATAATGTCGCGGCTGCGATCGCCGGCGGCTTTCCGATCGGCGCCCCGCGCATCGGCGCCTTCTACGCCAACGCCACCGGCTATCGCGCCGCCCGTGCGGCCTACGCCCGGGGAGCCGACGCTCGCAATCCCTTCAACCCGGCGTCGCTCTCGCGTCGCGAGGAGCTCTCGGCCCGTCAGCGCGCCCGCGTCGGTTTGCGCTCGAACCAATGGGCGCAATCGCCGGAATTCCAACGCCTGGCCGCGCAGATCAGCAATCCTGAAAACGGTGCTCGGCCGAGCACGAGGGCCAATTCATGAGCGACGCGACCTCCACCGAACCCGCATTGAAGCTCGATCCTCGCTACTTCACCGACGGCATCTCCTGGGAACATGATCTCGCGCGTCGTAACCGCAATTCGCGCGCGATCGCCTGGATCATCGCGACGATCATGACGATCGTGGCACTGGCCTCGCTCGGCACKCTTGCCCTGCTCGTGCCGCTGAAGACCTACGAGCCCTATATGGTCGTCGTCGACAAGACGACCGGCTTCGTCGAGGTCAAGCGGCCGATGGCCGAGGGCCCGCTGAGCCAGGACGAGGCGGTGACAACCTTCAACGTCGTGCGCTACGTCAAGGCGCGCGAAACCTATGATCCCAAAGCGCTGAAGGACAATTTCGACCTTGCGCAGTTACTGGCGACCGGCGATGCCGCCCGCGAGCTGACCGAGATTTATTCGCCGGCCAATCCGCAAAACCCCGTCCGCCTGCTCGGCGCCAACACGGGCATCTCGGTCGCGATCAAGTCGGTGACGTTTCCCAACAACCGCACCGCGCTGGTGCGCTTTTCGACCGAGGAGAAGTCCGCCACCTCGATCACCACCCGCAACTGGGTCTCGCTGCTACGCTTCCGCTACACGGCCTCGCCGATGCGCAACGAGTATCGCTTCGACAATCCCCTCGGCTTCCAGGCGCTCGAATACCGCCGCGATCAGGAAACCGCGCCATCGCCCGGGACGGTCGGATCGCCGCGATCATGAGAGGTTCTCAGTTCATCTCGCGCGGCCTCCTGGCCGCGGTCTGGCTCGCGGCATCGCTTGCGCCAGCCTGGTCCGAGGCCGTGCCGGCGCCCGGCCGAACCGATCCGCGCATCCGCGACATCGTCTACAACCGCGACAACGTCACGGCGATCGACGCGACCTATGGCACGTCGACCATGATCGTCTTCCAGGACAGCGAGAAGATCGAGACGCTTGCGATCGGCGACTCGATCGCCTGGAAGGTCGAACCTAACCGCAAGGGCAACATCATCTTCCTGAAACCGGTCGAGAAGAACGCGCAGTCGAACCTCAACATCGTCACCGACAAGCGGGTCTATTCCTTCGTGCTGCGCTCCAACGAGCGGCCGCCGAAAGGTCAGCTCTACACCGTCCGATTCCGCTTCCCCGATGACGAGGCCGATGCGCGCCTGCTCGCGGCAGCAAAAGAGCGCGCCGCCAATCCCAACCTCAAGGATCTCAACATCGCCAATGCCAACAGCGACTATGGCTACAAGGGCTCCTCGGTGAACAAGCCGCTGGCCGTCTTCGACGACGGCACGAAGACCTGGTTCCGGTTCGAGGGCGAGACGCCGGCGATGTACAGCGTCGATGGCGAGCGCAACGAGGCCCTGGTCAATCATCGCACCGAGGGGCCGTTCGTCGTCGTCGACAAGGTCGCCGCGCAATGGACCCTGCGCAACGGCCAGGAATCGACCTGCCTGTTCAATCGTCGCACCAGCAATCTCCGCGAGCCGACTAGGCTTGAGCCCTATGCGCCGCAGCGCGCCGGCCAGGCCAAGCGCTGAAGGGAGGGGAGGGGAGATGCCAAGACCAGAAGAATATCGCTCGATCGAGCTGGAGGCGGCGGCCGCAACCGCCGTCGCGCGGGCCCCGACCGCGCTCGGCAATCTCCTGAAAATCGGGGTGCCGGTCGGCGCCCTGCTGCTCGCCGCCTGGATGATCTCTTCCTCTTTCCGGCAGGGTCCCAAAAACATGACCACGCCGGACACCGAGGAGTTCCGGACGACACAGTTTCCCGCGCCGTCGCTCGAGACGCCACGGCCCCAGACAGGGCAGGGGACGATCGTGATCCCGCCCGCACCAGTGACGCCGGAGCCCTCGATCCCACCCCCGCCGGTCGCCCCGCCACAGGCGCTACCGGCGCCACCGACGCCGGAGTTCCTTCCGCCGCCC
>NZ_JBFUCS010000032.1:0-31642 GCF_056405115.1 Allobosea sp. P2_A10 | reverse complement strand
CGGTGATCGTCGATGAACGCGATCATCKCYTGAACGGGCGGTCGAGCTCCGCCTGKGCAAAATACGCYGAYGCYTTSCGCAGRATCTCGTTSGCCTGSCGAAGCTCCCGGTTCTCKCGCTCCAGCGWCTTGAGCTTGGCCGCCATGTCCGTCGTCARACCGGRCTTCCGGCCGCTGTCGACCTCGGCCTTCTTSACCCACTCGTTCAGCGTCTGCGCCGTGCAGCCGATCTTSCCCGAAATCGACATGATSGCCGCCCAGCGGGACGGATGCTCGCCCTCATGGTCCAGCAGCATCCGAACCGCGCGGGCCCGCACCTCAGGCGAAAACTTGTTCGTCGTCTTGCTCGTCATGGCTCCATGTTCTCAGGAGTTGGAGCCTCCGACAAACCCGGAGCGGTTCAGATGCCTATGAACCGGCAAGCAAGGTCGCCACTTCGTCGTTTGAACGCGCCCCTCGGGATTTAGGTTGACCAGTGCGGGATCGCGCTCGAACGACTCGCTTTCAAGGTCGAGGATCGCAGCCGTCCTGGCGCCCGTACCCAGCAGAAATGCAAACCAGGTCAGCAGATGGGGTGACTCGAAGGCATCATAGAACCGCGCCAGCTCGGCGATGGACAGGATCGCGCCCTTGGGTGTGGCTGAGCGGATGTGGTTCTTGGTCCGGAATTCGGGCACGGGCCGAAACGAAATGATCTCGGCATTGGCGAATGCACGACGCAGCGCCGCGCGAGGTGTCGAGAGCCGCCTGCTGACTGTCGAGATGGCCGTACCCTCTGCCATCCACGTATCGCGCAAGTTCTCCCAATCGCGAGGAACCAGCGTCGACACCTTTCGATCGGCCAGATCGGAGCGCAAGATCAGGTTGATGTGGATCGTTTCCGCCTCAGCGGAAGCCAGCTTGGCCACGACGGATCGGTGCGCATCCAGCACCATGCGCAGCGTCTTGGGGCCCGCGGTCTTGATGTGGGGGCGCGGATCCCCGTCCACGCCCTGGTCGATAACGGCCTGGATCTTAATAACTGCGTTGGCCAAATTGTCGGTGTGCAACGAAGCACGTACCACTTGCCGCGTCTCGGGATTGTACCAAGAGACAAACAGCTTCCTCGATTCGCTGTGCTGCACGAGGCCGTAGGGGCCGATGCGCACGAGCTCGGTGTAGGAGATGCGGATCACTGCACATCTCCGGTCCGATGACGGCCCGTGGCGAAGCGCACGATCTCGACGCGTGTGAAAAGAAGGCGCCCCTTCACGGGGATGCGATAGAGTTCTCCGCGCTGCGCGAGGCGTGTCACCGTCGCGCGGGAGATGCGCAACGTCTCAGCGACTTCCTGCGCAGTCATGACCTTGAACTCTGCCGTCATCATTCTCTACCCATACATGGTAGCATCGATGGGGAGAGCATGCTCGACAACCGACGCGGATGCCGGCTTTATCTAACATGTAATGGTAGATGTCAATTTCGGGCTGTCATGGGGACGTTGTTAAGGTTACCGGTCTCCGATCAAGCTGTCGTAATCGAGGTAGAACTCCTCCAGCGCCGTATCATCGCGCTCATCCCAGAGATCGTCATCTCGCGGATCTGGAAAGTAAGGAAGCGCGTGCTCGTAGGCCGATGATACGACATGTAAATCGTCTTCCAAGACGCACTGCTCGATCTCGAAATTGTCCTGTTCGGCTCTCATCTCCGCTCGGATTTTTTTCAGATCATCGAGTGGGATCTCTGAACAGACGACGGTGCGCGAACTCGTCACCACCGCTTTGAGGACCGCTGCCTCGAGCAAGCGATAGCCGATTGCTTTTGCCAGATATGGTTCCCGCCCCGTCACCGTGAAGACCGACAACCTGAAGGAGCCGACATCGACGACGACACAAGGTCGTGGCTGTGATCCGGTCGGCGCCCAAAACTGCGGGCGATGCTCAGGGTCCGGGATTATGGAGCCGAGGATCAGACGACTCAGCTTTTCCACACGGTCCGTGATCGGCGTGCGAACCGCGAGAGTACCCAGAAGCCGATCGGCCTCTTTTCGAAAATCGGCGGCGGTGCCTTCATCGCGGAGCAGCTTCCTCAGCAGGTCGTCCTCAAGCCCGGCCTGGCGCTTGCCGACCCTCAGAACGGCTTCGATGGACATGACCGGAGGGCGAGCACTCATGGTTGGGAGGTCAACGCCTTTATCGTAGAGATATTGGAGAGCGACGAGCATCCTGCGTGCCGTATTCTCGGCTTGCCCTGTCAGAGCGGCGAGCTCTTTGATGACACCGCGCTGCTCGCCAAATGGCGCTGTTCGGAAGCGCTCGAGAAAGGGCAGTGCCCGGTCCAACCAATTTCCGTCTTTCGTTTTAGCAAAAACACGACGGGCAGAAGAGTAGTTGACGACCATGGCAAATCAACTACCATGTATTGGGTCGACTTGGCAATCGCGCGGCTGATATCGGCTGGAGCGTTACCTCGGAGTAACGTGGCAGTCGGGCAAGGTGGAGTTCGGATGACCGCATTTCGGCACAGAGGCAGCACCGGGACGGGCAAGGCCACCGGCTTTGCGCGCTCGATCGGGCTGCCGTCGAATCGGATTGGCTCGGAAGCCTTGGTCAGCGCTGCGACGCTGCTGCTTTTAGATTGCTTTGAGATGGCCGAAAACGGCCTCTCGGACTGGGCAGAATGCAAAAGCCCCGGAAACCGCTTTTCTTTTGCAATTTCCGGGGCTTGGAAGATGGTGGGCGCGACAGGGATCGAACCTGTGACCCCTACGATGTCAACGTAGTGCTCTCCCGCTGAGCTACGCGCCCGATTGCCGCGACTTCAACCGTCGCGGCGGCCGGAACATGGCGTGACCGTTGCCGGACGACCATGTTGCGAGGTGTGCGGCTATAGCCGCTCAGGCCATGGCTTGCAAGGCGCTTCGCATCATAAAGCGTCAGGCCGCCAGGAGCTTTTCGACCTCGCTGACGAGTTCGCGCAGATGGAAGGGCTTGGACAGCACCTTGGCGTCCTTGGGCGTCTGCGAATCGGGGTTCAGCGCGACCGCCGCAAAGCCGGTGATGAACATCACCTTGATGTCGGGATCGAGTTCGGTCGCGCGGCGCGCGAGCTCGATGCCGTCCATCTCGGGCATCACGATATCCGTCAGGAGAAGCTCGAAGGGCTCCTCGCGCAGACGGTTATAGGCCGAGAGCCCGTTGTCGAAGGAGGCCACGTCGTAGCCCGCATTCTGCAGGGCCTTGACCAGGAAGCGGCGCATGTCGTTGTCGTCTTCGGCGAGAAGTATCTTCGTCATGGGCCTGCTTCTGTCCGTCTCGAAAGGCTTTAGCCTGTGGAGGCCAGGGCGCCCGTCGCGGCGGTCCCGGCCCGTCATCTCGTCTGGCGCCTGCGCCACGTCGGCGGCAGGACTATCCGGCCGCCCCTATACTTGAAACCTGATCGTTCCATAAGGCACGCACATGGTAAACAACGCGTGAATCCGTGGCTGATTTCGCCCCTGCGTCGGTAACGCTTCTACCGCGCGCCTTTGTGTGCTTGAGTTCCCGAGCATGACCGTTTCATCCGGATTCTTCCAGCCCGATCCCGAGGACGTCGTCGCCGAGATCGAGCGGCCCTTCACGCTGCATCAGCCGGCGCTGCAGGTCGTTCCGGTCGTGGTCGACGTACCCCATGCCGGCCGGCGCTATCCGCGCGCCTTCGTCGAGCGGGCGCGGCTGCCGCTGCGCTCCCTGCGCCGCTCCGAGGACGCCTATGTCGACCGGCTGTTCGCGCATAGTGTCGCACTGGGTGCGCCTTTGTTGGTGGCGGAGTTCCCGCGCGCCTTTCTCGACGTCAATCGCGAGCCCTATGAACTCGATCCGCGCATGTTCGACGGCCGGCTGCCGGCCTTCGCAAATACGCGCTCGATGCGCGTCGCCGGCGGGCTCGGCACGATTCCGCGCATCGTCGGCGACGCGCATGAGATCTATTTCGGACGCATTCCGGTCGAGGAGGCTCTGGCGCGGATCGATGGGCTCTACCGGCCCTATCACGCAGGCCTGCGCAGCCTGGTCCAGCGCACGCATGGCGCGTTTGGCACGTGCATCCTGGTCGATGCGCATTCGATGCCCTCGAACGGGCTCGATCGCGACGGCATCGCCAAGGCCGACGTCATCCTGGGGGACCGTTTCGGCACGAGCGCGGCGGGCTACATCACCGACATCGCCGAGGACGCGTTCCACAGGCTCGGCTTGACCGTGACGCGCAACCGGCCTTATGCGGGCGGCTTCATCACCGAGCATTACGGGGCGCCCGCCTCCGGCGTCCATGCGCTGCAGATCGAAATCAACCGCGCGCTCTACATGAACGAGGCGACGCTGGAGCCCCATGCCGGCTTCGCCGAACTCGAACGGGGGATTTCGGCCGCGATGGCCGATTGCTTCGCGCGCTGGAGCGGCTGGCTCGACGAATGGCGCGAGGCAGCCGAATAGCGCCGTCTATGACCGTCGGAGCTGCCGGTTGTCGCCGCAACCCAGAAAAAAGGGCCGCACACTTGCGTGGCGGCCCAAGTCTAGGGAGGAAACGCCCAAGGAGGGCAACGAAGGCTTGAGGTGATCGCCCCTTCGCAGTGCACAAAATAACTGTGCAGCGCAAAAACGCAAGGGCTTTCGCGTAAAGTCTTATGGGGTATGCGCTGCAAGCAGGAATGCAGGCGTATTCCAGCCGTTTCTCTGGCTTTTCCAACGCTTAGTCTGGCATGACGCGTTTGCGTCGCGGGCGCGGCCGGGCGCCGTCATGCTGCGCAGCAACAACAGGGCTGGAGACTGGTATATGAGCACGGTCGATTTTGGCGCCTTCGTCGCCGAGCTTGCGACGGAATCGGGCCGCGCGATCCTGCCGTTCTTCCGGGCGCATCATGCAACGGAGGACAAGTCGCAGGGCGGCGTCTTCGATCCGGTGACGGAGGCCGACCGCGCCGGCGAGACGATCATGCGGCATCTGATCAGGCGCAGCTTTCCGGCCCATGGCGTGCTCGGCGAGGAGTTCGGCAACGAGAACATCGACGCCGAATATGTCTGGGTGCTCGATCCGATCGATGGGACGCGCGCCTTCATCTCCGGAATTCCGGTCTGGGGCACGCTGATCGGCCTGACGCGCGCCGGCGTGCCGGTCTACGGCATGATGCACCAGCCCTTCACGGGCGAACGCTATTCGGGCGACGGCCGGCAGGCGCGCTATGAAGGCCCCAACGGGCCCCGCATCCTGCGCACGCGCCAGACCACCGACCTCGCCCAGGCGACGCTGATGACGACGACGCCGGCGCTGTTCAAGGGTGCGGAAGCCGAAGGCTATGCCCGTGTCGAGAGCCGGGTGCGGCTGCCGCGCTATGGCTGCGACTGCTATGCCTATTGCATGCTGGCGGCCGGCCATGTCGACCTCGTCATCGAGACCGGCCTGAAGCCCTACGATATCGTCGCGCTGATTCCGATCATCGAGGGCGCGGGCGGCATCGTCACCTCATGGGACGGCGGCAGCGCCGCCGGCGGCGGTTCGGTCATCGCCGCCGGCAACGAGGCGCTGCATCAGGCCGCGCTCAGTCTTCTCGCCGGTTGAGCTGGCCGCGCTATTGTCCTCGCCGGGAATGAAGGCGTCGAAGGCGGCCCAGAACTGCGCGCGGATCTCGTCGGTCTCCATCAGGATCTCGTGGCGCGCCGTCGGCAGCACCAGCGCCGCGCCGGTCTTGAGGCGCGCGGCGAAGCGCTCGATCGCCGGTGTCGAGACGACCGGATCCTGCCCCGCGGCGATCACCAGCGTCGGCACGCGAATCTCGCGCGCGGCCGAGGGCGCGTTCAGCCGCCCCATCAGCAGGAAGGCGGCGCGGACCCAGCCGATCGTCGGGTCGCCGACCGAAAGCTGGCGCGCGGCGGCCGACAGCGCACTGTTGCGCTGGTAGCGCGCGGCGTCGCCGGTCAGGCGGTTGCCCTCGAAGGGTTTCGTCGCGATCGCCGTGTCGCCGCCACCGGGCACGAAGGATTTCCCCAGGCCGAGCCAGAACAGCAGGCTCGCCAGCCGCCTTGCGCTGTCGGGCCGGTCGATGATCGTGAGCCCCAGCATCGGGGCCAGCGCCACCAGCCGCGATACCGGCAACGCGTCTCGCCGCGCCGCATCGAGACAGAGCGCCGCGCCCATCGAATGCGCCAGCACGAAATAGGGCGCTGGCAAGTTCTCGCGCATCTGCGCCATGGCGAGAGCAAGGTCGTTCTCGTAATGGACGAGCCGGCCGACATGGCCCTTGCGCTCGCGCCGGACGAAGCGCTGCGAGCCGCCCTGGCCGCGCCAGTCGAAGGCGAGGACATGGAAGCCGCGGCGGCGCAGTTCGACGATCGTTTCGCTGTAGCGCTCGATGAATTCGGCGCGGCCCTGCACAACCACTACGGTGCCGCGCACCGGCTTCACCGTTGGCCGCCAGCTCGCGAAACGGATCGCGGCGCCGTCGCGGGTCGCAGCCAGCCAGACCTTGCCATGGCCCGGCACCGGATAGTCGGAATGGGCGAAGAGTTCGGCCTCGGCCATCGCGGGCATTTCCGAATCGGCGCGATCGAGCCGATCGCCAGAGCCTGCTTATGCCTGTCGAGGCGGCCTCTTGAAAAGCCGAAATCACACGCCCAGATCATGACTGCGCAGGCCTTAGACCGGCTGCGCTCAGACCAAACCAGGCCCGCGCTCATGACGAGGCGGGCTGGGCATCAAACTGTCGCTTCTCTGGAGGACACCATGCGTCACTACGATCTTTCCCCGCTCTATCGCTCCACCGTCGGCTTCGACCGCCTGTTCTCGCTGCTGGACCAGGCCAGCGCAGGCGAGGCCGCGCCGAGCTATCCGCCCTACAACATCGAACGCACGGCCGAGAACGCCTACCGCATCACCATCGCGGTCGCGGGCTTCGGCGAGGGTGACCTCGCCATCGAGAGCAAGGAAAACGCGCTCACCGTTCGCGGCGAGAAGCAGGCCAACGACAACGCCGAGAAGCGCGAAGTCCTGCATCAGGGCATCGCGGCGCGCGCCTTCGAGCGCCGTTTCCAGCTCGCCGACTATGTCCAGGTGACCGGCGCGAGCCTCGAGAACGGCCTGCTCCACATCGATCTCGTGCGCGAGATTCCCGAGGCCAAGAAGCCGCGCCAGATCGCGATCGGCGGGGCCAAGCCTGCTCAGGTGCTCGAAGCCAAGGCCGCGTAACGCGTCATCGGTCGGCTGAAACGAATGGGGCGTCCCCGGCAAACCGGGGACGCCCTTTCTTGTGGTGGCCGCCCGTCCGGCCGGATCAATCCAGCGGCACGACGGGGACGGCAGGCGTTTCCGCACGCGGCTTCGACGGTGTCGCATCCTCGAGCTGGACCGGCGGCAACTGGACCGGCGCGACGGTGATGCCGGAGGGGTCGGCTCGCGCGAGCGGCGGCTTGCGCTCCGGCTCGCTGGTGCCGCGCACGTCGTTGGGATTGACGAGCTGGGGCTTGGGCGCGCCGGTCGCGGGATCGACCGAACCGGGCGTCGGGACCGGGAGCCGGTTCGGCGCGACGGGGATGGCGGCCGGGGCACTTGCGGTCGCTGGCTTGGCCTCAGTCGGCTTTTGCGGCTCGGCGGCGCGTGGCGGCGCGGCGGGCGAAGGCGGCACGATCGTGGCCGGCGCGCTCGCCTGACCCGGTGGCTTCAGGACCGGCGGGCGTTCGGGCGGGCGCGGCGTGACGCGAGGCGACGGGCGTTCGTCGTCGCGGGGATCGACGCGGGCGACACGCGGCACGGGCGCGAGCCCCCGCGGCTTGCCCTGCAGCACGATGCGGTCGACGAGGTCGCCGCTGTAGACATCGAAGATCAGCCGCTCGCGGCGGCCCTCCAGTGTCTGGCCGTCGACAATATAGGAGGAGCGGGTGCGTACCGTCCGGTCGATCTGGGCGAGGCCAAATTCGCGCGCGGCGACGCGGCCCAAGGCGCGGGGCGGGATCGGGGAGGGCGGCACGGGAACGTAGCGCCGGTAGTAGTCGCGCGGATACGCCTCCTCCTCGTAGAGATAATACTGCGCCGATGCTGCGCCGGCCGATCCTGCAAGCGCGCCGGCAACAGCCAGGCCCGTCAGAACCAGACGCGCTCGCGCGGTCGAGCGGAATTCCATGTCGTCATCCTCCGGCGACTGAATCGATGCTTCAGTCTTCGTTAGGGATTGAGGCATGCATGGGGCGCAATTCCGGGCGCAATTCAGGCTTTTGCGCCGGCAAACACCTCGATCAGACGGGTGACATCGGTTTCGCGGGTCGAGAACGCCATGACGAAACGCCCGACGATGTCGTCTTCGGCGAGAACCGCGTCCTTCGAAAGGGCGGTCTGCGACCATGTCAGATGGGCGACGCCGGCCTGTTTCAGCGCCTGCTGAAGCGCGGGGGAAAGAATTGGAAACACTTCATTGGCCTGACGCGGCCAGGCGAGGGGGACGCCTTGCGTTGTCAGCGCGTCTGCGAGGCGCGCCGCCATCGCGTTGGCGTGGCGGGCGAGGTCGAGCCAGTGACCGTTCGCCAGCAGGCCCTCGAACTGCGCGCCGATCAGCCGGCCTTTTGAGAGGGTGTGGCCGGCGCGCTTGCGACGCCATTTCATCTCCACAGCCTGCGCCGGATCGAAGAAGATCACGGCCTCCGCCGCCCAGGCGCCATTCTTGGTGCCGCCGAAGGAGAGCACGTCGACGCCCGCCTTCCAGGTGATTTCGGCGGGGGTGCAGCCGAGTGTCACGAGGGCGTTGGCGAAGCGCGCGCCGTCCATGTGCAGGGTCAGGCCGCGTGGTGAACCTGCGTCCTTCAGGGCGCGAACTTCGTCTGGCGTATAGATCATGCCGCATTCGGTCGCCTGCGTGATCGAGATCGCCTGCGGCTGGACCTGATGCAGCGCGCCCTCGCGCATCCGCGCCAGCGCCTGCGTCACCAGCGCGGGCGAAATCCTGTTGCCGACGCCGGGCAGGCCGACGAGCTTGGCGCCGTCGCTGAAGAACTCCGGCGCGCCGCATTCGTCGTCGGCGACATGGCTTTCCTCATGGGTCAGCACCGCGCCCCAGGGCCGGACGACGCTGGCAAGCGCCAGCGAATTCGCCGCCGTACCACTGGTGACGAGGAAGACCGCGACCTCGCGCTCGAAGATCTCCGCAAAAAGCGCCTCGACGCGGCTGGTCCAGGCGTCGGTTCCATAGGCGGAGGCCGCGCCGTCATTGGCGGCGGCGATGGCGGCCATGACGGGGGCGCTCGCGCCGGCGGTGTTGTCGCTGATAAAGTTCATGCCGGAGCGTTAGCGGGGCGCTGCCCGGCTGCCAAGGCGGCAGGCCCCGCTTTCAACGCATGAGCGGCCCGACGATCAGGAGCACTGCGCTTGCGATGGTCACTGTCAGGGTTGCGCCCATGCCGCCGACGCGAAAGCGGAAGTCCTCGTCGGGATTGGACACGCCGTAGGCATGGAGGGCGCGGCCCGCCAGCAGTACGGTGCAAAGTGCGTGCAGCAGCCAGCCGGGCCGCCCCTGTGCTTCCGCCATGGCGAGCAGGAGCAGCGTCAACGGGGCATACTCCGCCAAGTTGCCATGGGCGCGAACCCGGCGCTCGAGTAGCCGGTCGTCGCCGACGCCGATGGCGACCCGGCCAATCCGCCGGGCTCCAATCACGCGCAGCGAGAGCCAGACGAACAGCAGGGCGATCAGGCCCGCATAGACGGGCACGATAATGAGCGGCATGCGGTCCCCCCGCGACGGATCGGCAGCCGTCGATTTAGGGCGGCATTTCCCGAAGGCGAGGTGCAAGGCGGGCGACCGGGGATGCGGCAAGATGTGTGCGGTCTCGCCATGCTTTCGTTTCACAAATGTCGCGCCCGAAATCGATATCGCAATTAAATTTCGTCGCTGGCGAAAATCACCGCTTGTGCGCAGATTGGAATTCTGGCAAATTCATCGCAATAGGACAGTGTTGCTGTCCCATTTTCACCGCGCCGCCCCGAGTTTCAACAGCTTGGGCCGGACGAGCGCAACGGAGCGGACGGATGACGAGGGGGACGGCCAAAAACGCCAAAACCAATCGTACGCACGCCGCCCGCAAAGCGGCGGCCTAGACAGGCGCGACGGGCGACGAGCCCCGGACGCCTGCGGAGGACGCGGGCGCCCCTCAGACAGCGCAAGCCCCTCCGGACGAAAGACGGCCTTGTTGGCCCCATCCTTGCTGCTGGCCCTTTCGGGGTTTTGCGGCCGGGCCGGTGTCGCGAAGGATGATGTGGACTCTAGGGCGGCTGTCGGCGGAAGCTGGCAGGCAGCGTGAAGCGGGGTTTGACGATGAGCGAAACCAGCAAGTCGAGCGTGGCGGAATTCGCCGCGAGCTTCCCGGCGGTGCGCGATCCGGCGATGCCGGAGCGCCAGGGCCTCTACGACCCGTCCTATGAGAAGGATTCCTGCGGCGTCGGCTTCATCGCCGACATGAAGAACCGCAAGACCCACGCGATCGTCCAGCAGGGCCTGCAGATCCTGCACAACCTCGACCATCGCGGCGCCGTCGGGGCCGATCCCAAGCTCGGCGACGGCTGCGGCATCCTGACCCAGATCCCGCACGGTTTCTTCGTCGACGAATGCGCCCGGCTCGGCATCGATCTGCCGGCGGCGGGGCACTATGCCGTCGGCCAGTTCTTCATGCCGCAGGATGCAGCGACGCGCGCCGAGGTCGAGGAGATCGTCGCCCAGGCGGTTGCCGAGGAGGGCCTCATCTTTCTCGGCTGGCGCGACGTGCCGGTCGATTCGTCCGATCTCGGCGAGGCGGTCAAGGAAAGCGAACCGACCCATCGCCAGCTCTTCGTCGGCCGTCCGGCCGACATCGCCGACGAGGACGATTTCGAGCGCAAGGTCTATGTCCTGAGAAAGTCGGTCTCCAACAAGGTCTACAAGCGCCAGGATCGGGCGACCGCAACCTATTACCCGGTCTCGATGTCGTGCCGCACCGTCGTCTACAAGGGCATGGTGCTGGTCAATCAGCTCGGCACCTATTTCAAGGATTTGACCGACGAGCGCTTCGTCAGCGCGCTCGCGCTCGTCCATCAGCGCTTCGCCACCAACACCTTCCCGTCCTGGCGGCTCGCCCATCCCTACCGGATGGTCGCCCATAACGGCGAGATCAACACGCTGCGCGGCAACGTCAACTGGATGGCGGCGCGGCAGGCCTCGGTCGATTCCGAGCTGTTTGGGCCCGATATCTCGAAGCTCTGGCCGATCTCCTATGAGGGTCAGTCCGACACCGCCTGCTTCGACAATGCGCTCGAATTCCTGGTCCAGGGCGGCTATTCGCTGGCGCACGCGATGATGATGCTTGTTCCAGAGGCCTGGAACGGCAATCCGCTGATGGATGAGGAGCGGCGCGCCTTCTACGAATATCACGCCGCGCTGATGGAGCCCTGGGACGGGCCCGCCGCGATCGCCTTTACCGACGGCCGCCAGATCGGCGCGACGCTCGACCGCAACGGCCTGCGGCCGGCGCGCTATCTCGTCACCGATGACGGGCTCGTGGTGCTGGCGTCCGAGTTCGGCGTGCTGCCGATCCCGGAGGAGCGCATCGTCCAGAAGTGGCGGCTCCAGCCCGGCAAGATGCTGCTGATCGACCTCGAACAGGGTCGCATCATCGGCGATGACGAGATCAAGACCTCCTTGTGTCTCGCCAATCCCTACAAGGACTGGCTGAAGCGCACCCAGATCGTGCTGGAGGAGCTGCCGCCGGTCGAGGCGCGTGCCCAGCGCACCGATGTGCCGCTGCTCGATCGCCAGCAGGCCTTCGGCTACACCCAGGAAGACACCAAGATCCTGATGGCGCCCATGGCCGTGACCGGCCAGGAAGCCGTCGGCTCGATGGGGACGGACACGCCGATCTCGGCGCTCTCGTCGAAGTCGAAGCTGCTCTACACCTATTTCAAGCAGAACTTCGCGCAGGTGACGAACCCGCCGATCGACCCGATCCGCGAAGAGCTGGTGATGAGCCTGCTCTCCTTCATCGGACCGCGCCCCAATATCCTCGATCTCGAGGGCACCTCGCGTCGCAAGCGGCTGGAGGTGCGCCAGCCGATCCTGACCAATGACGATCTCGAGAAAATCCGCTGCATCGGTCATTACGAGGATCGCTTCGACACCAAGACGATCGACGTCACCTATCCGGCGCGCGAGGGCGCGGCCGGCATGGAGGGCGCGATCGAGCGGCTCTGCGAGCGCGCCGAGGCTGCCGTCCATGGCGGCTACAACATCATCATCCTGTCGGACCGGCAGGTCTCGGCCGAGCGCATCCCGATCCCGGCGCTGCTGGCGACGGCCGCCGTGCACCATCACCTGATCCGCAAGGGTCTGCGCACCTCGGTCGGCCTCGTGCTGGAATCGGGTGAGCCGCGCGAGATCCATCATTTCGCCTGCCTCGCCGGCTTCGGCGCCGAGGCGATCAACCCCTATCTCGCCTTCGAGACGCTCGAAGCGCTCTATGAGGCTGGGGAGTTCCCCAGGGAGGTCGACCGCTACGAGGTGGTGAAGCGCTTCATCAAATCGGTCGGCAAGGGCATGCTCAAGGTCATGTCCAAGATGGGCATCTCGACCTACCAGTCCTATTGCGGCGCGCAGATATTCGACGCGGTCGGGCTGCGCTCGGACCTGATCGAGACCTATTTCACCGGCACGATCTCGTCGATCGAGGGCGTCGGACTGCCCGAGATCGCCGAGGAGACGGTGCGCCGTCATCGCGACGCCTTTGGCGACTCGCCGGTCTATCGCGACGCGCTCGACATCGGTGGCGAATACGCCTTCCGCCTGCGCGGCGAGGATCACGCCTGGACGCCGGAAAACATCTCCTTGCTGCAGCACGCGGTGCGCGGCAATGCGCTGGACAAGTACAAGGCCTATGCCGAGCTGGTGAACGACCAGAGCCAGCGCTTCTCGACGATCCGCGGGCTGTTTGCGATCAAGGATGCTGCCGGGATCGGTTCGACGCCGATCCCGATCGAAGAGGTCGAATCGGCCGTCTCCATCGTCAAGCGCTTCTCGACCGGCGCGATGTCCTTCGGCTCGATCAGCCACGAGGCGCATTCGACGCTCGCCATCGCGATGAACCAGATCGGCGGCAAGTCCAACACCGGCGAGGGTGGCGAGGAGCCGGAACGCTTCGTGCCGATGGCCGACGGGCGCTCGATGCGCTCGGCGATCAAGCAGGTCGCGTCGGGCCGCTTCGGCGTCACGACGGAATATCTCGTCAACTCGGCGATGATGCAGATCAAGATCTCGCAGGGCGCCAAGCCCGGCGAGGGTGGCCAGTTGCCCGGCCACAAGGTCGATGCCCGCATCGCCAAGGTCAGGCATTCGACGCCTGGCGTCGGCCTGATCTCGCCGCCGCCGCATCACGACATCTATTCGATCGAGGATATCGCCCAGCTCATCTTCGACCTGAAGAACGTCAATCCCGACGCCGACGTCTCGGTGAAGCTCGTCTCCGAGCTCGGGGTCGGCACGGTCGCGGCCGGCGTCGCCAAGGCGCGCGCCGACCACATCACCATCTCCGGCTATGAGGGCGGCACCGGCGCGTCGCCGCTCACCTCGATCAAGCATGCAGGGTCGCCCTGGGAGATCGGCCTTGCCGAAACCCACCAGATCCTGGTGATGAACAAGCTGCGCGGCCGCATCGCGCTGCAGGTCGATGGCGGCCTGCGCACCGGGCGCGACATCGTTATCGGCGCGCTTCTGGGCGCCGACGAGTTCGGCTTTGCGACCGCGCCGCTGATCGCGGCCGGCTGCATCATGATGCGCAAGTGCCATCTCAACACCTGCCCCGTAGGCGTCGCGACGCAGGACCCCGTCCTGCGCAAGCGTTTCAAGGGGCAGCCCGAGCACGTCATCAACTTCTTCTTCTTCCTCGCCGAGGACGTGCGCGAGATCATGGCTTCTCTCGGCGTCGCCAAGTTCGACGATCTCGTCGGCCGCTCCGAATGGCTCGACAAGAAGCAGGCGATTGACCACTGGAAGGCCAAGGGGCTCGATTTCACCCGCATCTTCCACAAGCCCGATGTCGGCCCCGAAGTGGCGGTTCGCCATGTCGAACTGCAGAAGCATCCGATCGACACGGTGCTCGACCGCACTTTGATCGCGAAGTCGCAGGGCGCGCTCGAACGCGGTGAAAAGGTCGTGATCGAGAGCGCGATCAAGAACGTCGACCGCTCGACCGGCGCGATGCTCTCGGGCCAGGTCGCCAAGCGCTATGGCTATGCCGGGCTGCCGCAGGACACGATCACGGTGAAGCTCACCGGCACCGCCGGCCAGAGCTTCGGCGCCTGGGTCGTCAACGGCGTGACGCTCGAACTCACCGGCCAGGCCAACGACTATGTCGGCAAGGGCCTGTCGGGCGGCAAGCTGATCATCAAGCCGGCTCCCGATTCGCGCACGCCGGCGGCAGACTCGATCATCGTCGGCAACACCGTGATGTATGGCGCGATCTCGGGCGAATGCTATTTCAGCGGCGTCGCGGGCGAGCGCTTCGCCGTGCGCAATTCCGGCGCGATCGCGGTGGTCGAGGGCACCGGCGATCATGGCTGCGAGTACATGACCGGCGGCGTCGTCGTCGTGCTCGGCCAGACCGGCCGCAACTTCGCGGCCGGCATGTCGGGCGGCATCGCCTATGTGCTGGACGAGGACAAGAGCTTCGCCAAGCGCTGCAACCTCTCGATGGTCGATCTCGAGCCGGTGCCGGAGGAGGAGGAGCTGACGCAGCGCCTCTATCACCATGGCGGCGACATGGAGTTCAAGGGCCGCATCGACGTGATGGCCAACATGTCCGGCTATGACGGCGAGAGGCTGCACCAGCTCGTGGCGGATCATCACCGCTATACCGGCTCGGCGCGGGCGAAGAACATTCTCGACAACTGGGCGGACTACCTGCCCAAATTCGTCAAGGTCATGCCGGTCGAGTACCGGCGGGCGCTTCAGGAAATCGAGCAGGCTCAGGCCGGCATGTCGGTGGCGGCGGAGTAGGATCGATGGGCAAGGTAACAGGCTTCCTCGAGATCGACCGGCGCGACCGGAAGTATCTTCCCGCGTCAGACCGGATCAGGAACTACAAGGAGTTCGTGATCCCGCTCGGCGCGGAGGCGACGCGCGACCAGGCGGCGCGCTGCATGAATTGCGGCATTCCCTACTGCCATAATGGCTGCCCGGTGAACAATCAGATCCCGGACTGGAACGACCTCGTCTACAACGACAAGTGGCGCGAGGCCCTGACCAACCTGCACTCGACCAACAACTTCCCGGAGTTCACTGGCCGCGTCTGCCCCGCCCCTTGCGAGGCGTCCTGCACGCTGAACCTCGAGGATACGCCGGTCACGATCAAGTCGATCGAATGCGCCATCGTCGACAAGGGCTGGCTCGAGGGCTGGATCGTGCCCGAACCCGCCAAGGTGAAGACCGGCCGGAAGATCGCCATCATCGGCTCGGGACCGGCGGGGCTCGCAGCCGCTCAGCAACTCGCGCGCGTCGGCCACGAGGTGCATCTCTACGAGCGTCAGGCCAAGGCCGGCGGCCTGCTGCGCTACGGCATCCCGGACTTCAAGATGGAGAAGTCCCATGTCGAGCGCCGCGTCCAGCAGATGGAGGCCGAGGGCGTCGTCTTCCATTACGGCGTCAATGTCGGCGTCGACATCGATCCCGCCGAGCTTCTGGCGCAATATGACGCCGTCGGCCTGACCGGCGGCGCCGAGAAGCCGCGCGACCTGCCCATCGAGGGCCGCGATCTCGACGGCATCCAGTTCGCCATGGATTTCCTGCCGCAGCAGAACCGGCGCAATGGCGGCGAGCCGGCGACATCGGCGAATTCGCGGCCGATCCTCGCCTCGGGCAAGCATGTCGTCGTCATCGGCGGCGGCGACACCGGCTCCGACTGCATCGGCACCTCCGTGCGCCAGGGCGCGCTCTCGGTGACGCAGATCGAGATCATGCCGGAGCCCCCAGCCAAGGAGAACAAGCAGCTGACCTGGCCGAACTGGCCCCTGAAGCTGCGGACCTCGTCGAGCCATGAGGAAGGCGCGGAACGCGACTTCGCCATCGGCACGGTCAGGTTCACCGGCGAGAACGGCCATGTCCGCAAGCTGCGCTGCGCCAAGGTCGACGGCCAGTTCAAGCCGATCGAGGGCACCGAGTTCGATCTCAAGGCCGATCTCGTGCTGCTCGCCATGGGCTTCGTCTCGCCCGTGCATGAGGGGCTGATCGAAAAGCTCGGCGTCACCATCGACCGGCGCGGCAATGTCGAGGCCAACACGCTCGCCTACAAGACCTCGGTCGAGAAGGTCTTCGCCGCCGGCGACATGCGGCGCGGCCAGTCACTGGTGGTCTGGGCGATCCGCGAAGGTCGCCAGATGGCGCATGCGATCGACAAGCAGCTGATGGGCGAGACGATCCTACCGCGTTGAGATCTTGCCGTGTTGAGATCCTGCCGCGTTGAGGCTGTCGCGACATTCTGCTCCGGCGGCCGTCTGACGCGGCTGTCCGCGCTTCCGGTGCTCACGGGCGGTAAGCCCGCTGCGCTCCGGTTCTCGACAGCCGCGCCAGCCGACTGACCGGAGCGAATGTCGCAGCAGCCTCAGCTCGGGCTTGGCATCGAGCTTTTTATTTCGGCCAGCGATAGTCGTCGAGACGGCCCGGTTTGGGTTCAGGCGCGATGCCTTCGCCGAAGATGCGGTCGAGCTGGACCGCGATCTCGCCATGTCCGCGCGCCTCGGTGATCGAGGCGAGCAGCGTCTTGTCTCCAGGCGCGGCCAGCGCGGTCAGTGGCAGGATCGGTCCTGCGAGCGGCCTTACCTGCAGCGCGGCCGGCAGGCTGAGGGTGGCGGGCAGGTTGCCGACCATCTCGTCGATCAGGCGCGCGATGCCGCCGGCCTGCAGCTCGGGCGCCAAGGGTGCGCCGGTATCGGGCGAGACCGGCAGGGCGATGACATCCTGCACCGGCTGGGCCTCGATCAGCCGCCGGATCAGCACGTCGACGAAATGCGCCGCCTTGCGGCTGCCGGCCGAGGTGAAATGTACGCCGTCGCCGAGGCGCAGCCGCATCGTCTGGCCGGAGACGTCTGGCCCCATCGCCGCATAGCGGTTCTCCGAATCGACGAAGCCGCCCCAGAGATCGACATATTGCCCGCCGGCCTTCTCGACCTGCTGGCGGTACATCTCGTTGAAGGTCACGAAGTCGACCGAGAGCTTGGGGTTCTGGACCGGGGGAGCGCCAACCCAGATCAGCGGGATGCGCTTCGATGCGAAGGCGTTGGCGACCGCGTCGATGCGCGTCCGGTAGAGTTCGCTCCAGCGCGGGCTGAGCGGCTCATGGACGGTGTCGCCCTCGCGGATGGCCTGCCGGTCGTTCAGGCCCAGCAGCATCACGCCGACGCTGACCTTGGCGTCGCTGGCGAGCAGTTCGGCCGCGACCTTGGGCCAGTCGTAGAAATCGGTCCGGACGAGCCCGGTATCGGCCTTGGCCTTGCGGATCACCGCGACGTCCTGCCGGTTGTTCAGGGCGTCGTCGAGACCGCCGGCCAGCAGTTCGCCCAGAGAATCTCCCATGACCAGGACATGGTGGGCGACGTCGACCTTCGGAATGACCGGGTCGTCGCGCACCACGACGACGGGAGCGCGGCGGCGGACGACGGGCGCGGTGACGCGCTGACGTTTGGGCGCGGCCGCAGGCTGTGGCGGGGGCTGCTGCCAGAAGAGCGAAAAGAGGCTGCGCTGCTGCGGCTGCCCGGCGTTCTGGGCAAGCGAAGACGGCCCGCCTGTCAGCAACAGGAGGCAGGCGGCGCCCAGAACCATGATGAGGGAGCGCAATCGCATCGGCTCTCGCTTCCGCGCGCTGCCGTTGGCACGCGTGGCCTCATATAGCGCGAAATCGAACCGGAGTCAGCGTGTGCGCATCTTCGCGAGCAGCGCCGGCGTCGGGTAGCCATCGGCGATCTCGCCGTTGCGGAGCTGATACTGCCGGACCGCCTCGCGCGTGACGGTGCCGATGCGCCCGTCGGCTTCGTGATTGTAGAGGCCTGCCGCCTTGAGCCGGCGCTGGACGTCCTGGAGCCCGGCCCTGTCGAGGCGCGGCGCCTGCACCGGCCAGTCGGCCTGAATCGCCGGGCGGCCCATGATGCGGTCGCCGAGATGGCCGACGGCCAGCGCATAGGCATCCGACGAATTGTATTTCTTGATGACGTCGAAATTCTCGGTCAGCAGCATGACCGGGCCGCGATGGCCGGCGGGGTAGAACAGCCGGGCCTCGCCGGAGGAGGGCAGGGCGCGGCCGTCGGCGCGCCGGATCCCGGCCGACGAGAAGGACTGGAAGCTCGTCTTGTTGAGCTTGTGGTCGAAGCCCTCGGGCAGCGTCACCTCGATGCCCCAGGGCAGGCCGGGAACCCAGCCATAGCCCCTGAGGTAGTTGGCGGTGGAGGCGAGCGCGTCCGGCGTCGAGGTCCAGATGTCGGCATGGCCGTCGCCGGTCCAGTCGACGGCGTATTTCATGTAGCTCGACGGCATGAACTGGGTGTGGCCCATGGCGCCGGCCCAGGAGCCGCGCAGTTCGCGGCGCTCGACATGGCCCTTCTCGATCAGCTCCAGCGCAGTCAGGAGTTCGTCGCGGAAGAAGTCGCCGCGATAGCGGAGCTGCGCCAGCGTCGCGAGCGAGCGGATCGTATCCTTGTCGCCCTTGAACGAGCCGTAATTGGTTTCCATGCCCCAGATGCCGAGCACGATCTCCCTGGGGACCCCGTAGCGCGCCTCGACCTGCGCCAGCACGGCGGCGTTGTCGGCGGCGGCGTCGCGTCCGCGCGGGATGCGCGTGCCGCCGAGCGCACTGTTGAGATAGCCCCAGATCGGAGCTGTGAATTCCGATTGCTTCCTGGTCAGCGCGACGATCGAGGGATCGGGCGTAACGCCGCGAAAGGCTGCATCGAAGGTCGCCCGCGAAATGCCGCGCGCCTGCGCCAGCGGCCAGAGGCCTTTGAGGAAGGAGTCGAACGAGGCGGCGGCGGCTTTGGCGGCTGCAGGCTTGGCGTTGATCGAGCCGGTGGTCTGGGCGAAGGCCGGCGCAAGGCTCAACAGCGCCACAGAGGCGATGACGGACAGGCGCATGGGAAAACCTCGTGAAGGCGCGGGGCGGGCCGATGATGCGACCGACACTGCGCCCGAACAAGCTTAATCATGGGTTAAAGTTGGGCGGCGATGGGAAAAGCTGGACCGCAAGCACTACGGATCGGTCAGGTGGTCAAACGGCCGCATATCTGGCGTTCCTGGCGATATTACCTTAGTCTGAGAACTCACCATCGCGGCAAGGGAGTGCGAGGTCGTGAAAGCGCGTGCCAAGCAGATCGACCGCGCCGGTTCAATGATCGGCGTCCGACAGAAGCGGACCACCGATCGACACCGCCACGTCCTCGTGGAGGAGATTGAACATACGGCACCTTCGCAGTCGTTTACCGAGGCCGTCGCGCGGGCGCAGGCTATGAGCCGTCAGCTTCTCGCGGGTAAGGAGAAGGTGACGGTCGACGACTTTCTCGCGGAGAGGCGCGAAGCCGCAGTTCTGGAGTGAGCCGCCCAGTCCTCGATGCCTCCGCGCTGCTGGCACTTCTGCTCGACGAGCCGGGTGCGGAGGAGGTGATGGCACGTGCGGAACACGCCTTCATGGTCAGCATCAATCTCGCCGAGGTCGTCAGCGTCTATGCGAAACGCGGAAGTTCCTTGACTGCCATCAAGGAGATGATCGCTCCCTTGGCGATCGAAATCGTCTTGGCGGATATTGATCTATCCTTCGATGCCGGGATGCTTCGCCCGCTCACACTCAAGGGCGGTCTATCGTTGGGTGATCGCTATTGTCTGGCTCTCGGCAAGCGGCTCAATCGTCCGATCCTGACCGCCGAACGCCGCTGGCCTGACATTGCCGAGGCCGCTGGCGTCACGCTCGAACTGATTCGCTGAGTCGGCCCTACACCGCGTTCCTTGTCTTCAGGCTTTCCTCCCAGGCGAGCGCCTGGCGGACGATCTCTTCGAGGTCGTCATGCTCCGGCTTCCAGCCGAGCTCGCTGCGGATTCGGTCGGCCTTGGCGATCAGCGATGCCGGATCGCCGGCGCGCCTTGGTGAAAGCTTCACCGGAAAATCGACGCCAGAGACCTGTTTCACGACATCGGCGACCTGATTGACAGAATAGCCCCGGCCATAGCCGCAATTCAGCGTCAGGCTGCCGCCCCCGTTGCGCAGATGGTCGAGCGCCGCCAGATGGGCGCGGGCGAGATCGGTCACGTGGATGTAGTCGCGCACGCAGGTGCCGTCAGGCGTCGGATAATCCGTGCCGAAGATTTCGAGCCCGGCGCGCTGGCCGAGCGCGGCCTGGCTCGCGACCTTGATCAGATGGGTGGCGTTGGGCGAGGACTGGCCCGAGCGGCCTCTGGGATCGGCGCCGGCGACGTTGAAATAGCGCAAGGCGACATAGGCCAGGCCATGGGCGCGGGCGGTGTCGGCGAGCATCCACTCGCTCATCAGCTTGGAGCGGCCATAGGGGTTGATCGGGTTCAGCGCGATGTCCTCGGGCACCGGCGAGATCGCGGGTTCGCCATAGACGGCCGCCGTCGACGAGAAGATGATCTGCTTCACGCCGCCGCGCACGGCGCTTTCCAGCAATGCACGCGTCTTGACAGTGTTGTTGAGGTAGTAGCCCAGCGGATCGGCGACGGAGTCGGGAACCACGATCCTCGCGGCGAAATGGGCGATCGCGGTGATGCCGTGTTCGGCGATGACGCGCTCGACCAGCGCCTGGTCGCCCATGTCGCCCTGAACGAAGGTCGCCTCCTTCGGCACCGCCCACCAGAAGCCGGTCGAGAGATCGTCGAGCACCACGACCTCCTCGCCGGCGTCGAGCAGCGCAAGCACCATGTGACTGCCGATATAGCCTGCGCCGCCAGAAACCAGAATCGCCATGGTCGCCTCTCCAGAGGGAGATAGAAGGAACCAGCCTTACGCAAAAAGCGTTGACGGGTTCTCAAGCTCGTTCTGCTATGGGAAGCCGTCGACTCTCTGCGTCGGGGCCGCAGTCGGTTGCTTCCTCCATCCCCGAAACGCCGCAGGTCGGAAAAGCCCGCCGCGCCCGAAACGGACCCTCCATGACGAAACGCATCCGCAAGGCCGTCCTGCCCGTCGCCGGTCTCGGCACCCGCTTCCTGCCCGCGACGAAGGCGATCCCCAAGGAGATGCTGACGATCGTCGATCGGCCGGTCGTCCAGCACGTCGTCGACGAGGCGCGCGCCGCCGGCATCGAGCACTTCATCTTCGTCACCGGCCGGAACAAGGCCGTGATCGAGGACCATTTCGATCTCGCCTATGAGCTCGACGACACGCTGCGCAAGCGCAACAAGGTCAGGGAATTGGAGGCCTTGCTCGCCGACCTGCCTGCAGCTGGCGCGACGAGCTTCACCCGTCAGCAGGCGCCGCTCGGTCTCGGCCACGCCGTCTGGTGCGCCCGCGATCTCATCGGTGACGACGAGCCATTCGCGCTGCTCCTGCCCGACATGCTGCACCATACGCATGGCAAGGGCTGCCTCGCCGAGATGATGGACGCCTACAACAGGCATGGCGGCAACCACATCGCGGTCGCGCCCGTTCCGGAAGACCAGACGCACCAGTACGGCATCGTCGGCGTCGAGGATGTGAAGGCCAAGGTCTCGAAGATCACGAAAATGGTCGAGAAGCCGGCCAAGGGCACCGCGCCCTCGAACCTCCACATCACCGGCCGCTACATCCTGCAGCCAACGATCTTCAACCTGCTCGCCAACCAGGAGCCCGGCGCCGGCGGCGAGATCCAGCTGACCGATTCGATGATCGCGCTGTCGCGGCTGGAGCCGTTCCATGCGGTGCGCTTCGACGGCGACATCTACGACACCGGCTCAAAGATCGGCTTCCTCACGGCAAACGTGGCCTATGCGCTCGACCGCGGCGATCTCGGCCACGAACTGCGCCGCGAGATCGAGCGGCTGCTGGAGCGCTGAGAGCGCTTCCGGCGGGAGTTTCAGGCTGTGAGCGAGGGCAGCGCCGTCTTCGATCGCGCGCTCGGGCGTGCTCGGCTGTCGCGGGCGCTCGCGGCCGGCTATCCGGATTTCCTGCTTGCGCGGGCGACTGAGGATCTGGCCGAGCGGCTCGATGCAGTGCTGCGGCGCTTCGGCCTTGCTGTCGATCTCGGCACGGCCCTGCCGGTTGCGGAACCGGTGCTGCGCGCCAAGGCCGATATGGTCTGGCGCATGGCGGAGGCCGCCGGTGCGCGCGCGAATGTCGTCGGCGATCTCGAACGTTTGCCGCTGGCTCAGGGCTCGGTCGATCTTGCCGTCTCGCTCCTGGCGCTGCATGGCGTCAACGATCTGCCTGGCGCGCTGATCCAGATTCGCCGGAGCTTGCGGCCCGACGGTCTCTTCATCGGCTGCCTGCTCGGTGGGCGGACGCTGCAGGAGCTTCGGCAAGTGCTCCTGGAGGCCGAGGCCGAGACGTCGGGCGGCGCGAGCCCCCGCGTCGCACCCTTCGCCGATCTGCGCGACATGGGCACGCTGCTGCAGAGGGCCGGCTTTGCCCTGCCGGTCGTCGACAGCGAACTGGTGACCGTTCGCTATGGCGACATCTTCGGCCTGTTGCGCGATCTGCGCGCCATGGGCTGGACGAATGCGCTGACGCAGCGCAGCCGACGCGGCATGCGTCGGGACACGCTGGCGCGCGCGGCGGAACTTTACGCCCAGCGCCATGCCGATGCCGACGGGCGCCTGCGGGCAAGTTTCGAGATGGTCTGGCTCTCGGGCTGGGCTCCCCATGAGAGCCAGCAGAAGCCGCTGCGGCCCGGTTCGGCAAAGACGCGGCTGGCCGATGCGCTTGGCGTGCCGGAGATCGGCATGGGCGAAAAGGCCGGGCAATAACGGGAGGGCAAGCGATGAGCGGACGTCAGGAGCGGCTGTCACGCGCTGATTTTGCGCTGTTTCGCGCGATTCCAACGCGCTGGCACGACAATGACGTGTTCGGCCACGTCAACAATGTCGTCTACTACTCGTGGTTCGACACGGGCGTGAACGCCTGGCTGATCGAGCAGGGCTTTCTCGATGTCGCGCAAAGCCCGGTCGTCGGTCTCGTGGTCGAGACCACCTGCACCTATTTCGAGAGCGTCGCCTTTCCCGAGACCGTCGAGGTCGGGCTCGGCGTCGAGCGGCTCGGTTCGAGTTCGGTGACCTACCGGCTCGGCATCTTCCGGGAAGGAGGCGCGTTGGCCGCCGCGCAGGGGCGCTTCACCCATGTCTATGTCGAGCGGGCGACGCAGAAGCCGGTGCCGATCCCCGCTGGCCTGCGGGCCGCACTGGACGCGATGAACGGCTGAAAGCTGCGCGCGCAAGGCCATCATGCGTTGTCTCGCGGGCGCACACGCGCTATGCCGCCCTCGACCCGAGACTGCCTCGACCCGAGACTGCCTCGACCCGAGACCGCTTCCGCCGGATCGCCAGGAACCCAGCGCCCGTGATTCCCAACGCCATCGCAATCACCCCGCAGCTCGTGGCCGAGCATGGCCTGAAGCCCGACGAGTACCAGCGCTTCCTGCACCTGATCGGGCGTGAGCCGACGATCACCGAACTCGGCATCGTCTCGGCGATGTGGAACGAGCACTGCTCCTACAAATCCTCGAAACTGCATCTGAAGACCCTGCCGACCAAGGCGGCCTGGGTGATCCAGGGGCCTGGCGAGAATGCCGGCGTGATCGACATCGGCGACGGTCTCGCGATCGTCTTCAAGATGGAGAGCCACAACCATCCGTCGTTCATCGAGCCCTATCAGGGCGCGACGACCGGCGTCGGCGGCATCCTGCGCGACGTCTTCACCATGGGCGCGCGCCCGATCGCGGTGCTCGACGCGCTGCGCTTCGGCTCGCCCGACCATCCGCGCACGCGCCATCTCGTCTCGGGCGTCGTCGCCGGCATCGGCGGCTACGGCAACTCCTTCGGCGTGCCCAATGTCGGCGGCGCGACCGGCTTCCATCGGCGCTATGACGGCAATATTCTGGTCAACGCCATGGCGGTCGGCATCGCCCGGGCCGACGAGATTTTTTATGCCAAGGCCTCGGGCGTCGGGAAGGCCATCGTCTATCTCGGCTCCAAGACCGGGCGCGACGGCATCCATGGCGCGACCATGGCGTCGGCCGCCTTCGGCGAGGGCGCCGAAGAGAAGCGCCCGACCGTGCAGGTCGGCGACCCCTTCGCCGAAAAGCTTTTGCTCGAAGCCTGCCTCGAGATCATGGCGGCCGGCCATGTCGACGCGATCCAGGACATGGGCGCTGCCGGCCTGACCTGCTCGGCCGTCGAGATGGGCGCCAAGGGCGATCTCGGTGTCGAGCTCAATCTCGACGCCGTGCCCTGCCGCGAGGACGGCATGAGCGCCTATGAGATGATGCTGTCGGAGAGCCAGGAGCGCATGCTCATGGTGATCAAGCCCGGCCATGAGGAGCCGGCCGAAGCGATCTTCAGGAAGTGGGGGCTCGATTTCGCCGTTGTCGGCCACACCACCGACACACTGCGCTTCGTCGTGAAGCATCAGGGCGAGACCATGGTGGACCTGCCGATCAAGGAGCTCGGCGACGAGGCTCCCGAATATGACCGGCCCTGGGTCGAGACGCCGAAATTGCCGGTGATCGAGGCCGCATCCGTGAAGCCGCCGATGTCGAACACGGACGCGCTGCTCAGGCTCGTCGGCTCGCCGGACCTTTGCTCCAAGCGCTGGATCACCGAGCAGTACGACACGCTGATCCTCGGCAATTCGGTGATCACGCCCGGCGGCGATTCCGGCCTGATCCGGATCGAGGACGGGCCCAAGGGTCTCGCCATGACCGCGGATGTCACGCCGCGCTATTGCGAGGCCGATCCGTTCGAGGGCGGCAAGCAGGCGGTGGCGGAAGCGTATCGCAATCTGACGGCGGTCGGCGCGACGCCGCTCGCCGTCACCGATAATCTGAACTTCGGCAACCCGGAGCGGCCCGAGGTGATGGGCCAGCTCGTCGGCTGCATCCGGGGCATCGGCGAGGCCTGCCGCGCGCTCGACTTCCCCGTCGTCTCCGGCAACGTCTCGCTCTACAACGAGACCAACGGCGTCTCGATCCTGCCGACCCCGACCATCGGCGGCGTCGGCGTGCTGGCGGATGTGACGAAGCACGCGACGATCGCCTTCAAGGCCGAAGGCGAGACGATCCTGCTTATCGGCGAGACGTCGGGCTGGCTGGGTCAGTCGGCCTATCTCGCGACGATCTGCGGCCAGGAAGCCGGCGCGCCGCCGCCGGTCGATCTCGCAGTCGAGCGCCGGAACGGCGATTTCGTGCGCGGGCTGATCACGGGCGGCCAAGTCAACACCTGTCACGATCTGTCGGATGGCGGGCTGGTCGTTGCGCTGGCTGAGATGGCGATGGCGGGCGGCATCGGCGCGAGCGTCACGGCCTTGCCGGCCGGGCCATCCCATGCGGTGCTGTTCGGCGAGGATCAGGCGCGCTATCTCGTCGCGGTATCGCAAGGAGCGGTCGATGCCGTGCTGAACGAGGCCAAGGCTGCCGGCGTTGCCGCGCTGGCGATCGGCATGACCGGCGGCGACACACTGGCGCTCCCAGGCGAGGCCGCGATCGCTGTCTCCGCCCTGAAGAGCGCCCATGAAACCTGGCTGCCCGACTACATGTCAGGCAAGGCTGCCTGAGGAGCCAATCCCATGCCGATGGACGCACACGATATCGAGGCGATGATCAAGGCGGCGCTGCCCGACGCCACGGTCGAGATCAAGGATCTCGCTGGTGACGGCGACCATTACTCCGCGACCGTCATCTCGGCCGCCTTTGCCGGCAAGAGCCGGGTGCAGCAGCATCAGATGGTCTATGCGGCGCTCAAGGGAAACATGGGCGGCGTGCTGCATGCCCTTGCGCTGACGACTTCGGTTCCCCAGAATTAGAACGAGACCATTCCAGCAATCCTTGACAGCGGGCCTTGAACCCGCCCCGGGAGATCAGATCATGACCGACGTCAACGCCCGCATCGATGCCGAAGTGAAGTCCGCCGACGTCGTGGTCTTCATGAAGGGCACGCCGCAGTTCCCGATGTGCGGCTTCTCCGGCCAGGTCTCCCAGATCCTGGGCTATCTCGGCGTGCCGTGGAAGGGCGTCAACGTGCTCGAGGACATGGAAATCCGCGAGGGCATCAAGGCTTATTCGAACTGGCCGACGATCCCCCAACTTTACGTCAAGGGCGAGTTCATCGGCGGCTGCGACATCACCCGCGAGATGTTCCAGGCCGGCGAGCTGCAGGCGCTCTTCGAGGAGAAGGGCATCTCGGTCAAGCAGGCGAGCTGAGGGTCAGGCTTCCGCGCAGGGCGGCAGCTTTTCGAGCGCCGCCCAAAGCGCCGCCGGCAATGTCGGCGACGGCTCGCTGAGCGCGATGCAGCCGCGTCGTCCCTCGGCCACGACCTTCGGCTTCAACGTTGCATTGTCGAAAACCCGCCACTGATCGGCCTGATCGATATAGATCGGGAGATTGGCGATCGCGCGATCGAAGCGCCGACGGACGTCGGCTTCCGATACGTCGTGTCCCCCCTCGCTGACACGCCTCGCGATCCGCGACAGCGAGACCTCGGGCGACGCCACCAGAAAAAACAACAGATTGATGGCGAACCCGGCTTCCCGGGCGGCCGCAATCGTCCGGAGATGGGTTTTGCCGGACAAGGTCGTTTCGATAGAGAACGGCTTCCTGTCCGCGATCAGCGAGCGGGTCATCTCAAGGGCGACCCTCGCGGCCCGTTGCTGCTCCGCTCCGGGGTCCAGCGGCGAGAGACCACGCGAAATCTCGTCGAGATTGACGAAACGCGTGCTGCCGGAAACGGCCTTGATGTGCCGGAATGCATAAGTCGTCTTGCCGACGCCGTTCGGCCCGGCGACGATCCAGAATTGCGGCTTCGCGCTGATCATGCCGTCTGGCTAGCACGCAGCCGGCGCAACTGCCATGTCAGGCAGCCGTGCATTCCGGATGAGGTTTCAAGACCCGCTCTCTCGAGGGCGGGTTTTTTGCGAGCTTTCCCGCCGGCCTGACCGGCCGGCGCACCAGCTCGCCGCCGCAATTGGGGCAGATGCCCTTGAAACGCGTCTGCGCGCAGTCGGCGCAGAAGGTGCATTCGAAGGTGCAGATCATCGCCTCGCGGCTGTCATAAGGCAGGTCGCGGTCGCAGCATTCGCAGTTCGGGCGTAGTTCGAGCATCGCGTTCCCTCCGTTCGGGCCGGAGAATGCCGAAAGGTTGCGTGTTCGACCAGCATGAACCGATGTTGGATCAGATCACGCCCGGCGATCACTTCACCAGCAGCCAGTCCTCGACCACCAGCGCATCGAGCCCGCTGGTATAGAACATCAGGATCGCATCCTCGGCCGTGTGCAGGATCGGCTTGCCCATGATGTTGAAGGAGGTGTTGAGCAGCACCGGCACGCCAGTCAGATCGTAAAACGCCTTTATCAGCGCGTGGTAGCGCGGGTTGCGCTGCGCCGTGACGCTCTGGAGCCGCCCTGTCGCATCTTCGTGGACCACGGCGGGCACACGGATGCGAACCGCGTCCTTCCAGACAAGAGTGCGCTCCATATAGGGCGCGTCCTGATAGTGCTCGAACCAGTCTGGTCCGTGCTCGGCCAGGATCGAGGGGGCGAAGGGCCGGAAAGCCTCGCGGTACTTCACCTTGGCGTTGAGCAGGTCCTTGGCGTCGGCCGGGCGCGGATCGGCGAGGATCGAGCGGTTGCCGAGCGAGCGCGGGCCGAACTCCGCCTTGCCCTGGACCCAGCCGACCAGCTTGCCCTCCGCCAGCAGCCGGGCCGTGACGGGCGCGACCTCGTCGGCGGCGAGCTTGCGCAGGCGCGGCTCCCATGCCGTCATGCGCTCCAGCGGCTCGGTCGAGACAGTCGAGCCGAGATAAGGCGAAAGTGGCCCTGTTGGCGCGCGCCAGCCGGGATTGGCCTGCGCATGGGCGAGCCAGGCCGCGCCGATGGCATTGCCGTCATCGGCCGGCGCGGAGGGCACGAAGACATTCGCAAAGCCGTGCCTGCCGACGATCCTGCCGTTGAAGGAGGAGTTCAGCGCGCAGCCGCCGGCGAGTACAAGGTTTTCGCTCGGCACCAGCGTCGCGGCCTCCGCGAGCAGCGGCTCCATCATCTCGGCGAAGACATCCTGGCCGCAGCGGGCGAGGTCGGCCCAGCCCTGATCGAGCGCGTCAGGCGGGCGCAAGCGCAGGATCTCGGCGCTGACAGCACGCACTGTCTCGATGTCGGCGAAGGAAAGCTTGTGGCCCTCGATGCGATAGAGTTTGCGCAGCAGCGCCATCAGCGCGTCGTCGGTTTTGCCATAGGGGGCGAGCCCCATGATCTTCCATTCCTCGCCCTTGGCCTGATCGAAGCCGGCGAGATYGGTGACGAGGCCGAAAAAGAAGCCGATCGATTCGCGGCCGCGATGGCGCTTCACCTCGGTGATCTGGCCGTCCTTCAGCGCGAAGATCGCGGATGCCCCGGTCTCGCCCATGCCATCGACGACCAGGCAGGCGGCGTCGCTGAAGGGAGAAGCCCAGCAGGCATAGGCGGCGTGGCTGAGATGGTGGCCGTAGCGCTTCAGGCCGATGACGTTCGCCTTGCCGAAGGCGCGGTCGAGCCCGAGCAGGGTGCCGAGCCCGGCGCTTTGCTGTCCGAGATGCAGCGACGCAATCAGCGCGCGCTCGGTTCGCTCGGGCACCAGCGAGCGGTTGAGCTCCGGCGAGAGCTTGAGCAGGGCGTCGAGCGAGAACGCGCCGGCCCGGCTCATCTGGTCGAGGAAGCCGGTGAAATCCTCGCCCCAGCTCGTCGCGATCCTGACCTGCGCGTCCTTGGGGATGTAGCGCTTGAGCAGCGCTTCCATGCGCGGGGCGGAATCGGGCTCGCAATTGGGCGCGCGCTTGTATTGCAGATAGCGCTCGGTCGCCTCGGCGAACAGCACGTGGCCATCGGGGTCGACGATGGCGATGGCGGAGTCGTGGAAGGTGGTGGCGAGGCCTATTGAGTAGGTCATGACCGGAAACGTATGAAGCAGCGGGCCCGCGGAGGCAAATTCAGCGCCCCAGCGCTGCTCCAATCAGCGCCTTCGCATCGGCGCTCGCCCAGTCCGCCGGTCCCTGGATCATCGCCAGTTCACAGCCCTCCGGATCGACCAGCAGGCTCACCGGCATGCCCTCGATCTTTTTGGCGACGCGCAGGTCCTGGAAGATTTTCGCCTGCGGGTCGGCGTAATAGGCGAGCTTGCCGATCCTGTTTTCCGCGAGCCAGGTCCTTGGCTTGTCGAGGTTGCGCGTGTCGATGTTGACGGCGACGACGGCGAAATCGGGTCCGCCCATGCTGTCCTGAAGCGCATCGAGCGCCGGCATCTCCTTCAGGCAGGGCGCGCACCAGGTCGCCCAGAGATTGACCAGCACGGTCTTGCCCCTGAACGCCGCAAGCGTGGTCGGCTGGCCGTCGGGCCCGGTGAAGGCGAGGTCCGGCAGCGGGGCCGGGCGCTTGCTGACCTCGACAGCCGCGACCTCGCCTCGCGCCAGCGGCTGCATTGTCGTGGCCTTGGCGGACGCTGCGCTGCACGATGCGGAATTGCCGGCATTGCCCGCGACGGAGTAGAAGACCGCGACGCCGCCGAGGCCGAGCACCGCCACGACCCCGAAGGCCGCCCTTTTTTTTGACCAAGACGTCATGTCACGTCCTAAAAGCAGGAAAGACCGCCGTGAGCAATCGAATGTGGGGTGGACGTTTCGCCACGGGTCCCGACGCCCTCATGGAGGAGATCAACGCCTCCATCGATTTCGACAAGCGCCTGTGGCGCCAGGACATTGCGGGCTCGCTCGCGCATGCGGCCATGCTGGCGAAGACCGGTATCCTGACCAGCGACGATGTGGCTACGATCACAGCCGGACTCAAGCAGGTCGAAAGCGAGATCGAGGCGGGCAGCTTCACGTTCTCGCGCGCGCTCGAGGATGTTCACATGAACATCGAGAGCAATCTCAAGGACAGGATCGGACTCGCCGCCGGCCGCCTGCATACGGCGCGCTCGCGCAACGACCAGGTCGCGACCGACATGCGGCTCTGGGTCCGTGATACGCTGGGCGAGATCGACGCGCAGATGGCAGATCTCCAGCTGGCGCTGGCTGAGAAGGCCGATCTCCATGCCGGCTCGGTGATGCCGGGCTTCACCCATCTGCAATCGGCGCAGCCTGTCACCTTCGGCCATCATCTCCTGGCCTATGTCGAGATGCTCGGGCGCGATCGCGGACGGGTCCGCGACGCCCGGGCAAGGCTGAACGAGTGCCCGCTGGGCGCGGCCGCGCTGGCGGGCACCTCCTTCCCGATCGATCGTCACATGACGGCCAAGGCGCTCGGCTTCGACCGGCCGACGGCGAACTCGCTCGATTCGGTTTCCGACCGCGATTTCGTGCTGGAGACACTGTCGGCGGCCTCGATCTGCGCGATGCATCTGTCGCGGCTGGCCGAGGAGATCGTGCTCTGGGCGACGCCGCAATTCGGCTTCGTACGCCTCTCCGACAAGTTCTCGACCGGCTCGTCGATCATGCCGCAGAAGCGCAATCCCGACGCCGCCGAACTGGTGCGCGGCAAGGCCGGGCGCGTGTTCGGCGCGCTGCAGGCGATGCTGACGATGATGAAGGGTCTGCCGCTGACCTATTCCAAGGACATGCAGGAGGACAAGGAGGGTACGTTCGACGCGCTGCAGACGCTCTCGCTGTGTCTTGCCGCGATGGCCGGCATGGTGCGCGACATGGAGCCCGACCTGAAGACGATGAAGCGGGCGGCGGGGCTGGGCTACGCCACCGCGACCGATCTCGCCGATTGGCTGGTGCGCGTGCTGAAAATGCCGTTCCGCGACGCCCACCACGTCACCGGGAAGCTCGTCGGCGTGGCCTCGGCCAAGGGGATCGGGCTTGAAAAGCTGACGCTTGCCGAGATGCAGGCGGTCGAGCCGCAGATCACTGAGGCTGTCTTCGCGGTCCTCGGCGTCGTGCAATCGGTGAAAAGCCGCGTCAGCTATGGCGGCACGGCCCCGGTCAATGTCCGCCGTCAGGCCAGGGGCTGGCTGAAGCGGCTGGCGAAAGAGCGGGCATGACGGGCGCGCTTTTCGCACCCGGCTGCTAGATCGCCCGCAAAAGCTCGCAAGCCGCTGTTCCTTTCGCTACAGTCCCTGTCACGCTTCGTCCGAGGGTTTCCTTTCGTGCTGCATTCCCGCCTGAAACTTGGCCGCGCCATCGTGCTGGCCGGCCTTATCGGACTTGGCCTGACCGCCTGCGGTCGCAGGGGCCCGCTGGAAGCGCCGCCGAATGCAACCAACGCCATCGACCTGCCCGACCGCGACATCGGCGCCGACGAGGATGCGGGCCAGATCGCGGCGGGCGGTGCCCCCTTCGGCAAGCCGCCCAAGGCCAGCCGCGCCATCACGGTGCCGGAAAAGCCGTTCGTGCTCGACCCGATTCTCTAAGATTGGATAAAAACAGCCCTCATCCTGAGGAGCCTCATGAGCGGCGTCTCGAAGGATGCTCCAGCCAGCGGATTGTGGAGCATC
>NZ_JBFUCS010000031.1:0-47790 GCF_056405115.1 Allobosea sp. P2_A10 | reverse complement strand
CGCCTACGCCCGCCGCATTGTTGGCTGGCGCGTATCCCGGACCGCACACGCCGGCTTCGTGCTCGACGCGCTGGAGCAGGCCCTGCATGAGCGACGGCCCGTCCATCGAGGGGGCCTCGTCCATCATTCCGACAGGGGATCGCAATACGTCAGCATTCGATACACCGAGCGCCTCGCCGAAGCCGGCATCGAGCCCTCCGTCGGCAGCGTCGGCGACTCCTACGACAACGCTCTCGCCGAGACGATCAACGGCCTCTACAAGGCGGAGTTGATCCACCGGCGCGGACCTTGGCGAAGCTTCGAGGCCGTCGAGTTCGCCACGCTGACCTGGGTCGACTGGTTCAACAATCGCCGGCTGCTGGAGCCCATCGGCAACATCCCGCCGGCCGAGGCCGAGGAACGCTACTATGCTATGCTGGACGAGCCAGCCATGGCGGCGTGACCCAAACGAAATGGCCTCCGGGAAACCCGGAGCGGTTCAGAACCGGCGGGCATCGGTGGCCAAAGCGGTGCCCGCTCTGACGTATTCAATCAACATAACGAAAGGACGGATTTTGCATGGACCATATCATCTTGAACCGCGTGGTCGATGGGCTGCGCTACAATACGGAAACCTCCCAACTGATCGCAGAAATCGCCCGGACCGGCGGTGACTGGAAGTATGAGAGAACGCAGCTGTTCCGGACACGGAAGGGCAGGTTTTTTCTGGCCGGCGAGGGCGGCGCCGCCACCCGTTGGCGTCGGCTCATCCCCGACGATCGCGGCTACGTCGAAGGCGACGGCGTGTTGCCGTTGTCAGACGAAGAGGCACGCGGTCTTATCGAAAAGCATGCCAACCATCTTGTAGATGATTTCTTCGCGATCGAGGATGCGTGATTTGTTGCAGTCGGCCTTGTATACCTGCAGACGTGCGGCAGCGCATTGGAGAGCACAGGCCCGGCAGCAAGCGCCGCGAGATCTGCACTGCTTACCGCATATCGGACTGAAGATGGCGCCCGCGACGGTCAGGATGACCGAACGTCCCGAATGAGATCTGAGACCGCGCCATCCAGCAGTTGCGCTTCGACACGCAAAGTCTCGGCAAGCAGGATCGTCTGCGACCCGACTTGCCCTGCCTCAGACGGGGCATCGACTGCTCGCGCGATGTCGGCAAGGCTTCGCCAGCCCCAGGAGCGCCTCGGCGAGGATGGCGGTGTCGAGATAGGCGTGAAGTGTCACGACCTTGCCCCACCGCATCCCTATGACATGAGCTCCCTGGTTCACATAAGGGGCGCCATTGGCGAGCGTTGCAGTGTCTCGCCACTCGACCACCGCCGTCGTGTTCCAGGGTGTGCCCGACACGGCGATATGGCGAATTTCGAAGTCGAGCTTCTGATTGAGACGGTAGAGCCGCTCGAACCAAGCTCGCATAGCCGCACTTGTGCGCCGCGTGCCGCCCAGCGCGTGATGTCCGGAAAAGCGGTGCTCGAACGTTTTGGCCATGCAGCCAGTGCGATCTCGTAGTCACCGTTGCTCAGCGACGCGAAGGTGCTCGCTACACGGCGGCGGACGATTGCGTGATACATAACGTATGATCTCCTCTGTGCGACTGGCGCGCGTTCGAGCCTGCAGAAAAAGAGGGGGTTCGTCGGGTCAGCCGAGGCTCAACAGTGGCCTTGCATTCAGCGCCGCAGCCAGGGCCATGGCGGTGACGCAGGCATAGGCTGCCGAGAAGACGCCGACCGCGATGGTCCCGGTCTGAGCGTGCCGCGTCACGAGCCAGACCATCAGCCCGAAGGCCGGGATGACGTGCAGCGCGTGCAGGCCAAGGAAATGCGCCACGCGCAAATCGCCGATCACCAGCGACCAGCCCAGGATCGGCAGCGTCGCATGCACGGCGGGGATCGCGCCGACGAAATGGCCGGTCTGGCTACCCGACATCAGGCTGCCTTCGAGCCCGCCGAGAAAGAAGGTCAGAGCCAGTCCGATGACGATCGACCAGCGCAGGGCAGGTGCCAGCGGTGGGGCGTCCTTGCGGGCGATGCCCCAGGCGATGACGGGTGCCGCCAGGGTCAGCATGACCGCGCCGATGCCCATTGCGCTGTACAGCGCGGCATCGAGCGCCGTGCCGACGTTGAAATGCGAGGCCTCGGCGCGCGAGGCGCGCCAGGCGATATAGGCGACCTCCAGGAACGACGGCACGATCGCGCCCCAGACGGCGTAGCGGCCGAGCCGGGATCGCTGGAAACGGCCGCTGGTAAGGGGCAGGAATTTGGCCAGTGTCAGCAGATAGAGCGCAAGCGAAGCCTCGAATTTCAGCGGCTTCAGCCAGACGTTCATGCCCTGGAACAGGCGCGCGTCCAGCGCATAGGCGAGCGCGGTGGGAACGGCCAAAGCCAGCATCGCCAGTCCGGCCGCCGTCAGCCTCGGTTCGAACTCGAGCGACCGCAGCCATGCTGGCAGCATGGCTTGCGCCCGCGCTAGGCGATCGTCGCGCGTGGCTCGGGCACTCGTCTTGAGGAGCCGGAAAGCCAGGTAACCGATAGGCCCGAACAGGAAGGTCGCGAGCAGGATTGGCACCATCAGCAGATGCGGCAATCGCTCCTCCTGCGACCGGCGCAAAATCAAGTTGCCGACGAAGAGGTCAAAGGCGAGATAGTGCACCCAGCCGGCGAGCAGGATCGGCTGCGACCGGAACAGGCTCCCGACGCCGTCGAGCGAAGAGAACCCACCTTGCGCGTCGCGCCAGGACACCGCGATCAGCACGAGATAGCCCAGCGACAGCAGGCCGGGGATGATCCAGCCGGCGAGTGCGTGCGATACCCCGCGCCAGCGCGGCATCAGCGCCAAACTCAGCCAGCCGGTTAGAGCAAGCTGGCCCGCGACGGAAAAGGCGTCATCAAGAGTCATTGGCGGCATGGCGAACCCCATCTGAACGCCGTTAAGTTGCGTTTGATGGCCTGGGCATCTATCTTGACGCCGTCAAGATAATTTTGACGATGTTCAGATCACGGATCGGCGAAAATGGCGAAAGTCGAGGCGCGCGGCGGCTATCATCATGGCGATCTACGCCATGCGATGATCGAGGCGGCGGAAGCGGTACTGGCGGAGAAAGGCATCGCGGGCTTCACCCTGCGCGAATGCGCCCGCAGAGCCGGCGTATCGCCCGCAGCGCCGGCGCATCATTTCGGCAATCTCGCGGGACTGCTGACGGCGATCGCGACGTTGGGCTTCGACGATCTGTCGGATGCTATCGAGGCCGCCGCCTGGCAGGCCGATGAGAAGGGCGAAAATCGTATGGCCGCCGTCGCGCGGGCTTATCTCGATACGGCGCTGGCGAGGCCCGGGCGGTTCCGTGTCGTGTTCGGCCAGCGCGAGCTCGATATCGAGGATCCCGACTTCAAGCGCGCGGCCTCGCGCGCCTTCGGGCTGCTTGTGCGCGAGACGCGGATCCAGCTTGCGGTGCAGGGGCACGATCCGCTGTGCCTGCCGCCGCCCTCCTTCGCCGACGATCCCGATCTTGGCACGATCCTGTTCGTCTGGTCGGTGACCCACGGCTTCTCGACGCTGCTTATCGACGGGCAGCTCGATTTCCTGGCTGGCGAGGGTGGCCGGCCGGCGATGGTCGAGCTTTACGCCAACCGGCTTGTGCGCCTCCTAGTCGGCAGTCTGGCTGGCGCCGAGGCCGAGTTCGGAATTCGCGGCTAGCGACGTCTGAGAAATACCCCTCCCCGAACATGTCAGGTTACACCCTGATCGCCCACCATCGAAGGGTTTAGCGGTTTGATAAGAACGGCGGTCGACGAATGCTGCCATCTTTAGTTTCGGCTACGGTGGATTGATGCACATCGGGAGGCCCGTCGCGGCGGCGGTTGCGTCAATATGCGCGAAGATCTCGATCTGCGTCAGTAGCGCATAGGAACGAATGCCAGCACCCGTTCGCTCGGTGTCTCGTCGAATTTAGGCACCCACGACGTGCGCATAGCGCCGATGCCGGCGACCACCGGATAATAGCCTGCGACTGACACAACGGCGATAGCCAGAGCGCGCGAGCGCACGCTCTGATCAAGATAGGTATAGGTCCCGGTGCACTGTGATGGAGGTGAGGACGCGCATTGAGGCGGCGGCGAGAGTTATCCAGCCCGCAGCGTGCGTACTGCTGGAGCCGTGAGTTGATGCAGGCATAGTGGCGCGAGCTCGAGTGCGGCCTGACCGGTCGTCTTGATCTCCCAGACCGCCCGCAGTGCGCGATCGAGATCTTCCAACTTCACGGGCTTTTGAATAAAGCCTTCGCCGTCGAGATTGGTCAGCGTGTCTTGCAACGGCGCGCCTGAGAGGTACAGCAAAGCAGGCGCGCTCGCCGGGTTTAGCAAAGGACGAATATCCGTGCCACGCTGGCCGCCACCAAGGCGATAATCGATAATTGCGACGTGGGGTTGTTGCCGCGCAATCAGGCCGATCGTGTCTTCAACGGATGCGGCGATACCGATCACATCATAGCCTACCAAGCCAAGGTAGTCTGCAAAAAGTGCCGCGAGCATTGGGCTGTTTTCGGCGATAACTACCTTTAACATGCTAAGCCCCTTCTTATCGAAGTTCCAGGCCCCCGAATCACACCTTATACTACTGTGACGAAAGCGGGCTAGCCATACGCCAAGCCTGGTCATTCATTGGGAACGCGTCCGTAAAGACCTTTAGTGACGTCGAACAATCCCTCGAAATCCGAGCAGAGCATGCGAGCGCGGGTCCGGTCTCGTACCCCTGCCGGGACCAACCCGTCACCCTGCCGACCTTCGTGCTCTGGCGGACCTGCCCCTAATCTATGTCGGCGGTGGGCTGGTCATCGGTCGGGGCGTTATCGCCACAATGAGCCGGCCATGATGCGGCAAAACCCCGCGCAGCGAATTCGGCGCGCAATGGTAGCCGCTATGGCCCGAGCCAAGGCCGATCCGCTGAAAAAATATGCGCCGCATAAACTGGATCATCCTGCGTCAGCCAAAGACACCGGCCGCCCTTTCATCCTCTATGCAGATGTTGAAGGAATTCAGGGATTTGACGTTGTCGCTGTCGACAACGCCGGCCGCGACGCTGGCAATTTTCGTCCGGATGACGGCCTCGTTTTTCTCGACCTGCTGGGCGATCTGTTCGCCGGCATAGGCCGCAAAAGGCAGTCCACGGCGATAGTTGTAAGCGGAGAACGGGGCATTGACCGGGAAGTTCTTGCGAAACACCACCCTGGGATCGACGGCGACGAGCTTCGTGTTGGCCGCGACCGCCGCAGCCTGGCAGGCGACACAGTTGGCCATGTACTGCGCGGGAGCGGAATGATGCTGCGACTGCCAAGCGTGCGCCAGCTCGTGAATGACGTCGACTTCCCTGAACGTCGTGCCAAGGTTGAGAATCACGATATTGCCCCCCAGCGGCAGTGCTTCGATCACCAGCGGCGGCACGGGCACTGCCAGCGTGAAGGGGCGCCCGCCGCCTCCGGTCTTGTTGGAGGTGAAGATACGGTCGTAGTGCAGGCTGCTGCCATAAATGGCTCTTGCTGCAGCCTCGTGAGGATTGCCGACGAACGGCTGAATCGAAACGCCGGCGACCGAAACGAGGGATGAGGTCGTGGTCGCGCCGCCCCCGGTCCTTCCCGCGAAAGCAAAGCCGCCGTTGAGCGAGCCGCCGCGAAGGGCCGCCGCGAAGGTGCCCGCCTTCGCGACATTGTCGGGACTGCCGTTGTCGCAGGAGAAGCGGCTCGGCTTGTCCGCCCCCGAAGCAACCAGCGCCAGAGCCGCCCAGGTCTTGGGCCCAACGATGCCGTCGGGCGACAACTGAGCCGATTTCTGGAATTCGATCACGCGCGCATTGGTCAATGGACCAAACTTGCCATCTAGGGCCAGCGGCTTCTTGTCGGGTATGCCGAGATTGAGCTGCGCTTGAAGCAGGGTGACATCGAGCCCCTTGCTGCCCTGCCTCAACATCGCTGGCATCGCCTTGTCCTTTCGGTCAGCTATGCACCGCCAGACTTGTCCGGCGGTAGAGACTGGAGATTGTAGCAGCTAGAGATTGAATCCAACACCAGATGCTCTCTGGGTAAGCGATGTTCTCAGACCACGGCCTTAAGCGGCTGGGGTGCATATGCCCACGGCAGCAGGTCGTCGAGGTGGCTCTGGGGATGGCCGGCAACGATACGGGTGATGACGTCGACGAGGTAGCGTCAAAATAACCGAATTCGCGACAAGTATGCGCTGTCGCGCGGTAGAACGGCCCGTGCTGACAGTCAGCGTAGTAGATACGCTATACTAAGCGCATGGGGAAGTGATGCATATTCCACTCGGACAGCTGTTGCGGATAAGATCAATTCAAGGGGCGTTCAAACCGCTCGAAAGGAAAGAATTGCCGCGACGCAGGTGCGGGACATCCTTCGCCGCGCCGCTTAGTGGATCACATCCAGAAACGGGGTCCCCGGATCGCCGACATAGAAGATCACCAGCCGGATCCCCTCCGTCGTGCTGCGATTATAACCTGTCATCCTAACGCCGGGCGGTTCGACGAAAGATTCGCCCGCCCGGACTACCACCGGCGGGCGGCCTTCCAGTTCCAGGGTGAAGGCACCCTCGATGATATAGACGGTGACGGGGAAGCGATGGGTGTGGAACACCGTGGCCTGGCCGGGGGCGAAGCGGGCAGTCAGCACCTGAATTTCCTGCTGCTCGCTACGCGGCATGCCCCGCACCGTCTCGCGCAGAACCATTTCGGGCCGGGCGGGCTGGGCCCATGAGGGCGCGAGCCCGAGGCCTGCGGCGAAGGCAAGGGCGAGGAGCGGGGTCTTCATCTCGGGGACCTTCCAGCAAAGGAGCCTCTTCATACCGCGCCTTGGCATTGAGGACCACCCGTATAGCGTTTCGATGCGTTACAGGAACAAGCTTACGGTGAGAGTCATTACGATCCAGCGCCCGAACGCGCATCGGTCGTCTTGGAGGATGACTGCTGAACAGACGCGGCATCTTCCAACGCCGTGACACCTTCTGCCGTGGCGAACGCAGTTACGAAACCGTCCGCGCAGACGCTGCGCAAGGTTCGGATGGCCCCGCGCCATCGACGCGATCGCGCTAGCGTGGCATGGGCGCGTGCGGATACCCATCTAAGTCCTTATCTATGAACGGTTATTCATGGAACTTCTGTTCATGCTGGTCGTTTTTCGAGCGGCCTGGGGATCGATTAATTCGAAACCAAAAGGAGATAGCCCATGATCAAGAACTTCTTCATCATTGCAGCCTTGGCGGTCGCACCGGCTACCGGGTTCGCACAGTCGAACTCCGGCGCCGCTGCGGGTGCCGTGACGGGAGCGGGTGCAGGCGCTGTTGGCGGCGCCATAGTCGGCGGCCCCGTCGGGGCGGCAGCGGGTGCCGTGGGGGGCGCAGCAGTCGGCGCAATCACCGGCGGAATCGCTGCCGATCAGCGTACCGAATTCCGGACCTATGTGACCCAGGAAAAGGTACCCTCGGTGACTTACCGTGAGCAGGTGGTGGTTGGGGCGACGCTGCCCGACACAATCACCTATCGTGAAGTTCCCGCGCGCTACGGCAAGACCGAATATCGCTACACGGTGGTCAACGACAAGACCGTCCTGGTCGAGCCGAAGACCCGCAAGATCGTTCAGATCATCGACTGATTCCGCCGGAGCCCACCCGATCAGGGTGGGCTCTTTTCCATAACCCGCGCTCGGCATCCTGAAGCCCCGCGTAAGAACTCAGGGAGTAAGTCGATGTTACGCGCATTCTTGATGACTGCCGCAGTCGCAGTGAGCGCTGTATTTAGCGTCCCCGCTCAATCCCAGGTGCAGGTCGAATTTGGCTTCGGCAGTCCGGGTTACGACGGTCCCCGCTATCATGAGCAGCGCGCTATGGCTTTGCCGAACGCCGCGGTTATCGCGAGCGGCGGGTCGTTCTGGAAGATCATGACGACTGTCGAGTTGTAACAAAACGCCGCGTCAATCGTTATGGCGAAGTCATCGTGCGTCGGATCCGGATCTGCGATTGAGCAGAACGGCTCCGCCGCGAAGTTTCGCAACCTAACGCAGCACCTTGGGGAAAGCCTTGCTTCCTTTCCCGCCGAATTAAAAAAGGGCCGCTCGCTGCGGCCCTTTCTCAGTTTGGTGCACCCCAATTCAGCCGTTCTTGCCGCTGAGCAGCGGAGTAATTCGCCGCAACGTCACGCGCCGGTTTTCTCGTGAGTCCCCTTGCGTGGCTACCTTGAGATACTGCTCGCCATAGTTCTGCGTCGTCAGGTTTTCTGGCGGCACCCCAAAATCCTTCGTCAAGATTTCCGCCACCGACTGGGCCCTGCGGTCCGACAGCGACAGGTTGTCGATGTCGGCGCCGACCGCATCCGTGTGGCCTTCGACCAGGACGACCTCGTTGGGCGAGGTTTGCAGGGCCTGCCGGATCGATTGCGCGATCTTGGAAAGCCGCTGCGCCTGGGCGGGTTCGACCACCCAAGATGCGCTCGGGAATGTAACCGTGTCGATGTCGACGCTGCGCCTGCGGGCGCGAAGATCGGGGGAGTAGCGCACTTCATCCAGTGTGTAGCGGCGCGGGATCGGCGATCGGCGGGGCGATAATCGTCTCGTAGATCAGGCGTTCATCAGCCTGTTCGGCATCGACAATGTAGCGATCGCGTGGAATGCGAAGCGGCGGCTGCTCCAGCACGACGATCTCGTCCGAGAATCGGTCATTTGGCCGGTCGAGGCGGGTGTTATCGATAATGACGAACTCCTCGCCATCGCGAATCTGGCGGGTGCGGCGCAGGAGTCGGCCCTCCGCATCCGTTATGGTGACGATGCGTGTTCCGTCCGGGCGTTCGAAAACCGTGCGCGTCTCGTCGCCGCGGCGCTCGACCCGCTGGTCGATGCCAAGATCGCGGAAGCGCTGCGTCTCGTCGCGGCGGATGATTACGCGGTCGTCATCGCGAATGATTGTGCGGCCGGGCTCGCGGATGATTGTGACATCGCCCTCGCGCCGCTCCTCGCGACGACTTCTGACCTCGTCGAGCCGGTTAGCGCCCTGCGTCGCCATGATCCCGCCGACAAGGCCAGCCCCAATCGCGATGGCGGCCGCGCCGCCCGGCGATATGCCGCCGCGACGGCCCTGTCGGTCAGGTGCAGGCGCAGGCGGCTGGCCCGGTACAGGCGGGGCAGCCTGAGTTGGCGCAAGTTGGGGCGCATTCGGGGGCATAACCTGGGCCGGCTGCGGGGCGGTCGGTGGGGCAGGCGCTGCGGGAGCGGCCTGAGGGGCTGGCGCAGTGGGGGCCGGCCCGGCGGCAGGCGGGACGACCGGCTGCTGCGCAGGCGCACTGCGTTGAGCGGGGGCGGGTGGGGAAGCTGTGGCCAGTGGTGCGGCCAAAGGTGCAGCCTGCCCTGGCACCACGCCCGGCGCGCCGCTCGCCGGCGGCCTCGGCGCGGGAGGAGCAGCCTGAGGGGTCGGGGCGGCCTGAGGTGTCGGAGAAGTGCGCGGGGCTGGGGCGGCGGCTGGTGGGGCAGCCGGATCCGACGTAGGCGCGTTCCGTTGAGTGGGGGGCGGCGGGCGGTACCGCGGCGGGCGGGGCGGCCGGTGCGGGACGTACTGCTGGGGTCTCAGCTGGCGCGGCCGGGCGGGCGGGCGCCTCGGGGCTGGGCGCGCTGTTGGTCGGGGGAACAGGACGCGGCTGCGGATCGCGCCGCTGTTCAGGCGCGGCCGGAGGCGGCGCAGGCGGCGTCGGAGCGCGCGGGGCAACCTGGGGCGTCGGCGGTGGGCCGGGCCACTCGACGGCTGGAGGCAGTCCGGGGACCGGCGTCGGACGGGCGCCATGCTCGCGTTCGGCACCGGCGGGACGTTCTGGCCGTGCTTCGCGTGGCGAACGGGATGGTCCAGGCTGGCGCGGAGTAACCGTCCGGTGTCGGCCCTTTTAGCTTTCTGATCGCCGGCTTTTGGCGAAGGCGGCTTTTCCGATCGCGCGGCGCCGGGCCAGTTTTGCGATGCTGGCCTTGATGGCGGGAAGGTCGATGTCCTCTGTGTCGAAGACCCGTCCGTACCATTCGATCAGGCGCTTGCGTTCGGGATGTCTGGGCTTGGCCATGGCCTCGACGAACTCCTCAAAGCCGGGGATTCCGCCGACGTCTTCCGGCGGAGCGCGGCGGGCGCCGTCGACAAAGCGCGGGTAGTCGAGGCCGGGATCCGCGTCACTGATAGCCTCGATCGTAAGCGTGTGCTCCCAGTTGTCGCCGAAGTCGTAGGTGTAGGCGAAGCGCTTCAGACCGCGATCGGTCAGCGGCCCGAGCTTGGTGTTCTTGGCGTCGCTGAGCTTGATCCACCCATCCGGGTCGGGGATGCCGTAGCGCCTGCTTTGGCCGTCGATCTCGATCGTGAAGTCGAAGAGGTGATAGTTCTCGAACAGCATGACGGCCTGGATAACCTCGTGGAGGCCTCTCAGGCTTGTCGTCAAGGGAACCTCGACGCGCCGCCAGATGGCCGGCTCGACATGATCGAGCACGATTTTGATGCAGGCGATGCGATCGACATGGGAAGCGGCCGAGATCATGCTGCCAGCGTAGCGGCCTCTCGTGGCGTCTGCCAGTTCCAAGGCGCGAGATCGCCGATCCGGTTGATGGGATGGTCGCCGATCAGAGCCAGGACGTTACGGAGATAGGCCTGAGGATCGAGGCCGTTGAGCTTGGCGCTCTCGATCAGGGTGTAGATGACGGCGGCGCGCTCGCCGCCGCTGTCGGAGCCGGCGAAGAGCCAGTTCTTACGGCCGATGGCGAGCGGCCGGATCGCACGTTCGGCGGCATTGTTGTCGATCTCCAGATCGCCATGGTCAGCATAGCGGGTGAGCGCGGGCCAGCGTGACAGGCCGTAGCGGATCGCCTTGGCGAGTTCGCTCTTGCCCGACAGCTTGGACAGCGTCGCATCGAGCCAGCTTCGCAGATCGGCAAGCCGTGGAAGAGCGTGCTCCTGACGTGATCGTCACCGTTCGTCAAGCGGGCGGGCACGGACGGCATCCTCGACCTGGTAGAGCTCGCCGATCCGGCGCAGGGCCTCGACAGCGACCGCCGAGGCGTTGGCCTTGTGGATATCGAAGACCTTGCGACGGACGTGAGCCCAGCAGGCGACCTCGGTGATCGCCGCGCGCTTCCCGGGGCTGTCGGCATAGAGCTTGTCGAACCCGGCATAGCCGTCGGCGTGAAGGTAACCGGTAAAGCCCTGGAGATGGCCTTGCGGACGCATGCCCTTCCGATCCGGGGTGTAGCGATAGAGAACGGCGGGCGCTGCATCACCGGCATGGGGGCGCTCGTCTCGGACATAGACCCAGAGCCGGCCCGTGGCGGTCTTGCCGACCCCGGGGGCGAGCACCGGGACGGGCGTGTCGTCGGCGTGGAGCGCGCGTCCGGCGAGGGCATGCTTGCCGATCGCCTCAGCCCGAGGGGTCAGCAGCGCGGCCGCCGATCCGACCCAATCGGCCAGGGTGGAACGGTCGAGCTCGACGCCCTCACGGGCATAGATCTCGGACTGGCGATACAGCGGCAGGTGGTCGGCATACTTGGCCACGAGCACATGGGCGAGCAATCCAGGACCCGGCCGCCCCCCGCTCGATCGGCAAGGACGGCATCGGCGCCTGCGCGATTGCCTCGCAAACACGGCAGACGATCTTGGGGCGGATATGCCGGACGACCCTGAACAGGGTGACGCGCTCAAGCACCTCCCGTCACGCCAGCAGCGAAACTCTCCTCGACGATCCGGACCTTGTCCCCGTAGTGCCAGCGCCGCCGCCGCTCGATCCCGCCCAGAACCTCCGCCCGAACCATCGCCATGACCTTAAAGCTAGACTTAAGGTCAGACCGTTCGGGAAATGCCGATCACCGCGCAAGGCGGCCAAGACCGGATGGTTACGGCGCGGACGCTCTGAACCCTCATTAGCGGGTGTGGGGGCCTGCGCGATCTGGAATGAGGTCGCCGCGACGACGTCTGCCTGCAAAAGAGGGATGGCTGGAACGACCGTGCCGATCAACAGCCAGGCTCTTACGCGCATCCGGGACATCTTTTTCAAGGTCAGGTTCCGTTTCGGGTTGAATTGGCAGCGCCCGCGCGTTGCGGCGCTGGACCCATGGTGAAGTGAAAGCAGCCAAGCCCGTGCGGTGTTCCAAATCGTGCCGATATGCATTGCGCGTTGGTTTGACGAACGATCGGCGCGTCGGGGAGAAGGGAGCGCCGCCAAGCCGATCCGGCTGCCGGGCACCGATGCCGTATCGGAACTAATTGAGCTGGCTATTGGTTTTATCCAGATGGAACCAACACGGTTTCAGCTGGAGGAGGACCGTCATGGATCGCCGCTCATTTTTAGCCGCCCTGTTTGGAGCCGTAGCCGTCGGCTCCACCGCTAGCCTCATCGGTGCTTCCGACGCTTCGGCGACGACATCGGTGATCAGCCCGTCGCCGGAACTCGACCCGCTCCAAGGCACGCTCAACGACGTCGATACTGAGTTCGCAAAGGGTGGAAACCGAAACGGCAAGGGTTGGAAGCGCGGGAACCGTGGCAGACACCTTGGCTGGGGCCGTGGGCGTCGGCGCGGGCCCCCGATGTATGCGCGCAGCAGGCGTCACGAGCGTCGTGGCTATGGCCGGCGCTTTTATTGAGAGCACAAAATAGAGCCTGCCACGGTGTGGCAGGCTTTTTCCCGCGACGTCGCCAGATGCTTGCGAGCGCATGGAAGGTATGGTTCAGCGGCTGCCAAAGCTGACATAACCTATGGATACAAGAATGAGCGCGACACTCGAAATCAGTATGATGAGAGAGATGGGCATCGATTGAACCAGACCTATTTTTGAACGATCTGTCGCATTTCACAGGGCAGTATTTACTGCAGTCTTAGCCCCGCCGGGCGCTCGCCGATCGCATCTGCTCGATCCCGCACCTGTTCCCAAGCGCGCATGGCGCGAAGAARTTCKGCAAGCTCAGCTGCTCCCGCCGAACTGCTGGCTGCGGAGGCCAATTGCTCGACGCGAACGCGCGCWYGCTCATARTCGGCRTCGGACATYACATGCGCCCGGTCGTCCATKGCAGYYGCCCTCGGRTTGATACATACGKTCGGKCTGAGCTYATTATATTGCCCGGCGACAATGRAATTGCCGCCGGGCRATCAACACGWGATCAGTCRRMGCGGTGATTGCGACCGATCGTYTGCAGGCTCACTCGATGACCTGRACRACGCGMCGRGTGCGCGGRTCGACSAGGACGGTRCGATTGTTGACGACCGTGTAGCGRTACTGGGTCGCGCCGTATTCGGCCGGCACCTCATARTAGGTCACGCCGTCGCTCGGCAGCTCTACGCCGACCGACAGCGGCYGCGCGTAGGTGTAGGACGGCCGCTTCTGGGTGACGACGTATTGCTGRAAGCGSGGGGTGTTGTCGCCGATGATRGCGCCGACGACTGCTCCACCGACRCCGCCGACAACCGCGCCGATAGGGCCGCCAACGATTGCGCCGCCGACTGCACCCGTGGCTGCGCCGGCAGCAACGCCGCCCTGAGCACCCTGGGGATTCTGAGCGAAGGCAGCGGCGGGGACGAGAACAAGCGCGCCGATAAGGGCCAGTTTCTTGAACATGCGCATCACCCGCCAACCTAATGCGCTGGAATGTAACCGGATCATCGACTGAACATAGCCCGACGCTTTCGGTCGGCGGTGACGGAAGGATAATTCCACCCCGCTCTACGAAAGTCCGAATGCAAGTCGATGTGGTTGAGTGATTTGACGTCACCGAGGAGCGCAACGGCTCATCGGCTGCCGGCACAAGTTCTGTTGGTCGTGGCGGCGGCATCGTAACAGYGCCCTGCGTTGAGCCAGGCCRGCGCCKGGGCTCCAATGCAGCGCTYCGATCAGGCAGGAGCGTCGATGCGGCAAGMATAATCGCTAAGAGGGCCCTGCCGACATCAGGACCCCGCCGTCGTTTTCCGACCGATCTCAATACTTCAATCCACAAATCGGACAGAAACGCCCGGCTTGACGAGCGTCGCGAGTTCCTCGGCATCCCAGTTCGTTAGCCGGACACAGCCATGCGACGACGTCTTGCTGATCTTAGCGGGCTCGGGCGTGCCATGGATGCCAAAGGTCGGTTTCGACAGAGCGATCCAGACTGTGCCGACGGGGCCGTTGGGGCCGGGCGGCAGTGTTAGCTTCTCGTCGTTTTTGCCCTGCTGAAAGTTCTTTTCGGGATCATACGTGTAGTTCGGATTTCGGGCGACACGTTCGACCGTGTAGCTGCCTGAGGGMGATGGCGTGTTGTCACTCCCGATAGTCGCGGGATAGCTCGCAAGCACGGCATCGTTAGCGCCAAATACCAAAACCATGCCCGTGGATTTRACTGCGTCGATCCTCTGCGCRCTGCCGGGTTGAAGCAYRCGCGTTACCGACATCACCTGAATCTTGCTGCCTGCCTTCGAATAATCTGCTGATGGGTTGAGCAAACCGAGAAATGTTTCACTCATGTGGAAATGTTCGCCGAGCATTTCCTCCGGGCTGGTATAGGAAAGACGCTTCATCTCCGCCTGTTTCGCGTAGTCACGAGGTATTTCGTCGGCGAAATCGTACTGCGCGTCCTTGGCAGTGATTTCGTAGGAGGTGACGATGTCGTTAGTGGTTTCTCCACCGAGCTTCAGCCATGTCAGTTCATCAATCTCATTTCCCTCACCAAGTTGTTCTTGGCGGCGCAATTGGGCAACTGCCTTACGGAAGTTTTCGCCATCGATCCCGTCGATCACGCCCGGTGAAACGCTACGACGACTGAGCAGCGCCTGCGCTTTCACGACAAAGGGGTCAGGTCCTCTTGTCGAATGAGTGTTGCGATTTTTGAAACTGACCGAATTTATGTCTTCAGCCGTAAGCGCCGAAACCGGCGCAACTGCCAGAGCCAAGAACCCCGCCACAAAAATTGCTCTCATATCAAGCGAGTTCATTGCGGCTCCAGGACATTGTGGCACTAAACCTAATACGGGATCAGCGTGATATAGTTCCGCAGATGGAAGGGCGATGATGACCGAACCTCGCGCCGAATGGTTCCAAAAAGCAAAATCATGGGCCGGCGCCATCAAGCGGGATGTCTTCGCGCTCTGGATCGCAGCGCGTGATCCCCGCGTACCGTGGCTTGCGAAACTTACGGCCCGATGTGTCGCGGCCTATGCACTGTCGCCAATCGACCTGATCCCCGATTTCATTCCGATGTTCGGCTATCTCGATGACTTCATTTTGGTGCCGCTCGGCCTCATGCTGGCCGTGCGACTCGTAACTGAGCGGCTCATGGCGGAGTTTGGCGCGACGGCGGCAGATCGCGAGGGTCGACCTCTGAAATTGTCATGTGTCGAGCACTCAGGGGCTTCAAACATCGGCACTCAGACCGCTCCAGCAAAGGTGCCAACGGGACGCTGCTTACTCTCAAGTAACCGGCGCGATCGCTTCAGCGACAGCGATCTGCTGCGCGAGGTCTTGGAAATCACGGTCAAGCGCTGCATGGCGGAGGGCTGGTCGGAGGCGAGGGGTTTGCCGTCGATGCCAGCCTGATCAAGGCCGACGTCCTATCACTGGAATGGCATGCCCAGCAAGGAGCGCGCCTTGCGCCGCCAGCGCCGGAACATCCCACGAAGATCCTGACACACGCTGAACATTCGTTGACGAAGGCGCCTCGGTCGGCGTCATCGTGACCACGCATCGATCGGTTGAGCGGCCGACCTGGGACTGGACCGCCCATCTTCACGCTGGTCGCTTTGGCTATGGCATCCGCTTTCAAGCGCCCGTCGACGGCCAGGGGCATGGTCGCGACGCGGCGATGTGGGCCTTCCGCGTGTCTTGGGATGTCCTGCGCACTGCGATTAATGATGAAAGCTGGCGGCATCGTCACACCATTGGTCCTAGTTGAATGCTCGAAACGACCACTGCCAGGGGTACTACCCGGAACCGGGCGCCTCAGAGCTGATTGAATCTGCCACGGAGGCAGCAATGTCGGTCGACATAAATGCTGAGAACCATGCCGACCTGACGACGACTTGGCTCATTACGACCTGGCGGCATTACGAAGAGGCTTTGAAGCGCATTGCCGATCTGGCAGGCTGCCTGGAAGACACTCCGGAGGAACTCGAGTTGATGGAGCTGGAGCTGGAGGTCGCAGTATGGGAAACCAAACGGCATCAAATGAAGGTGGTGTTTCCGACGGATTGAGGCGGAGGTCATTTGTCAATCTCACGCGACCCCTTTCATAACGGTCGCGCCACCGCTGGCGGCCTGACCCTCGCCAGCGGTGGCTAGTCCGCTGATGGACCAAAGTCAGGTCCGCCGCAGCAATGCGCAATTAGGGCTGATCTGCACCCCGGCAAGATCGGAGCGGCCTGGGTTTCGGCTTCGACGGCGGTGACGTTCGCAGCTGCAGTTTGAATTTCATCGGGGGTTGGCAGCGAGGGTCATGCTTTCCATAATACGCCGTCACAACGAGGCTCCCGATGGACGAAGAGTTGCGCCGATATCTAGTCGGCCTCGGTGCAGCGCAAGTCACGCTATTCGGCATGCTGGTCGATCATCTCGACAGACGGGGCCTTCTTTCCCGAGACGAATTTGCCGCTGAATTAAAAGAAGTCGTCCGCATGTCGACCGAGCATTCCGACGTAGTACGGCTCGTTGACATGGACATTATCGCCAAGACGATCGACTGGTTTGAATTGCGCAAGCAATCATAGCTCTGCGACACCACGCCATGGAAGAACCAAATCACCCCTCGCGTCTCGTCTTCATCGCATGGGTCATCGCGGTCGCGGCGATGGTGACAGTGCTGATCCTGTATGGCGTGAGATCGACAAACTCACGAAAAAGGTCCGCACTGCCAGGGGGACGAGCGTGCGGACCTGAGTTCAGTTTGGGCATCTGGTTTGGTCCAGAGAATCATAGATGACAGCAGAAATCTTTCCAATTTCTTACCGCTTATCATRCGCACGGGGGCGAAYGCCGAACCCTRTTGCGCGGCCGAAAAAATCGAGTTTTTATCCCCGCCGTCTTTAAGCGCAGGGGCGAAAATGCCAGATCGAACCTATCCGGAAGCGCCAYCCATCAAGGTTACCTCGGCCGAAGAATTTGCGCAGCTCGTCGAGCGGATCAAAGTCCTGCGATTGCGAGATCGAGACCCGGCTGAAGATCGGGAACTGTTCGAGTGCGAACAGGCGGCCAGCATCTATCTTGGCGAGACCGCCGCTTCCAAGAGCACCTCCGACCATGATCGCGATCCTTCTGTCTGGTGATCCACTAGGGGTGCCGCGCAGCGCGAGGGAACCGGGCCCGCCGCCCATGGTTGAACTTGATCGAGGAATGCACCATGCCTGACATCAATATCGAGCTTCGAACCGTCGCCGAATATGAAGCCGCGAAATCGCTCATCCAGAGACTGGCTGGCTCGACGGAAGAAACGCCCGAGGGAAAGCGCTTGAAGATGCTCGTCGCCGCCGTCAAAGCCTGGGATTTGAAGCAAGACGCCACGGCGACGCGGGGCTGATTGGTGTCATCTGGGATCGTTGTGCAGATGAAAAAACCATCCATTGATGTGCTTATCCGCTCAGAATTTACCGGTGCGATGATTTCGACAGCGTCTGAGGAATGGAGGCATGAGCTGGAAATTGCGTATCTACTTTCGTTAACTTCGGCGCAGCAAGACCTCGTTCTGGATGGAGATCCATCTGCTGCGGACAATAATGAGCGCAGCATCATGGCGGTGCGTGGACCAGCGGAGGTGGCTTTTTTGCGCCGCGAAATAGAACGCCTCGGCAAGATACGAGCCGATAATCGCAAGTAGCTTGGGATTACAGCCATGGGCAAAAGTTCTGCGGTAAAAGTCGCGGCGCGGGACATCAAACAGATCACCGTCAGCGGCGATGGACTCGCCGTGGCGGAGATTGCCTTCGAACTGGACGGGAGCTCCGACCTGCACGTCACCCTTGCTCCGGAGCTTTTGGCCAAGCTCGAAGCCATGCTGGCACAGGCGAGCATGGAACAGGCCAAAAACAATCCAGTACAGTGAGCAGAATGGCTCTGCGTCCTCGCTGTGCCGCGATACATGCTAGGCCGCGGGCGGCAATCCCGATACGGTTATACGCTTCGGGCCGGCCTCTAGACTGGCGGCCTAAATTTGCCGGCGAAGCCGATCGTAGTCTTGCGGTTATCGCCGGGAAARWTGGTYTTCGCGTTGAGGTAGATCTCGACAGCCGGCCCGATCAGCGGGCCTGTTGGGTCAGTCTGCCATAATCCMGCGATGATATGCGCGAGGCGCTCTCGCGCTCCGGAGGCTGCCAAGGCGTCAACCGGCTCAATCTCGTTTACCGCAAGCCAGGCAGCGTCGAACGCTGCCGCCAGCCGCGCCAGTTGCTCAGGCTCCGCGATAATCGATCGGAACGGCATTTTCCCTTCCGCGTTGCCTCACGAGATCATGCGAAAGGATTTSRACAATGTCGATATCGCTGTGGTTGTGGGGTGCAATTTTGGCCGGAATGCTGGCGTCAATCGCGTGGCTTTCGCGTATCGTATAGGGCAGGAGGTTAAGGTCAGCTCGCAGTAGGCCTCCGCGGGTTCTTCGCTGACATTTCGCATGTGATGCGCTGCAGCCGACGATTTGGGGGTCGTTCCCTTGATCTTTGTAGGTCTGTATGATCGATGCCGTCACCGTCAGTCCGCTGCGCCAGCGGCTGAAGCTGGCAGCGCTCATCCCAAACCGCTCCGAGGCCCCTCGATGCCGCACGCCCGCCGCCGCGAACGGTTGGCCGGTCAGCGGGCCGAAGACCGGCCCATTGCTTATGACGAAGTCCTGATTCGCTCGTTCTCTGAGCCGTCAAGCCGCTCAGAGACTTGTTGACATGGCACGATGATCGGCCGTTGATTGAGGCTCATTTATCGCGACCGCTGCGGCGTACGTTGAGCTTGTCGAGCAGTCGCATCGCAAGCTCGATGTTCGCCGGCACAGCTTCACGTTGATCCGCTTGTGCGGCGATAGCACAACCGATTGCACCGCATCTCTTTGTGATCCGTCGGAATGACCGGCTTCCTTGGAGGCTATCGGTGCTTCACGGGTCGAGTTTGATGCCTGCAGCTTTGACGATCTCGCCCCAGCGCTCGAAATCCGCCTGGATATAGGCGGCAAAACCGGCACGATCGAGCGTCGAGATCAGGCCGCCCTGCTGTTCCAGCGTGGCGTGCGCCGCCGGTGTCGCCAGCGCACCCGCCAGCGCCTCGTGTAGACGCATGAGCAGCGGCTCCGGCGTGCCCTTCGGCGAGAGCAGGCCGTACCAGGTCTCGGACAGAAAATCGACGCCGGCCTCGCGCATCGTCGGCAGGTACGGCAGGATGGCAAGTCGCTGTGCCGCGGTCACGGCGAGCGCCCTCAGCGTACCGGCCTGGATCTGCGAGAGGAAAGCCGGCGCATCGGCCAACATGAACTGGATACGGCCGCCGAGTAGATCGCTCAGCGCCGGCGCCGCGCCACGATACGGCAGATGCGTGACCTGCACGCTGGTCTTCAGGCGAAACAGCTCGCCGGCGAGATGCAGCGAAGAGCCGACGCCGGCTGAGCCGTAGATCAGGTCGCCGGGCTTGGCCTTGGCGCGGTCGACAAGCTCGGCGACACTGCCGACTTTGAGATCGGGCGAGACGACGAGGATCTGCGGCGTTGTCATCGCCAGGCCAACTGGCGCGAAATCGCGTAAGGGATCGTATTTGAGGCTCGGCATCATATGCGGCAGGATCGTCATGGAGCCGGTACTGATCATGCCGACGACCTGACCATCGGGCGCAGCCGCTGCGACCGCCGCCGCTCCGATCGTGCCGCCGGCCCCGGCGCGATTGTCGATCACGATCGTCTGGCCGAGGCTTTTCTCCATCGTCTCCTTGACGATCCGCGCGACGAGATCAGCAGGACCGCCGGCCGGGAAGGGCACGATCATCGTCATGGTCCGGCCGCGCCCGGCCTGCTGCCCCAACGCCGGGGAGCAGGCAAGGGCTGCAGCGGACGAGACAACAAATTTTCGACGATTCATCATGTCCCGCTCTCCCTGCGCTCTTGTTTTGATCGTTGGTGCGGAAGTCGTTGAAATTATCCGCACCGCCGTGCTTGCGAGTGTGTCACCGCAGCGGAGGGGCGTATTGCAGCCCGCCATTGGACCAGAGGTTGTTCAGGCCGCGGGGCACCGCGAGCACCGTTTTCGGCCCGAAATGCGCGTCGTAGGATTCGCCGTAATTGCCGACATGCTTGACGATCCGGTAGGCCCAGTCCTTGCTCAGGCCGAGGCCCTCGCCGAGGTTGCCGTCGACGCCGAGGAAGCGTCTGATTTCCGGGCTGGCCGATTTCAGCATCTCGTCGGCATTCTGGCGGGTAATGCCGAGCTCCTCGGCATTGACCATGGCGAAATGCGCCCATTTCACCAGATCCGACCATGGCTCGTCGCCCTTGCGGGTGGCAGGCCCCAGCGGCTCCTTCGAGATGATCTCCGGCAGCACGACGAAGCCGGCCGGATCGGCGAGCTTCAGCCGATAGGCGAAGAGCGCCGACGCGTCGGTCGAAAACACGTCGCAACGGCCGGATTCGAAGGCCTTGATCGCCTCGTCGCCGGCGTTGAAGGCGACCGGCTCGTATTTGATGCCGTTGGCGCGGAAGTAGTCGGCGAGGTTGAGTTCGCTGGTGCTGCCGGTCTGGACGCAGACGGAGGCGCCGCCAAGCTGCTTCGCCGAGGCGACGTTGAGCGCCTTGCGGACAAGCAGGCCCTGGCCGTCATAGTAGTTGATCGCCCCGAAATCGAGACCGACGGTGGTCTCGCGCGACAGCGTCCAGGTCGTCTGCCGCGACAGGATGTCGATCTGCTTGGATGATAGCGCCGCGAAACGGTCCTTCGGGTTGAGCGGCGTGAAATTGACCTTGCCCGGATCATTGAACACCGCCGCCGCCACCGCGCGGCAGATGTCGACGTCGAGCCCGTTCCACTTGCCCTGCGCGTCCGGCAGGGAAAAGCCCGGCACGCCGGGGCTGACGCCGCAATTGACCGAGCCGCGCGCCTTGGTTTCGTCGAGCGTGCCCGCGCCGGCGGTCAGGGCCGGCAAGGTTGCGGCAAGCACTACGGCCGCCATCCTGATCCGCAGTGTCGTTCCGGTCTTGAGTGTCGATCTGGTCTTGAGTTGCGATCTGGTCTCGAGTTGCGATCTCATGGCGTTCTCCCATTTTTTTCGTTGAAGTGTCTCGCGATCGCGGCCTGAAGCAGTCCGATGATCGCCTGTCGCGTTTCGAGCGTGACGCTGGCGTAATGCGGTTGGAGCACCACGGTCTCGAATGCGAGCAAGGCCGGATCGAAGTTCGGCTCGCTGGCGAAGACGTCGAGCCCGGCGCCGGCGACGCGTTTTTCACGCAACGCCGCGATCAAGGCCGGCTCATCGACGACCGAACCGCGCGCGATGTTGATCAGGATGCCGTCGGGTCCGAGCGCATCCAGCACCGTCGCGTCGACGAGGTTTTGCGTCGCGGGCCCGCCGGGACAGGTCAGGACGAGGAAGTCGGACTGCCGGGCGAGCTCGGCGACGTCCGCGACATACGGGTAGGGTGCCCCCGGCTTCTGGCGCGGCCCGGAATAGCGCACGCTCATGCCGATGCCGGCGGCCTGTTGCGCCACCGTCTCGCCGATGCGTCCGAGCCCGACGATGCCGCAGCTCTTGCCAGAGACGCGGCGCGACGGGACCATGCGTTCCGGCCCCCAGCGCCCGGCGCGCATGAACTGGTCGGCGCGGACGATGTTGCGCGAGACGGCGTAGATCAGCGCGATGGCGAGATCGGCGGTGTCCTGCGTCAGGACGTCCGGCGTATTCGCCACCGTGATCCCGCGCGCCTTGGCCGCGTTGAGATCGATCTTGTCGAGCCCGACGCCCTGGCAGGCGATCAGCTTCAGATCGGGCAAAGCGTCCATCAGCGCCGCGTCGGCGCCGGCCATGCTGGTGGTCAGAGCCACGCTGAAGCCGGGCTTTCGCGGCCAGGAGCCGTCGGCGGCATGGGGGTGGTCGATCAGGCTGTAGTCGCGCGCAAGCGCGTCGCGAAGATCGGCCGGAACCGGCGCGACGACGAGGATTTCGCGAGCGGTATCGGTCATCGCGAATCTCCACCGGCTGCTGCTTCCCGGGCACGGCGCAGCCCATCGAGGATCGCCGGCATCGCCTTCTCCGCTCCGTCCTGCAGCGTGTCGTAGAGGCTGTTGCCATGGGCATCGATCGCGACCGTCAGAGGACCGAGCTGCTCTACTCTGAGCTTCACGATCCGGTAATGCGAGATCATGTCATTCCAGCTCACCGAGACGACCTCCCGGATCGCCTCCGAGAGCACGGTGCAGCCGCCGCCGAGAAACGACAGATAGACGCAGCCTGTCTCCTTCATCGCCTGGGCGCAGGCTGAGTCGAGGCCGCCCTTGCCGCCGACGGCGCGCAAGCCGAATTCGCGGATCAGCATCGGCATATAGGGGTTGAAGCGCGTGCTCGTGGTCGGGTTGAGGTAGAGCACGTCGAAGACGCCCTCCTCCTCGGTGTTGTAGCTGCCGAGATGGAAGAAGCCCGCATTCGTCAGATCGGTGGGCAGGGGCGTGCCGTCCGCCAGGCACTTCATGATGCGCTGATGCGTCGGCAGCCCGGCGGTCATGACGATCTCGCCGTCGAGATAGACCATGTCGCCGAGCGAAAGCTTGCGGATGTCGGCTTCCTCGACCGGGAAGGTCAGCGTGTAGGTCTGGCCCATGGCGCGCCTATTCGTAGAAGCTGACGGAGCCGTCGGCCCCGATGCGGGCGCCCATGCGGCGGTTGATCCAGCAGTTGAAGCAGACCGCGACCGGCACGAAGCCGTGGCTCGCGGCATAGCCGACATGGACGGCGAGCGCCGTGGTGTCGCCGCCGGTGCCCATCGGGCCGAAGCCGGTGGCGTTGACGGCCGTCGTCAGCCGCGCCTCCATGGCCTTCAGGATCGGCTCCGAATTGACCGACCCGAGCGGGCGGAGCGTCGCCTCCTTGGCGAGCTTGGCGGCATAGTCGAAGGTGCCGCCGATGCCGACACCGATGATCACCGGTGGGCAATGCTGCGAACCGGCCTTCATCACGCATTGCATGACATAGGCCTCGATCTGCTCCAGCGAGGGAAAGCTGAAGATCTCGAGCGCCGCCCAGCGGCCGGAGCCCAGCGCCTTGGGCGAGCACATGATGTCGATATGGTCGACGCCGGGGATCATGTCGAAGGTCGTGATCGGCATCTCCTTGCCCTTGTAGCCGCGCTCCAGCGTCAGCGGGTTGGTGACATGCTTCAGGATCGGCGGTTTGATCGTCGCGACGAGATGGTCGAAGCCATCCGAGATCGCCTGTTTGATATCGAAGCCGAGCGGAGCATTGGCCCCGAGCTTGACGAAATAGACCGGGATGCCGGCATCGGAGCAGACCAGATGGTCCCTCTCCTCGGATTTCTCGGCGCTGCGCAGCATGAAGGCGAGCGTCTTCTTCGAGACCTCTTTGGTCTCGACTTCATAGGCGCGGCGCAGCGCGTCCTTGGTGTCCTCGGGCACCTTCTTCAAAGCGCGCTCGTAGAGCTGCGCCGCAACGGATTTCACCAGCTCATAGGTCACACCCGATCCCGACGGGCCCAGCGCGGCCGGGATGCGTGAGATGGGCTTGAGTGCGGTCATCGTCATGATCTGAACACCGGCTTGCGTTTCTCGGCGAAGGCGCTTTGAGCCTCCTTGGTATCGTCGCTGCTGGCCAACGCGACCGTCTGCGACTGCTCGAAGCGGTAGCCACCGTGCAGCGGCATATCCTCGGTGACGTTGAAGGAGCGCTTGGCTGCCCGCACGGCCGAAGGGCTCTTTTCGGCGATCTCGCGGGCGATGCCGAGCGCGGTTTGCATCAGCGCATCGCCCGGCACGCTGGCCGAGACGACGCCCATGCGCAGCAGCTCCGGCCCGGCGATGCGGCGCGCCGTATAGATCAGCAGCCGCGCGTCCGATTCCCGGAAAAACCTACGGACATGACGCACCCCGCCGGCGAGCCCGACATTGACCTCGGTCATGGCCAGATAAGCTTCATCTGCCGCGACCAGGATGTCGCAGCACAGCGCCAGCACGCAGCCAGCCCCGATCGCCGCGCCGTTGATCGCGCAGATCACCGGCTTCTCGCATTCCATCACCGCGTTGAACGCTTCACGCACGACGCGGTTATGGCTCGGATAGGCGCCGGGATTGTCGGCCAGGCCGGGCCGCTCCTTCAGATCGGCGCCGGCCGAGAAAGTCTTGCCCGCCCCGGTCAGGACGACGGCGCGGACATCGGTGCGATCGGTCAGCATGTCGAAAATCGACATGATCTCCTCGCGGAAGCGGCGGTTCTGTGCGTTGACCGGCGGCCGGTTGATGGTGACGACGGCGACGAAATCGGCGACCGTCACGTCGAAGCACTCCCAGGATGTCTGCATCGTCATTCTCCCGCCGCGGGCACGGCATCGACGCTGGCCGCCTGCGCCGACTTTGCTGGGGGCAGCTCGGTTAGGCCGTCGCCGGTGACCGGTTGCAGCGGAAGCTCGCCCCCGTCCGGCAGGGGGATTTCGTGGACGTTCAGCGTCATCGAGACCATGGTGTAGTAGCCGACCAGTGCCGTCAGCTCGACGACGCCCCGGTCGCCCCAGCGCTGCCTGACCGCCGCGTAGTCGGCATCCGCCACCGTTCCTGTGAGCTGGAGCTGGCGGGCGAATTCGTAGATTTCCGTCTGCTCGGCATCGGGCAAAACCGGCGGGCGGCCTAGCCGCAACGCCTCGATCGTGCTCGCATCGAGGCCAGCCACCAGCGCGGCGTCGCCATGGATCTGGAACTCGACCTGGCTGTTCCAGCGCCGCGCCGTCACCAGGATGGCGAGCTCCTTCAACGCGGGCGGCAGGCAGATGTCGTAGCGCAGATACTCGCCCAGCCGCGACCAGCGCCGCGCCAGGTCCGGGCTGTGGATGATCGCCCGCAACGGGCCGACGAGCCGGCCGCGCGGCCCGGCGACGACCTCGTCATGGACCGAAAGCTGGTCCTGCGTCATCTCGGCGGCGGTGGGGAGCGGAATGCGCGGCATCGACCTGTCCTGAAGCATCAGCTCTGTGGGGGCTCGAGCCCGAGCTCGCGCAGGATCTCGGCGGTGTGCTGACCGAGAAGCGGCGGGGGCCGGTCGAAGGAAAGAGGCGCCTCGCGGAAATTCAGCGGGCTGACGACCTGCGGCACGGTGCCGCCCGTCGGGTGGGGTAGCTCGCGCAGCATGCCGCGATGCCTGATCTGCGGGTCGTCGAAGACCTCCGGGATATTGTTGATCGGGCTGCAGGGCACGCCGGCCGCATCGAGCCCCGCGGTCAGATCGTCGCGCGACCAGATTGCGAAGGCCTCGCGCAGCAGCGGATCGAGCAGCGAATGGTTGTGGACGCGCTGCGGGTTCGTTCTGAACCGCTCGTCGCTCGCCCAGTCGGGATGGCCCAGCAGCTGCGCCAGCTTCTCGAACTGGCCGTCATTGCCGACCGCGAGCACGATATGGCCATCGGCGCAGGGGAAGATGTCCTGCGGCTGGATGTTGGGGTGGCGGTTGCCATTGCGTTTGGGTGTGTTCCCGGAGACCAGCCAGTTCATCGCCTGGTTGGATAGGAAGGCGGCCTGCACATCGAGCATGGCAAGGTCGATATAGTCGCCCTTCCCGGTCTCGGCGCGGCGGGCAATAGCCGCCAGAACGCCGACCGCGGCGTACATCCCCGTCATGATGTCGACGATTGGCACGCCGACCTTCTGCGGACCTGCGCCGGGCATGCCGTCGCGCTCGCCGGTCACGCTCATCAGCCCGCCCATCGCCTGGATCGCGAAATCATAAGCCGCCGACTGGGCGCGCGGCCCGTCCTGGCCGTAGCCGGTGATCGAGGCGTAGATCAGGCGTGGGTTGAGCGCCTTCAGCGCGGCGTAATCGAGCCCGTATTTGGCCAGCGCGCCGACCTTGTAGTTTTCCAGCACGATGTCGCTCGTCCGCGCGAGCGCGCGGATAACGTCCTGGCCCTCTGGCGTCGCGATATCGAGCGTGATCGAGCGCTTGCCGCGATTGACCGACAGATAGTAGCCAGCTTCGCTCGTCGGCTTGCCGTCGAGATCCTTCAGATAGGGCGGCCCCCAGGAACGGGTGTCGTCGCCGGCGCCCGGGCGCTCGACCTTGATCACGTCGGCCCCGAGATCGGCGAGAATCTGGCTCGCCCAGGGCCCGGCCATGATGCGGCCGAGATCGAGCACGCGGACATGGCTGAGCGGGCCTTGCCGGGAGGTGGGCGCTTCAGAGGTCATCGACCACCTCGGTGGCGCGCGCGGAGGAGCGGGCACTGAACCCGGCATGCCATTCGGCGAGCCTGGGATGGCCGGCGCGCCAATCGACCGCCGCGAAGCGAAAATCGAGATAGGACAAGGCGACGCCGAGCGCGATCTGCGCGATGCCGAAGGGACGCGCCGCGATCTCGCCGATATCGCGCTCGAATTGCGCCAGCGACGCGTCGAGCTTGACCTGGAAGGCCGCCATCCACGACGCGGTGCGCGCGGCTTCCGGCTTCTCGCGCTCGTTTCGGTAGAGGATCAGCGTGTCGAGCAGGCCGTTGGCGACGGCGTGGCGGCTCAGTTCGAGCCAGCGCGCGCGCCCCGCCCGCGGAATGATCCGGCCGCCGCCGGCGAGTTCGTCGAAATAGTCGCTGATTACCAACGAATCGTAGAGCATCGTGCCGTCGGCCAGCACCAGCGTCGGAATCTTGCTCAGCGGATTGACCGGGAGCAGCGCCGGATTGGGCGTCGTCATCGCCACGACGGTGCGGACGCAAACCAGCCGCTCGACCAGTCCAAGCTCATACGCCGCGATCATGACCTTGCGGACGAAGGGCGAGCGCGGCGACCAGTGCAACGTCATCCATTCCGTCGCGTCGTTGGTCTGCACCCTGTCCTCCCCAAAATTACTCTATCAACTAGTCTTATGTCCTTTTAGGAGACGTGGGCGACCTTGTCCAGAGCGGCACCCTCCCCTCACCCGGCAGGAGCGCCGAAGGCCTCGTTGAACTTGACGTCGATCCGCACGACATCGCCGCGATAGATGCCGGCTGCGACCAGGATCAGCGTGCCGGCGGCATCGACAGCCGAGCGATCGACGAAGGCGACCGGCGCGTTCAGCGCCAGGTTGAGATGGCCGGCGATCTCGACATCGGCCGTGCCGATCGTCAGCGTCTGCCGGACTTCCGAGATCGTCACACCCGGCAGGCTTGCGACCAGATTGAGCGCGGTCAACTCCGCCAGGTTGCGCTTGCTGACCATCGGCCAGAGCCGCTCGTCGAGATACACGTCGGCAAGCAGGAAGGCCTGGCCGTCGCGCCAGTGCCGACGCCGGAACTGGCGATAGGACGGCGCCGGCGCGCCCGGCATGTCCTTCAGCGAGGGCGGCATGCGGTCGGTCTCGACCGACAGAATCTCGATCGTCGCGCCGGGACGCGAGCGCAGCAGCCCCGACCAGTCGGTCTGGACCTCGCACCAGAGGCGCTTGTCGGCACGGTGGCGCACGAAAGTGCCCTTCGCGCGGTAGCGCTCGATCAGTCCGTCGGCCTCGATCTGATCGAGCGCCTGACGGATTGTGGCGCGCGCCACGCCGTATTCGGACGCGAGATCATCGACCGTCGGGATCTGCGCGCCGGCGGCCCAGATCCCGGTCTCGATTCGGCGGCGAAACAGCGTCGCGAGCTGGATGTAGCGTGAGACCGTGCTCTGGTTCAGGTCGATGGCATGGGGCGGCCTCGTCTCCGGACCCGGCTTCGACTGCGGTGTCTTGAATGCCACTAGCTGCGCTCCAGAAACGCTGCGACGACGGAATTGAAGGCGGCGGGCTTCTCGAGATTGGGCAGGTGCCCGGCATCGGCGATCTCGACGAAGCGCGCGTCCGGCATGACCGCGCTCATCGCATTCATGGTCACCGGCATCGCGCCGTCGCGCGCGCCGGCCACCAACAAGGTGGGCTGGCTCATGCCGGCGAGGCTGCCGGAGATGTCGTAGCCCTGCAGCGCCTGCGCGCACGCGATGTAACCTTCGAGGCGGGTTCCCCGCATCATCGTCAGCGCGCGATCCAGATCGGCATGCTCCGCACCGAGGAACTCCGGACCGAACCAGCGCGGCAGCGTCGCCTGCACGACCGCCTCCATGCCCTTTTCGCGGGCGTAGTCGATGCGTTCCTGCCAGGTCTCGCGGCCGCCGGCGGCCGTCTTGGCCTGTCCATCCGAAGCGATCACGCGACGCACCAGCGCCGGGTGCGCGGCTGCGAGGCCCAGCGCGGTCGCGGCCCCCATCGAGACGCCGGCGACCACCGCATCGCGAACGCCGAACGCCTCGCACAGCCCGTGCAGATCCTTCACCAGAAGGTCGAGCGTCACCGGTTCCGTTCCGACAGCACTGCCGCCATGGCCGCGTTGATCGTAGCGTATGATACGAAAGCCATCTGAGAACGCCGCGACCTGCGCGTCCCAGAGCGAGAAATCGGTCAGGAGCGAATTGCTCAGCACGAGCCAGGGCGCGCCCTCACGCCCGTCGAGGCGGCAGCGCAGATCGACGCCGTCGAGAGTGATGGTTCGGTCTTGCCCGGGCTGCATCCGCGATCATCTCCAGTGCTGCGCGATCGCGGCAGGCCGAATCGACAGCCATTCGCCTCGGCAAAAGGCCAGTTAATCTAGGATATAGGGTTTTAGACTTGGCAAATGCAACACGCCCGAAGCGGTTGCCGCACCCTGAAAGATCATATATCCAGCCTTTCATACTATAGCAGGGGAGCGAATGGTGAGCGTGGACTGGGACGGGACGTTCGCGCGGCGTATCGGAGCGCTGAAGCCCTCGGCGATCCGGGCCATGGCGAAACATGTCGGGCAACCGGGCGTGATCTCCTTCGCGGCGGGCTCTCCCAATGCCGACCTCTTTCCGGTGGATGCCATCGCCAAGGCCGTCGCGGAGATCCTGGCCGATCCCGGCCTCGCGCGGCAGGCGCTGCAATATGGCGCCTCCGAAGGCTACGCCCCGCTCAGACAGCTTATCGCCGGATCGCTGTCTCGCCATGGCGCCGAGGTCCCCGCCGCGGACGTCATCGTCACCAGCGGCTCGCAGCAGGCGCTCGAATTCATCGGCAAGACCTTCATCGATGCCAGCGACCGCATTATCGTCACCCGGCCGACCTATTCCGGTGCGCTCCAGGCCTTCGGCCTGTTCGAACCGGAATTCGCGAATGTCGACCTGACGGACGACGGGATCGACCTCGCCCGGCTCGAAGCAGAGCTCCGCAAAGGCGCGAAATTCTTCTATCTCATGCCCGATCACGGCAACCCGTCTGCATCGTCGATCACACTGGCGCAAAGGCTGGAGATCCTGCGTCTCGCACGGCACTATCGCGTGCCGGTGATCGAAGATCAGGCCTATGACCAGTTGCAGCTCGAGGGCGAGGCCCTGCCCACGATGCTCGCGCTCGATCGCGCGGACGGGCAAGGCGAACCGGTGGTGCTCTATCTCGGCACCTTCTCGAAGTCGCTGACGCCCGGGCTCCGCGTCGGCTGGATCGTCGCGCCCGGCGCTGTGCATGCCAAGCTGGTCTCGGTAAAGCAGGCCTCGGACCTGAATTCCGGCGTGCTCAACCAAATCGTCGTCGACCGCGTCGCGCGGGAGATCATGGACAGCCATGCGCCAGTCCTGCGCGCCGGCTACCGGCTGCGCCGCGACGCCATGCTGGAGGCCCTCGCCCGGCACATGCCCGAAGGCGTGAGCTGGGTCAGCCCGCAAGGCGGCATGTTCGTCTGGCTGACGCTCCCGTCGGAGATGGACGCTTCCTTGATGCAGCAGGTCGCCTTCGAGCAGGCCAAGATCATCTTCGTGCCGGGCCATGCCTTCCATGCCGACGGGTCGGGCGCCAACACGCTGCGGCTGTCCTATTCGATCGCCGGCACGACCGAGATCGCCGAGGGCATCCAGCGTCTGGCGGACGTGATCGCCGGTTTTCGCAAACAGGGCTGACGCAGGCTGGCACCATCTCCGACAGTATGATTGACCGTTAAAGGACATATAGCTAGCCTAATAAATCTTGGGTCCGTCCGGAGCCGGAGAACCAAGCCGACGCGCCCGGCGCGGACGGGCCGCACAAAAAAGGAAACGATCATGGGATTTCGCGGATTGCGGCTGGCCGCCGCTGCCCTGGCGGTCGCGGCGATGAGCATCGGCAGCGCATGGGCGCAGAACTATCCGACCAAACCGGTCAGGATGATCGTCCCTTTCGCGCCCGGCGGGCGCGTCGAGGCGGTCGCGCGCATCATCGCCGACGCGCTGAGCAAGGATCTGGGCCAGCCTTTCCTGGTCGAGAGCCGAGCCGGAGCCGGCGGCGCGATCGGGGCCGATTTCGTCGCCAAGGCCCCCAATGACGGGCACACGCTGCTGCTCTGCTCGGCCGGCGTGCTGGCGATCCTGCCGAATGTCGACAAGAAGCTGCCCTACGACTCGGTCAAGGATTTTACACCGGTCGCTCGCCTGATCGAGGGCTTCACCTTCATCGGCGCCTATCCCGGCCTGCCGATCAAGTCGATCGCCGAACTCCTCGCCGCCGCCAAGCAGAAGCCCAACACGATGGGCTACGCCTCCTCCGGCATCGGCACCTACAGCCATCTCGCCGGCGAGCTCGTCGCCATCGCGTCCGGTGCGCCGATCAAGCACATCCCCTATCGCGGCAGCGGCCCGGCGCTCAACGACATCGTCGCCGGCCATGTCGCGCTGATGATCGGCGGCGAACTTGGCGACCTCGCCAAGGCCGGCAAGATCCGAATCCTGGCGACGACCAACGAGAAGCGCTCGCCGGAATTTCCCGACGTGCCGACGATGAAGGAGAGCGGCTTCCCGCAATTCACCGCCCATTCCTGGGTCGGGCTGGTCGGTCCCGCCGGCATGTCGACGGCGATCGCCGACAAGCTCAACGTCACCTTGGCTCGCGTCATGGCCGACCCGGCGACGCAGGAGAAGCTGCGCGGCCTCGGCGGCGAGCCGGCCTATCAGCCGGCGGCCCCGTTCGGCCAGCAGATCGCATCCGATATCGGCATCTACGCCGACATCATCGCCAAGGCCGGCCTGAAATTCGAGTGACTTTGCCGGCGATCACTCCGCCAGCGTCATGCCCGTGCCCGCTCCTCTGGGCACGGCGATCTCGCCATTCTCCAGCGTCAGGCCGGAGAAGCGGTCGTCGGTGAGCAGCGCTATCTCCGAGAATTCGTGCGGGAAGCGTGGTGGCGGTAGGCTCGCGGCAAGATGGATCGTGTGGGCCTGCACGATGCTCGAGCCGAAGACCGCGCCGAAGCGAAAGGCCAGGCCGGCGGCCTGGCAGATCGCGACGGCCTGCAAGGTTTTTCGCGGTCCACCGAGATTGAGGATGCGCAGATTGATCGATTCGACGCCGCCTGCCTCCGCAATCCGCAGGATTGACGGCAGGTCCTGTGCGCTTTCGTCAGCCTCGACGGGCACGTCGAGCGCCCGCGCTACGGCGATAAAGCTCCTGAAGTCGCCCGCACTTGTCGGTTGCTCGATGAGATCGAGCCCGTAACGCGCCATAGCGTTGATCGTCGTCACCGCCAGCTTCGGCGAATAGGATTCGTTCGCGTCGATCATTAGGCGGATATCCGGCCCGACGGCGTCGCGCACGCAGCGGACGCGATCGAGATCGAGCGCGGGCTCGCCCGAGACCTTGACCTTGAGATGGCGCAGCCCCGACGCGACCAGACTCTCGGCGACCTTGGCCATGGCGGCAGATGCCTTCAGCGGAATGATGCGAGTGTTGGTGAAGCGGTCCTGCCGCTTGCCGCCGTAGAGATCGTATAGCGGTACGCCGAGCGTACGGGCGCGCAGGTCGAGCAGGGCGCATTCGATGCCCCCCTTGACCGTCGGCGCGCCGTGTAGGCGACCGTCTAGACGGTCCATGATCGCGCCGATCGCCGTCTCGTCCTGTCCGGTGAGAGCCTCTGCGAGATAGTCGAAGCTCGCCTTCACCGCCGCCAGTGGCTCGGTCCAGGGCGGCATCGCTCGAAAATAGCCGTATCCCGTCTGGCCGTCAGCGTTCTCGACGACGATCGCGTAGCCCTGAATTTGCGTCAGCGGCCCCTGCGCAAATCGCCATTCCGGGTCGGACAAGGCTTGGTCGATCGAAACGGTGCGCAGCTTCGTGATCGTCATCGGGATCGCCTCCGGGTCAGCCGCGTCTTGCCCTCAGCCATGCCACCACGCTTGCGCAGCGGTCAATAGTATATAAAGCTGATCTATAGGTTATAAGGGAATGGGCGTCGTCCATGCACGAGCGCGAAACAAAGCCGGCGCAGCCATCCGACGAGACGTCGCCGATCGAGGAGGCCCAGGACGCGGCTGGCGACATCCTTGCTGGTCTGCTGTTTTCCGGCGTCGGGCTGCTCGCGCTTTATCTCGGCCGGTTCTATCCAGCCGGCAGCGCGCTCGACATGGGGCCGGGCTATCTGCCGCGCGCCGTCGCCGGTGCGCTGGTGCTGACCGGCCTCGTCCTGATCGCCCGCGCCGCGCGCCGCCGCCTCTGGGCGCTGCCGCCCGTCCCGGTCTGGTCGATGGTCTGGGTCGGCGTGTCCATCCTGCTCTTTGCCGTCCTGATCGAGCGGGCGGGCCTGTTCCTGGCCTGCCTCACCTGTGTCGGCGTTGCGGCGGCCGCAGACGCGCAGGTGCGCTGGCGCGAGGTGCCGGTCGTGGCGATCCTGTTCTCCGGCTTCTGCGCCGTGCTGTTCGGCTATGTCTTGAAGCTTTCCGTGCCGGTTTGGCCGCTGTGAGCGAGGTGCTGCAATCCATCGGCCTCGGGCTCTCGGTCGCCGCGACGCCGATGAACCTCTGGTACTGCTTTCTGGGCGCGCTGATCGGCACCCTGATCGGGGTGCTGCCGGGTCTGGGTCCGATCGCGACCATGGCGATGCTGTTGCCGCTGACCTACTATCTCGAGCCGACCGGCGCGCTGATCATGCTGGCCGGGATCTATTATGGCGCGCAGTATGGCGGCTCGACGACCGCGATCCTGATGCGCCTGCCAGGCGAATCCTCTTCGGTCGTGACCTGCCTCGACGGCTACGAGATGGCGCGCCAGGGGCGGGCCGGCACCGCGCTGGCGACGGCGGCGTTGGCGTCGTTCTTCGCCGGCACCGTCACGACCGTGCTGATCGCCTTCTTCAGTCCGCCCCTGACGGCGCTCGCGCAGAAATTCGGCCCGGCGGAGTATTTCTGCCTGATGGTGCTCGGGCTGATCGCGGCCATCGTCTTCGCGCAAGGGTCGCTGCTGAAATCGATCGCGATGATCCTGCTCGGCCTCCTGCTCGGTCTGGTCGGCGCCGACGTCAACACCGGTCTCGACCGCTTCACCTTCGGCGTGCCCGAACTGCGCGACGGGATCGGAATCGCGGCGCTCTCGATGGGCGTGTTCGGGATCGCCGAGATCGCGCTCAACCTCGGCAAGCCGGAGGAGAGCGGGGCCAAGCTTCACGCCGTCTCGGCTCTGCGGCTGACCCGTGCGGATTTTCGCGCGGCCTGGCCAGCTGCCGTGCGCGGGACCGGCATCGGGGCGTTGCTTGGCATCTTGCCTGGCGGCAGCGCGATGATGGGTTCCTTCGCCTCCTATTCAATCGAGAAGAAGGTCTCGGTTACGCCCGAGCGTTTTGGCCATGGCGCGATCGAAGGCGTCGCCGGGCCCGAGGCCGCCAACAATGCCGGCGCGCAGGCGTCCTTCATACCGATGCTGGCTCTCGGCATCCCGAGCAATTCGGTGATGGCGATGATGGCAGGCGCCATGCTGATCCACGGCATCGCGCCGAGCCCCAACCTCGCCAGCGCGCAGCCGAGCCTGTTCTGGGGGCTGATCGCCTCGATGTGGCTTGGCAACCTGATGCTGCTGGTCATCAATCTGCCGCTGATAGGCTTATGGGTGAAGCTGCTGCAAGTGCCCTATCGGCTGCTGTTTCCCGCCATCCTGCTGTTTTGCTGCATCGGCATCTATTCGGTGAACAACAGCATCTTCGAGGTCGCGCTGCTGGCACTGTTCGGCTTGGCGGGCATCGTCTTTTCGCTGCTGAAATGCCCGCTCGCCCCACTCGTGCTGGCCTTCATCCTCGGCCCGGCGATGGAGGAGAACCTGCGCCGCGCGACCCTGATCTCGAACGGCAGCGTCGAGATTTTCCTGAGCCCGATCTGCCTGTCGCTGCTCGCCATGGCGGGGGTGTTGCTGGCGCTGATCTTGCTGCCATCCTTCCGGCGGGTCAGGACGGTCGCCGTCGAGGAATAATCCACGAGCCCGACGTTTCTCCACCGGGCAACAAGAATCGGTGGACGACTTCGATAAGACGATGGTCACCATATCCGACCTTAGAGCCGGATTCAAAAGTTCTCGCGGGTTTGTAATATCTTGCGATGCGGCGTGGGAGCATGCGGATGCTGGCGATGTGAGCGAAGGCGGTCGCGCTTTCGATGGATTTCTCCCAGTCCTTGGCGAGGCGGCGGCAGCGTCCGAGCCATGCGAATGTCCGCTCGACCACCCAGCGGCGAGGCAGGACGACGAAGCCCTTGGCCGTGTCGGAGCGCTTGACGATCTCGACGGTGCAGCGGCCGTGGCCGCGCATCGCGTCCTTGAGTTTGTCGCCGGCATAGCCGCCGTCGGCGAAGACTTGGCGCAGCCATGGATGGCGGAACCGGATCGCCTTGAGCAGGTCGGGAGCGCCGTCGCGGTCCTGAACGTCGGCTCCGTGGACCCGCACGAAGATCAGGAAGCCGAGCGTATCGGTGATGATGTGGCGCTTGCGCCCTTTGATCTTCTTGCCCGCGTCATTCCCGCAAATCCCGCCGCTTTCAGTGGCCTTGACGTTCTGGGTGTCGATAATGCCGGCCGTGGGCTGGGCTTGCTTGCCTTCGATCTCGCGCGCCGCCATCACCAGAAACTGGTTGATCGTCGCCAGAAGGCCGCTGTCGCGCCAGGCGTAGAAATAGCCGCGCACGGTTGAAACCGGTGGAAAATCGCCCGGCAGCATGCGCCATGGGCAGGCGCTCGATGCGATGAACAGGATCGCTTCCATGACATCGCGCATGACCGTCGTGCGCGGCCGCCCGCCGGGCCGGGACGCAGGGATCAGCGGCGATACCACAGCCCCATTCACGGTCGGTCAGATCACTTGGAAAGCGCAGGCGGTCACGGTTATGCTCGGCGAGCGATATCGGTCCAGGCCATCGGAAACCCCATTTGATTCAGCACCAAACGGGAATCACAACCTGCTGATATCGCTCAACTCCTTTTAAATCCGGCTCACCCCTCTCTCAATAACGATAATCTTTCACTTTTCGGTACCGAGATACCGGGCCAGATGATCGTCGTAGAGTGAAAGCGGCGGGTAGCTACCGCATGAAAAACCAGAGCAGAATGATGATCGGAATCGGAACACCTAGAAGCCAAAGACCCATCGAGCGCATGCCCGTCCTCCCATTTTTTGATGGACGGTGAACGGGCGAAAATCCTGCTGGTTCCGCGAAAAAGTACTGCGGCAAGCGAACCTTGTGGGGCCCGAAATTGTAACGTTCGCCGCTTGCGGAGTTCCACGCTGAGTTCGGAGGATGTCGCGAGCAAGCAGCATTTGGATATGCCGGCGCAGATTCCAAGCAGACCAGTCGGTTCAGAGCCTAGCATGGTCTCCAGTCAGCTCGAACGCCGGCTCCGCCGGAGAATATTCCGCAAAACTTCGGAATTCAAAAGAACAAAGCCTGCGCTCATGGCTCCGGCCGCCACTATGGTAACTGCCACCACCCGTTTTGACGTATAGGGCCTGCGGTGTGGCGCATAGCTGTAAGGCGACGACGCCAAGGTGCCGGAAGAACGCGGTCGCATTGAACGCCATTGGACGACGATGCCAGCTGTCACACAAGCAAGGGCCGATATCAAAAGCCCGCACGCAACGATCAGACTCGCCGCAGTGGAGCCCATGCGAAAGACCAAGAGCATATAACCCGCGTTCAAAACGTAGCCTGCCGCAAAGAGCAAAATCAAACCGCCTACAGCCATGAGGCCATAGACGGTCGCTCTGCGTTTTAAGGCTGTTGTGGCTTCCGCTGCCAGGTAAGCGAAAAGCCCACCCATAACTAACGTGCTGCCCAGATGCCGAAGACGACGCCGGCCGCTGCTGCCCATCCCAATGCGCGCAGGGGCCGCGCCTTAATTTCGTCGATGAGGAGCTGCTGCAATTCGGAGACGCGCTCCCCGGCCAATTCTGTCATCTGATCGGTATCGACGCCAAATGACTTGAGGTTTGATGCAACCCCCTCGCGCTGATCGCCCGTATGACCGTTACTGGCGATATCAGCGTTTTGCGACATCGCCTTGAACCCATTTGCTTCCCATGAACCGCTGCCGTTTTCCATGTCGTCCTCCATCTTTGATCGAGCCGGTCGCAAACCTGCGAAGCTAATTCGCTTATAACGGCGAGGGGGTATTCCAGTTCCGCCAGATAATCGCGGCGGCTTCGCAGCGCGGTGCGTTCACTGTACCGACGGTCGGCCAGGGCCTTATTAAACAGTGAACCAGATGGCCCCGCCTGCGTAACTGAGCGGCATGGGGATTGCCATGTCATTGAGTTCATTTACTAATTCTGGTCGCCGCCGTGGCCGAACGGATAATAAGAGGACAGTTGGCGTACCCTACCTGAGCGCGCGTCTGAGCAGCGATGAATTCGACATCGTGCTGAACGGCGAGGACGCAGGCGGCGCCGAAATGGGCGCGCGTATCGCGGCGGACTTCCTCGCCCGCTCCGTGCTCGTCGGCGAACGCCACCTGCGTATCGCCGTGGCTATCGGGCTCTATGCGACGCAGGATGCGCGCCATGCCGAGATGCTCGTCGGCAACGCCCGCTTCGCTCCCGCCGCCGCCCGGCCGCGAACGAACGCTGTCCGTCGTATCCTACGACCCTGCGATGCGCGGCGCGATCGAGCAGCGCGTGGCTCTGGAGGTGGAGCTGGACGGTTCGAAGTACGTCACTTTCCGCTCGTGCTCAGCGTTTCCGGCGTAGGATAGGGGTCTGTGGTCGGAGGTTGGCTCGGCCTTGAGGCGTGCAGTCCGCATGTTGGGGGCGTCTGACGTCGCTTATGCCACTGCTGTTCGGTTAAGCCAGACGAGCCGGCGCATGTTGTAGGCGAGATTGGCGATGCCGATCTTGGTTTTGGCCCTGGCTTGCCGATGGTGCGCACGAAGAGGCCCATTCTCGCCTTCTGCTGCGCCAAGACATGCTCGACGCGGGAGCGGACCTTCGACTTCGCGTTGTTGGCGTGCCTCGTCGCCTCCGGCATGGGCCTGCCCTTGGGCTTCTTGCGATGGATCTTGCTGACGAAGCCGTGCTTGTCGAGGAAGACCACCTGCCGCAGGATCATTATACACGGAGGGGCCGATGCTACGGTTCATCCGTCGAATGGCGCAGCGCTGTTCGCCCGGGCGCGACCCCCGGGTGCCGCGGCGCAGGAGCTGAGGACCGAAACCGTGATCAACGGCCGGCGTGTCACGCGCACGCTGTTCGCTCCCGACGCCGTGCCGGCCATCGCCGAATACTGGGTCATCGAAGGTGGCGGCCACGCTTGGTCTGGCGGCGACGAGAGGGGCAGCTTCACCGATGCATCGGGTCCGGATGCGTCGCGCGAGATGATCCGGTTTTTCCTTGACCAGTAAGCGCAGCGACGAGCCTTACGGTCGCGAAGCGCACAGCCTCACCGGGATCGACTTCGCCGCCGGCACCTTGGCGAGCGACGCGTAGTGCCAGACCGGGATTAGCGGATTTCATTCGGGATAATAGGCCCCGCAGCACCCCGCCGGAATGTCGTAGCGCAATCGTCCTTGCCCATGTCGACATGCCCTGCTGAGAAGAAAGCGATCGACGGCGCCTTGCTCGACCCGGCAATGTCCTCAAGGGCTTTCGGTTCCATCATCGGGCAGCCAGTGCGCTCAAAGCGGAAGCGGGCAGACGCCCTGTAGGCAGGCTTGCGCAGCCGCATGATCGAACCGAGAGGCCGATGCGCCGCCAAGCCGTGCCAGGGGCTAAACGACAGCCCGTCGTCGAAGGCGCGAGATTTCGCCTCGCTCCAGGCTTCCTGCGGCTTCACCGTGACGCGTGCGACGGCGACGTAGGGGCTCTTCTCCTGCGGCCATTCGACTGTAGAATCCTCGATTGGCATGGTCGAGATATCGGTACAGAGCTGCGCGCGCAGTTCCCAGATGCCGCCATTTGCGCGAAAGAAATCGATTGCGGCCTCGCGCAGGCCGTCGGGCCTGCCCGACAGATCGACCGTGGCGTCGGTCAGGGCCTTCAGCTCGGACGAGACCGGGAACAGACCGTATTTCGCGATATAATCGCCATGAAGGACTGGTGCCTGGGTGAAATAGGTTTCGCCGAGCGGGTTTGTCTCCGGGTGGCCGCCCATTTGGATCAGGGTAGCACTCTTGCCGCCCAAAGCCTCAACAAGACTTTCGACGCCTTGCATGACGCTCGAGAGCAATTTCTTGGCTCCTTCGGCCTTGTCGGTCGTGCCCGCGAGCACCTTCAGGTTGTTCAGGAACGCCTTGCCGGTCGGCGCCCCAAAGACCGGCCCGTTGACCATGACGAAGTCCTGAGTCGTGTCGCCTTCCGAGCCACTGAGCCGCTCGCCCGGCACTCCGATGATCTTCAGCCCCATGCCACGAGGGACCGAGACGTTGTCGTCGAGCAAGTCGCCGGGAATCGTCGAGACCCGCATCGCGACGGGATAGGTCGCGGGCGTCGCGAACAGTCCCTGCGCCAGCACGACGGGGAGATTATCCAGAATCTCGATCTCGCCCTCAAGCAAGGCATGGCTCTTGGCATGAACACTGCGCAGCGGGTGGCCCCCGTCCCTGTAGGTCGTTTCGCTGATCGACCGGAGCGTCGTGACCAGCGCGTCGGCTGTGGCGACCTCGTCGGCCTCCGCCTGCTCGAGATCCGGATGGTATTTGAGGGGCGCGGTGGGCGAGGCGGAATTGGTCACGTTCTGGTCTCCCTACAGAAATTGTTCTCGGGTCGCGTGCTTCGGCAACGACCACACAATCGAACTGTTCCAATTCGACGCTTTGGAACATGCGGTGTTCGCCGCTGTTGAGACGGGGGTGCGCCATCGGCCACCAGAGGTTTTACTTTCGGTCGCAGGAGACGACGCCTTGCCGGTTCACGCTATCGTCGGGACGCAGACCGTCCCCATCCAGATCACCCTCAACGGCGAGAGCCGCTCCTTGGATGTATCGCCAGCAACGACGCTGCTCGATTTACTAAGGCACGATCTGACGCTTACCGGGACCAAGAAGGGCTGCGACCACGGCCAGTGCGGCGCCTGCACTGTTCTGATCGACGGCCAGCGCATCAATAGCTGCCTGCAACTCGCGGTCATGCAGGACGGCAAGTCGATCACGACGATCGAGGGGCTGTCGCAGAGCGGCGCTCTACACCCGCTGCAGGCTGCCTTCATCGAGCGCGACGCCTTCCAATGCGGCTATTGCACGCCGGGCCAGATTTGCTCGGGCGTGGCATTGATCGAGGAAGGGCGCGCCGTCACCCGCGAGGAGATTCGCGAGCATATGAGCGGCAATCTCTGCCGTTGCGGCGCCTATCCCAACATCGTCGATGCGATCGAGGACGTTCTCGTCCAGCGCGGCGAGCTGATGAAGGAAGCTGCAGAATGAATCGGTTCTCCTACTATCGCGCAGAAAGCGTCGATGACGCTGTCAGGGCGCTATCGGCTGATCCGACAGCGAAAATCATCGCCGGTGGCACCAATCTCGTCGATCTGATGAAATACGATGTTGAACGGCCCTCGACGCTCGTCGATGTGACGCGGATCGAGGCCCTCAAGGGAATTGCGGACACCGACGAAGGTTCGGTGCGCATTGGTGCGCTCGTGCCCAACACGGCCGTTGCTTATGACGAGCGCATCGAGGCGCGCTTTCCGCTGCTCGCCAGCGCCATCTTAGCGGGCGCGACGCCGCAGCTTCGCAACGCCGCTACGACCGGCGGCAACCTCAACCAGCGCACGCGGTGCTACTATTTCAATGACGCGCAGACGCCTTGCAACAAGCGAGAGCCTGGCTCGGGATGTTCGGCGATCGGCGGGCTGAACCGCATCCATGCAATCCTCGGCGCAAGCGAACACTGCATCGCGACGCACCCATCCGACATGTGCGTCGGGCTTGCGGCGCTGGGAGCTGAGGTTCACGTCGCGGGGCCGGCCGGGCAGCGCATCATACCTTTTGCCGACTATCACCGCCTCCCCGGCGATACGCCTGAAGAGGACAATACGATGGAGCCGGGCGAGATCGTGGTCGCCGTCGTGCTGCCCAAGGGCAGCCAAGCCTATGCCGGCCACTACAGCTACCTCAAGCTGCGCGACCGACTCTCCTACGCGTTCGCACTGGTCTCCGTCGCGGCAGCACTGGAGATGGAACGCGGAACCATCACATCCGCTCGCATCGCGCTCGGCGGCGTCGCGCACAAGCCGTGGCGGCGTCAGGAGGCCGAGACTGCCTTGATAGGCCGGGCCGCCGATGAGGGAAGCTTTGCAGCGGCGGCGGATCTTCTGCTCGAAGGCGCCATTGGCCACGAGCACAACGCCTTCAAGATCGATCTGGCCCGGCGCGCCGTCATCCGTGCGTTGGCCCAGGCTGCCGCAGGTACGCCCCAGTCTCAAACCGACAAGCGCATCGCCTGAAAGGCCCAATCATGCTCAGCAACGACACCCATGTCGGCTCGCCCCGCAGCCGCGTCGACGGGCCTGCAAAGGTTACTGGCAAGGCGACCTACGCCGCCGAATTCTCAAGCCCCGATCTCGCCTACGCTTACATCGTCGGGAGCAGCATCGCGCGTGGCAGGATCACCGGCATAGACGCCACCGCCGCCGAGGCAACGCCCGGTGTGATCAAGGTTTTCACTCATGAGAACCGGCCCAAGACGGCCTGGTTCACCTATAAATACCGCGACATGGTCGGCCCGCCGGGCCAACCGTTCCGGCCGCTCTACAGCGGCGAGATCCAGTATAGCGGCCAGCCGATCGTGCTGGTTTTGGCCGAAAGCTTCGAAATCGCCCGCCATGCCGCCTCGCTCGTGCGAGTCGCCTATGAGCGGCATCCGCACGAGACCGATCTGAGCCGAGCCCGCAACGAGAGCTACGAGCCGCCCAAGAAGCGCATCGGCATCGCTCCGCCGCCCAAGCCGCGCGGCGATGCGGTCAAGGCCTTCAGCGAGGCCGCCGTCCGCGTCGGCGGCGAATATACGATCGCCACCGAGCACCATAATCCGATGGAGCCGCACGCCACGACCGTGATCTGGGAAGGCGCCGGCAAAATCACCGTGCACGACAAGACCCAAGGGGTGCAGAACAGTCAGGCCTATGTCGCTAGCGTTTTCGGCCTGTCGAGCGACGATGTTAAAGTGGTTGCTCCCTATGTCGGCGGCGGCTTCGGTTCCGGCCTGCGCCCGCAGCACCAGCTCTTCCTCGCGGTCATGGCGTCGCTGGCACTTGAGCGCTCGGTCAGGCTTGAGCTGACGCGTCAGCAGATGTTCTCGCATGTCCACCGGCCCGAGACGATCAACATGCTGTCGCTGGGCGCCGATGAGGACGGCCGTCTCCAGTCGGTCCAACACCAGGCGATCGCCGCGACCTCCCAGTTCGAGGATCATCAGGAGGTGGTCGTCAACTGGTCGGGCTTGCTCTACCCGGCACCGAACGTCGATCTCCGCTACGAACTCGCCAAGCTCGACACCTATTCGCCAGGCGACATGCGCGCGCCCGGCGCGCCGCTGGGCCTTTTCGCGCTCGAGAGCGCAATGGATGAACTCGCCATCGCAACCGGCATCGACCCGATTGAACTGAGGCTGCGGAACTATGCAGAACGCGACGAAAACGACGACAAGCCCTTTACGTCCAAAGAGCTTCGCGCTTGCTATCGCGAGGGTGCCGAGCGCTTCGGCTGGAGCAGGCGCGACGCGCGGCCCGGTTCGATGCGCGAGGGACGCGAGCTGATCGGCTGGGGCATGGCCAGCGGCGTGTGGGAAGCCAACATGATGAAGACATCGGCGCGTGCGGTGCTGCGCGCTGACGCCAAGCTCGCTATCTCCTGCGCCACCTCCGACATTGGCACCGGAACCTACACGATTCTGACGCAGATCGCAGCCGATGCGCTGGGGTTGGCGATGGAGGATGTCACCGTTGCGCTTGGAGATTCGTCTCTTCCAGCTTCGCCGGTGCAAGGCGGATCATGGACGGCCGCATCGGCTGGCAGCGCCGTGACGGCCGCCTGCCAGACCCTGCGCGGAACCCTCTTCAAGCAGGCCCGCAAGATCGACGGCTCGCCGTTGGCCGACGCCGCAATCGACGACGTTGCCTTTACCGGCGGCCGCATCATGCTGCGCATCGACGCCAGCCGGAGCGTTTCCTTGGTCGACGCCATCGCTGCGGCCGGCGGCACGGTCGAGGCTGAGGAATCGGCGGGGCCGGGCCTCGTCGGCATAATGATGCCCAAGAGCTATTCCTCCTATACCCACGCCGCCGTCTTTGCCGAGGTGCGCATCGATCAGGATCTCGGCGTGCTGCGCGTCACCCGGATCGTCAACGCGGTCGCCGCCGGCCGCATCCTCAATCCCAAGACTGCGCGCAGCCAAATCATCGGCGGCATCGTCTGGGGCATCGGCATGGCGCTTCACGAGGAGACGCTGACGGACCATACGCTCGGGCGGATGATGAACCACTCCTTCGCCGAGTATCATGTGCCGGCCAACGCCGACATCGACGACATCGAGGTGATCTTCGTCGAGGAACACGACGACAAGACCAGTCCGATCGGCGTGAAGGGCCTGGGCGAAATCGGCATCGTCGGTACTGCGGCCGCCATCGCCAACGCCGTCCACCACGCCACAGGCAAGCGCATCCGCAGCCTGCCAATCACCATCGACAAGCTCATGACCGATGCGGCCTGATCGAGACGGCCACGCTCGCCACACATCCGAAATTGACGAAGGACGATGAACTCGATCGCCGTGCTCGGATATGCCGCAGCATTATGCTCCACTATCAGCTTCGTGCCGCAGGCCCTCCGCATCCTGAAGACACGCGACACCGGCGCGATTTCGGCTCCGATGTATGCGCTGACCACGCTCGGTTTCGCGCTCTGGCTCGCCTATGGCGTAGCCAGAGTGGAATGGCCGCTGATCCTGACGAACGGAATCTGTCTCGTCCTCGCCGCGTTCATCCTCGTGATGACGATCGCATCGACCCGACAGAAGGACGCGATCGCCGATGCGATCGGTCCGGAAACGACTAAGCCGCCGTGATCACGCCCCGAGCATGCGTAAAGGTCTGAAACCCGTCGTCGCGCGCGATCGCGACGACAATAACATCTCCTTCGTCCGCGCTTTGGATCGATGGAGCGGTGGCGCCGATATCGCAACCATTAGCGGAACGCCGAGACGCGCGGTCTTCTGGACCCGTTCGACCGCTTTGCGACTGCTCAGCAACACGCCGACGCCTTTTCCGTCAACCTATTCCAAGGACATTTCGCCAACGAGCTTATCGAGTGCGTTACCAATCTCCTCTCGGACAATTATCTCTGCTGGGCCTGGTTTCCAGGGAGCGTCGGCATGAACAGCGCCGGTCTCCCTGTGGAGAGGCTGCAGAGCCCGCAGCGCAGCGGCTGCCTCCACGATCTGGGCGGCGTCGAAGCAAGTCTCGTCAGTGGAAATTGGGGAACTGGGCGCACCGGTTCTTCGAGTTTTCCAGTCCGCAAAGTCCATATCCTGTTGGGCCGGCCATATGTCGAAGTCGTTCCGACAGAGCCTCGCCCTCGTTCCAAGACAGCCACATATGTGCAGCTCGGCGCTGCGGTCGACTTGGCGACGACAGCGTCTAACGCTGACCTACCATTCAGCAGACATTCTCAAATGATGGTCGTTCCGGCTGTTTCCGCCTGATGCTTCATGGCGGTCACCTCCGCCGCCAGCGCATCGCGGTGTTTCTGGAGAACGGCGCGTTGGGACGGGTCGGACATCTCGGCGATCGCCTCGTCATAAACCTGCATATTTCTCTCCTCGCCGCTTGCGAACGAAGCCAGCGACGCGTCGTCAAGACCGAGGATCGCCGACCGTGTCGTGACGACCGCCTTGTGGAGGCTTCCCATCAACGACCCATCGTCGTCGGGCGTCTCTCCATGAGAGCCGAGCATTCGGTGGATATCGGCGTGGGCAGACTGATGCAGCGCGTCAACGGCGCGCAGTCGCTCGATCACGCCGGGATCCTCGGCTTGTTCGAGGGCTTTACCGTAGCCCGCGCGAGCATCGATGATGGCGGTGTGGAGGGTAGCTAGTTGGTCATGATTCATTGCACGCTCCTTTTAAAATGAGCCCTCGGCAGAAACGACCGGTCCAACGATCTTGCACGTCCGATCAGTTGGTTGGTTCAGGCGCCGTCGTAGCCGGCCCCTGATCTTGGTTCTCATCGTCACGATCCACCCGGGAGATCCGTGCCGTCGAAGGATCGACGGAGACCTCATTCAGCGAGACGTCCTGCTTCGGCTTGACCAAGGCCTTGACCTTCTCGACCTCGTCCTCGGACAGCTTCTTTCCTTGACCATCACGCATGGCGATATCCTCCGTTGGCTTTTCAACAGCCTGACGGGCCACAGGTTCCAGTTCGCTAGTTGACAAACGATCGAGCAATTTCGGCCTGAACCGTCAGAGTTTAATGCGCTGCACCTAGCCTGCGCTTTCTTGTCTACTCGTTGAATTAGCGAGGCAGGCATGGATGGTATCGGGTCACATTGGAAAAGCGCTGCCGAACGGGCGCAGGGCGACCTGATTTTGATGATTGCGATGTGCGACGTGGTTTGCTCGTCGAGTCACGCCAGCGCTGAGGAACTTATCGTCGCGAAATCCGCAAGGCAGTCGCTTCTCACCGTCAGTCGCGACGGAACGGATCTGCAGATGGAGGTTGCAAAGATACGATATCAAAAACTGGTGGATCTGCTGTTCCTTCCTGCGGCGGAAGTAACAGGTCGCCCGCCGCGGGACACGTCGAGGCAGTTCCCCAGCACAGGTCAACGCAATGACGAAGAGCCGATCGTGTCGCCATCGCGACCGACGCCTTAACTGTCTTCGCCTGCCACAGATCCGGTCGGACTGCTCACAACGGCTGGTTCGCCGCCGCCAAGAACAGGCTGGCAGCCGACGTCACGTGCTTGCCAGCGGCCGCCCGTCGGCGTCTGCAGGCTCGTTGTGTGGATGAGGAGCCGGTCGGGTGATCGGATAAGGGCTGGCGCCAGCCACTGGATGAGCCGCGAGCCGGCAGCGATCTCGGCGGCTAGCGGGACGATGTTAAAGGTCACCCTGAGAAGCCGGGCCATTCTCATGGCCCGGCACCCTGCGGCTTACTTCATCACTTGAACTTCGTTTTGGTGATTGCGCAGGATAGGGAGCATGTCGGCTGCGAAAGCCTTCAACACCGGCTCGGTGCCCAACGCGGCATAGTTGGTGAACATCTCGACGGCCGCCTTGTGCCCGGTCTGCTGCGCCTGGATGTAGGCTGCGTCGAACTCCGTGGGTGACGCCGCCACGAGTCGCGCCAGCATCTTCTCGTGCTCCGCATCGAGAGCCATCGGCACGGTCAGCGGGCTGCCGGCAACGACCTGGGACAGGCGCGTGCTGCCGGCCGAATGATCCATAACCATCTTTTCGGCGAAAGACCGTGTCGCCGGCAACTGGGCGCGCTGGAGTGCGAGCCGGCTCGACTCGATTTCGAACATGTCGGACACCGAGGCGCGGTCGACAAATTGTTGCGGGGTGATGTCGCCTTGGGCAAAAGCGCTGGATGCGCCGAGAATGATGACTGCTGAAAGGACGCTGTGCCTAATCATGGGAATTCCCTGTCGGTTTGATGGCCCAGCCGACGGTTAAACCGCGACGTGCTCGATCAGTTCCTCCGAAAAATGAGCTGTGATTTGCCTGCAATACCAGAGAAGGAAATCGTCTTCCGCCCGGAGCGGGGCGCTGCTGAAAACGTTCTCAAGCGGGCTCCCCTAGGAGGCACAGCCATCCGAGACGGAGAAAGAAGACACGCTTTCCGCCGAGGATTTCGCCGACGTAAAGGCGGTTGAGTTCGGCAAGACACGCGCGTCGGTCAACGTTATTTCGGTCGATCCGAATTCGCTGCAGAAACCGGCGGCTGATCACGAGGACTATACCCTCAAGCGGCTCGCCAAGCAGCCCGCTCCCGGATCCTAGGACGCTCGCCGGGGCAGGCAAAGCCCTTGGAGATGGGATAACATTTTTGGCAAAACCCGCCCTTGCTAGGGGCGGGTTTTTTTAATCTCGCAACATAATCCCACGCGGATCAAGCTAGGAGGACCTCCGCCCCGCCCGATCCGATGTCGGTCAACCGCGACCAAACAGCGTGCCGAGATCAGTTTCCTCGTCGCGGTGCTTTCCGCCGAGCTGGGCGGCAAGCCACGCAGCCACGCCACCGAGAAGGAGCACGGCAGCTGTCAGGAAAGCCGTAATGACTGCGGTTTTCCTGGCACGTTCTGCCGCCTGCTTAGCAGTTTCCTTGGCCTGTTCGAGCTTGGCGAAGGCATCATCCACGCGCTTTTGCGCCTCAGGCTGCGGAATGTTCATGCGCGCGGCGACGCCAGAGGCGATGTAGTCACGATCGGCTTGGTCGAGCTTCCCGGAGCTGAGCCCGCCGAGAAAGATTCGCGACGCCTCTTCACGCTCCCCGGCTGTCGGCGGCGTGCTTCCGGTCGACCTCATGACGGAGTCTAGCGCCGAGGCCAGGGGATCGGCTTGTTGGCTCACCAGCGACGCGGCGCCACCCACTGCGGTGGCAGCGCCGGCGACAACAGTCTTGGCCGCGCCAAGTAGCGAAGAGCTCGCGATCATCGTTACGAGGAGCGCGCCAGCGGCCCAGACGACTATGCCATGGGCCCCGTCGCGAACCTGGCGCTCATGGGTGCTGGCATCGCCTGCGGGCCGACGCATGCGACCTGCAAGATAGCCACCGGCAAAGCAGGCGGACACTGTGATCCAGATCGTCCATAGTCCGGCGGCGATCGCAAGCGCAACGAGGCTCGAGGAACGGCCGGCGTCGGCTGAGACCAACGAAAGGCCCAGCGCGGAGCCAAACGCAGCCATAACCGTGGTGATGGCCGCCGAAAGGACCGCGCCGCCCAAAATCGCGCTCCACTCTAGATAGGAGCCGGTGCCCGCAGCGGTAGCGGCGGGAGGAGAAACGACGACAACGTCAGTTGTGCCCATCGACATGATTGCGGCCCCTTATCGCAGACCGAGGAATGAAAGGATGGCTAGTACGACCACGATGAGTCCTACGAGGTAGATGATGCCGTCCATGATGCGCTCCCGATGCATCGCCACACATGTGACACCACGAAAACGAGGGCCGGGCTGGATAGTTCCGCCCGCAACGGGGGGTTACGGGAACACCGGCTTCGCCTGCGTGTTCATCGCCAGTGCATTATGGCGTGACTGTTGGTGAATTGGCTCGGCTGGATTCAGTGGCGATGCGATCAGTTGGAATGACAACATGAGCGACGAAACCCTGCGCCAGCTTGCGGCCAAGGCCGGCGTCGCGCCGCATTGGACCGACCAGACCGG
>NZ_JBFUCS010000030.1:0-36657 GCF_056405115.1 Allobosea sp. P2_A10 | reverse complement strand
CCTCGGAACCACCACCGTCATCCCGGGCTTGACCCGGGATCCATCATAGAGCGCCGCCAGTGCCCTATGATGGATCCCGGATCGGCGCGGCTTCGCGCTTGTCCGGGACGACGGCGCGGTTGGGTACGAGTCACTGGCGTCAAACGTCCGACCCCTCACCCAGCCCTCTCCCTCCGGGAGAGGGTTCCACGCGCCTGCTGGAGTTCGGGCGCCGGCACGCTCGCTTCAACCGCGTGCTCGCACGTGTCCCCGCAACACCCCCGCTCGCCCCCACGAAAAGCCCGGCCGTCGCCGGCCGGGCTCTTGTCGTCACGGCAAAAACGAAACCGCTCAGGCGGCCATCGCCTTGCGCATGTTGTCGCTGACCTTCTCGAGGAAGCCGGTGGTCGAGAGCCACTTCTGCTCGGCGCCGACCAGCAGCGCCAGATCCTTGGTCATGTCGCCGGCCTCGACCGTGTCGACCGTGATCTTCTCCAGCAGCAGCGCGAACTTGGCCAGTTCGGCATTGCCGTCGAGCTTGGCGCGGTGGGACAGGCCGCGTGTCCAGGCGAAGATCGAGGCGATCGAGTTGGTCGAGGTCTCCTTGCCCTTCTGGTGCTCGCGGTAGTGGCGCGTCACCGTGCCGTGCGCTGCTTCCGCCTCGACGGTCTTGCCGTCCGGCGTCATCAGCACCGAGGTCATCAGGCCAAGCGAGCCAAACCCTTGAGCCACCGTGTCGGACTGCACGTCGCCATCGTAGTTCTTGCAGGCCCAGACATAGCCGCCCGACCACTTCATGGCGGAGGCCACCATGTCGTCGATCAGGCGGTGCTCATAGGTGATGCAGAGGGTGTCGAACTGCGCCTTGAACTCGGCCTGGTAGATCTCCTCGAAGATGTCCTTGAAGCGCCCGTCATAGGTCTTGAGGATGGTGTTCTTGGTCGAGAGATAGACCGGGTATTTGCGGATCAGGCCATAGTTCAGCGAGGCCCGGGCGAAATCCCGGATCGACTCGTCGAGATTGTACATCGCCATGGCGACGCCGGCCTCGGGGGCCTTGAAGACCTCCTTCTCGATCACCGCGCCATCCTCGCCGACGAACTTGATCGAGAGCGTGCCCTTGCCGGGGAACTTGAAGTCGGTGGCGCGGTACTGGTCGCCATAGGCGTGGCGGCCGATCACGATCGGCTGGGTCCAGCCCGGCACCAGGCGCGGCACATTCTTGCAGATGATCGGCTCGCGGAAGATGACGCCGCCGAGGATGTTGCGGATCGTGCCGTTGGGCGACTTCCACATCGATTTGAGGTTGAATTCCTTCACGCGGCCCTCATCGGGCGTGATCGTCGCGCATTTCACGGCGACGCCGTGCTTCTTGGTGGCGTTGGCGGCGTCGATCGTGACCTGGTCGTCGGTGGCGTCGCGGTTCTCGACCGAAAGGTCGTAATAGTCGAGTTCGAGGTCGAGATAGGGGAAGATCAGCGTGTCCTTGATCTTCTGCCAGATGATGCGGGTCATCTCGTCGCCGTCCATATCGACGACCGGATTGGCGACCTTGATCTTGCTCATGTGAAACGACCCCTGCTGCTCGTCAGACTGGAACGGTTCCGACCTGCGACAGCGACGCCGCAGGTGGGTTGGCCGCTTCCTAGCGGGTTCCGTGCCAAGGGGGAAGCGCGGCTTTTGGGCGAGGGCCACCATCGCCGCGTTCGGACGCAGCCCGGCACATCATCCTCTACAGCCGACAGTGCCGGCCTCGTCTGCCGCCATGACAACCCCCTGCTCCCAAATTCGCTCTCGTGACCGGCGGTGCGCGTGGCACCGGCGCGATCCTGCCCGTCGCTCGCGGCATCTGGCCGTCTGAGGCTGGCCGGGCTAACCTCACGAAAACCCAGCCGCGCCAACGCGCTGGCGCGATTTCCGGAATCAGCCGGACAACCGCGTGATTCAGGACTTCAACGCGGGGGAAATGCCGCGCTCGCTACAGTACGAACGGTCTCGGCGCGGACTACGCCGACCAGTTCCTCCGCTGAGGTCCATCTCGCATCGCAGTTCCAGCCGAGGGAGGAACCCGGAATGCCGTTGCCGTCCAGAACCGCTGCGCCGACGCGCCGCGCGATCCTCGCCGCCATCGCGCTGGCGAGCGCCAGCACGTCAACCCGCTCCGCCGAAGCGGTCGATCGCCTCGGCGTTCCCGGCCCGTTGCGCTTTGGCGATACGGGCTATCTGCTCGCCTGGAGTTCGCATCCGACCGCGACCTACTACAAGCAGGAGTACCTTCCGGCCGGCGAGACCAGCGACAGTTATGCCAGGATGCTGATCATCGAGTTGGTGGACGCCGGCGCGAGCGTCGAAAGCGCTCTTGCGGCGCAAATCCGGACGCTGAACCAGCGCAAGGGCCGGGATCCGATTGCAAAATTCGAGGTTTTGCAGAACCGCCAGACCGGTGAAGCCCTGCTCGATTTCCTGGTCAGCGACCGCAACGCCAAAGGCGTCGAGATCGCCGAATGGAACGCCTATCGCTATGTGCCGCGCAGGAACGCGGCCGGCGGGACGGGTGTGATGCTGTTCGCGATCAGCCATCGCGCTTACGGCGACGCCGCCATCCGCGATTTCCTGATCCGGTTGAAGACGTTCCGCCCCGCGGAGATCAATCGCATCGCGCAGCAAGCATCACCGGTGGTGCGAACGGCGAAGTAGGCATAGCGTAGAACATCGTTTTCAGTGCATTCAACTCACAGTCCCGCAAAATCGCATCACCGGCCTTTGGCGCTGAGAAGGCTAAAATATCGGCGATAATACGAGCCGGCAGTATCAGGGTCGAATTCAGATGATTTCCGTACCGCTCATTGCGCTACCGACAACGTCAGCTAAGCGGGCCCAGATTGCGGGATTGACGCTTTATCATCTCACGCCCAGGGCCAATCTGGAAAAGATACTTCAAGGCAAGGTCGAGCCCACGACCAGCGTTGGAGAAAACTACAATGTACGCCTGCTCGCCAAGACCGGCTGGAGCATCACGCCGTTGAGACTGTTCAGGGACTATTCCGTGCTGGACACGGACCTCTTTAACGTCACCAGCGGCGGCGATTTTTTGTATTTTTTCGTCGGAAAACCGAACTGGTGGGCTCTGTTAAAGAACGTTCAGAAGCTCAACTGGGACAAGGCGGAGAACGAATTTGGCGTCATTCGCGTCCATGGTTCTCAACTCGTCGCGCAGGATCGCCCGCTTTTCTTCCGAGGAGACGATAGCGTCATTGTCACCCGTGGAGAATACAATGGTCCAGCCCACGTCAACGTGTGATTGAGCGGTCGCGTCGGTTCGCGTTTCCACCGAGTGCGACTCGTGACGTCTACCGCCCGAGCTTGGCGATCTCGACGGCCGCGCGCAGCTCGATATGGGCGAGAACATCGTCGAGGCGCGGATCGTCGGTGACCTCGCGCCGCAGCGCGAGCGTGTCCTTCAGCCGCTCAAGCTCGGAAAGCTGGACGCGGCCCGAGAGCAGCGCTGCTTTCAGCCTGTCGAGCCCGTCGAGCAGATCGTGCCCGCGCTTGGCCTGGCGCTTCTTGCGCTCATGGGGTTCCTCATAGGCCTGCACGGCGATGAGGGTGTCGAGTCCGCTGGTCGTCGCAACCGCCTGTCCACGCGCCGGCGTCGCCGCCTGCTTGGTGGGAAGGGTGAACGCCGCCCCCCCTGCCCGCCGCGCGGTATTGGCCGGGCCGGTATTGGTGACGGGCGCGCGCTGGTCGATCCGGATCATGGCGGCCTCTGGAGATGTGACTGAAGACTAGGGCGTCGCGTGGTTAACAGCCGGTAAATTGCCCGGCAGAAACTGCCGGCCCGGCAGGATCGGCCACGTCATTTCCCGTGGTCCGAAGCTGACCGCAATTCTTAAACAACTGCAAAATAACGGCTTTCAACTTGTCGATGTCTGGCACGGGGATCGCAGGGCGTCAGATGCTAGCCTTGTCCTCATGCCGGTGCATTCATGCTTCGCCTGCCCACCCTTTCCTCCCTGCTGACGCCGCTGGCCGCGCTGCTGGCGCTCGGCGTCGTGATGGCGGCTGGTCCCGCTGAGGCGCTCTCGCGCATCAAGGACCTCGCCTCGGTGGAAGGCGTGCGCAGCAACCAGATCCTCGGCTACGGCATCGTCGTCGGCCTCAACGGCACCGGCGACACGCTGAACAACGCGCCCTTCACCAAACAGTCGCTGACCGCCATGCTGGAGCGACTCGGCGTCAACACGCGCGGCGCCAACATGCGCACCGCCAACGTCGCCGCCGTTATGGTCACCGCCAACCTGCCGCCCTTCGCCACGCAGGGCACACGTCTCGACATCACCGTCTCGGCGCTGGGCGACGCAAAATCGCTTCAGGGTGGCACGTTGCTGGCGACGCCGCTGCTCGGCGCCGATGGCGAGGTCTACGCCGTCTCGCAAGGGTCGGTCGCGATCGCAGGCTTCTCGGCCGAGGCTGAGGCGGCCAAGGTGACGCGCGGCGTCCCCACCGTCGGGCGCATCGCCAATGGCGGCCTCGTCGAGCGCGAGATCGATTTCGCGCTGAACAAGCTCAAGACGCTGCGGCTGTCCCTGCGCAATCCCGACCTGACCACGGCGCGCCGCATGGCGTCGGCCATCAACGATTTCCTCGGCGGCGACACGGCCGAGCCGACCGACCCCTCGACCGTCGTGCTGCAGATCCCGGCGCGCTTCCAGGGCAACATGATCCGCCTGCTCACCGACATCGAGCAGCTCAGGATCGAGCCCGACCAGCTCGCCCGTATCGTCATCGACGAGCGCTCCGGCATCATCGTCATGGGCAAGGACGTCCGCGTCTCCACCGTGGCCGTGGCGCAGGGCAACCTGACCGTCACGATCAGCGAGCAGCCGCAGGTCAGCCAGCCCGAAGCGCTGAGCCGCGGCCAGACCACGGTGACGCCGCGCAGCAACGTCAAGGTCGACACCGAAGGCGGCAACAAGCTCGCCCTCGTCCGCGAGAGCGTGACGCTGGCCGAACTCGTCGACGGGCTGAACGCGCTCGGCATCGGCCCGCGCGACCTGATCTCCATTCTCCAGGCCATCAAGACCGCAGGCGCCCTGCAGGCCGAAATCGAGGTGATGTGATGACCGCAGCGCTCGCCCTCCCCGCCGCGAAGCTCGCCCTCAACGCCGCCGGAAGCGTTCTCGACAGCGTCAAGAACGCGCTCGATCCGGCAAAGGCCAAGGCGAAAAAGCAGGCCGACGATTTCGAGACCGTCTTCCTCGAGCAGGTTACCGAACGCCTGTTCCAGACGCCCGAAGGCGCCGAGGGCCCGCTCGGCGAGAACGGCACCGGCGGCGGCATCTACAAATCGCAGCTGACGCAGCAATACGCCAAGCAGATTCAGCGCGCCGGCGGCATCGGCCTGTCCGACCAGATCCTGCGCGACCTGCTGCGCGTGCAGGAACAGACCAGCCCGGCGCAGGCAGCCGGTGCCACAGCGCAGGCCACCGGAGCGGTCAATGTCGGTCGCTAGGCGCATTCTCGACGAGCGGCCGCGCATCGCCAACACGCTGGAAGCGCGCGCGCTGATAGAGGCCGTGCTCGAAGCGCTGGGCTCGCTGTCCCATCTCGTCGGCGAGGAGACGCAACTGGTTCGCGCCGGGCGGCTGGCCGACGCGATGGCGCGCGAGCCGCGCAAGGCCGAGCTTGCCGGCATCTATATGCGCGGTGTCGAGCAGGTGAAGCTCAACGCCGTCGCGCTGGCGCGCTTCGCGCCCGACCAGGTCAAGCGCCTCAAGGCGGCCCATGTCGATTTCCAGACCCTGATCGACACCAACCAGATCGTGCTGGCGACAGCGCGCGCGGTTTCGGAGTCGATCGTGCGCGATCTCGCCACCGACGCCAACAAATCGTCTCGCGTCGCAGGCTACGGCCCCGCAGCGACTGTCGGCGCGGGCGCCTTTAGCCGGCCCAATGCTGGCCCGCTCGTGGTTTCGCGCCGGCTCTGACTCGATAATTGCGCGATCCGTCAATATTTACCTAATTCCCTTACGCCGGATTCAATCTTTTCTGGGATGTTACGTTAGGTGATCGAGCTAGGACACGCCCGATCGTAACGTATCAGGCGGCGCAATGCGGCCGTCGCAGGCTCCAGAAGGAGTGAAACATGGATTTCGGCACTCCGGCCAAGGCGCCCACCATAGGCAGCGCTGCCCCGCCGCCTCGCGCGGACATTGTCGCCACGCGCGGCAGCATCTCCGTGGAGCTTCCCCCCGAGAAGACCGTCCAGTCGGCCAGGGCCGGCGATGCGGTCAAGCTCGATGTCCGTGCGCAAGATCGCGATGCCGACACCGATGCGCCGGAAAGACAGCAGGTCGCCGCCAAGCTCCAGAGCGAACCGAACCTGCGCGATGTGATCCAGCGCCGTCTCCTGATCGAGCCGGAGACCCGCACCATCGTGCTGCGCAAGACGAACACTCAGACCGGCGAGACGACCGAACTCGTCCCCGACGAGGCCACGCTGAAACTGCGGCTCTATAATCGCCAGCTCGCCGAGCGGGCTCGCGCGGCGAGCGAGATCTCGTCGCGCTACATCGAACGATCCGCCTGAAGCCCCGATGGCCGGGATCTTATGAAACAGCCCCGGCCTTCGCCGGGGCTGTTTGCATTCCAGCCTGGGCAGTCGTGCAGCGCCCAATTCTTAGGCAGCGCTTAACCATGCCAGCGCTTGCAGACGGACGGCTGCAATTCGAGCGCCGAAATTTACGGCTTGTTACGGGGTCCGGGCCGAGGGTCTGCGGGTCGAGGCCAGAATGGCCCGACGCCAGAAGGCATCATACCAGAAGGGTATAAGTTCCATGTCGACCATCTCGCTTTCCTCGGGCGTTCGCAGCGCTCTTGCTTCGCTCGCTTCCACCAAGGCCGACTCGGCTCAGTCGCAGTACCGTCTCGCCACCGGCAAGAAGGTCAACTCGGCCGTCGACGATCCGGTTAACTTCTTCACCGCCGTCGGCCTGAACGACCGCGCCAGCCAGCTCACCAAAAACCTCGACGGCATTTCGAACGGCATCCAGACCATCACCGCCGCTTCGCAGGGCCTCGATTCGATCACCAAGCTGGTGTCGACGCTGCAGTCCACCATCAAGCAGGCTCAGGCCGATGCCGCCGCCAACCGCCCCACAAAGGCTGGCACGGCTCTGTCGACGGCTGCTGAAGCGGCCCTGACCGGCAAGAGCATCAAGGACACGACACTCGACAAGGTCGTGACCGGCGCTGCTGCTGCCACTGCGACGGCCTCGACGGTCGGTTCGCTCGGCCTCGATACGACCACCAACACCAACGTTGCGCTCTCGATCACCGCCGGCAACACCACCTTCACGGCGGCGCTGACCCCGGGCTTCACGGTTCGTGACCTCGTCAACACGATCAACACCTCCGGCATCGCGACCGCTTCGGTCGACGACGCAGGCAAGCTGAACGTGACCGGCGCCGGCTCGAACACCCTGCAGATCGGTCTCGGCAGCGGCACCACCGCGGCTCTGGCCGTGACCGACGCCCAGTCGGCCGCTCCGGACGGCAACGTTCTGGTCGGCCTCGGCGCCACCGACTACTCCACGGGTATCTCGGCCTCGGGCAACTCGACCGTCCGCTCGAACCTCACCAACCAGTTCAACGACCTGCGCACGCAGATCGATCAGCTGGCCAAGGATGCCGGTTTCAACGGCAAGAACCTGCTGGCGGGCGACAAGCTCTCGGTCATCTTCAACGAAAAGACCGGCTCCAGCCAGTCCAAGTTGGATGTCCAGGGCCAGACCGTGACCGCTGCCAACTTCGGCATCGACACGGCCGTCAGCGGCAGCGCCACGACCGGCCAGTTCAATATCCAGGACGACGCCTCTCTGGCCACCGCCTCCGACAACCTGACGAACGTGCTCACCTCGATCCGTTCGATCTCGTCGTCGCTGGGCGCGAGCCTCTCGACGGTTCAGACCCGCCAGGACTTCACCAAGAACCTGGCCAACACCCTGACCGCCGGCGCCGACAACCTGGTCCAGGCCGACACCAACGACGAAGCTGCCAAGCTTCTCGCTCTCCAGACCCGCCAGCAGCTCTCGCAGACGGCTCTGTCTCTCTCCAACCAGGCCGACCAGGCGATCCTGCGTCTGTTCTGATCCTTCGTCCGCAGAAGCGGAGTTCCCTGCAGAACGCGGGGCGAATCTAGAGGAAAACGGCGGAGCGCAGGCTCCGCCGTTTTTCGTTGCCGGCTTTGCGCCGGGATTAACCAATTATTATCCTTAACAAGGAATTATCGCTTCAGATCAACCGGGCAAACGCCGAATCGCGCGTTCAAGGGGACTTAAGCGATGGCCAACACGATTCTCACCAGCGGCGTCCGCAACAACCTGCTGACCCTTCAGCAGACCCGGACCGAGCAATCCGCCGTCCAGAACCGCCTGTCGACCGGCAAGAAGGTCAACTCGGCGATCGACAACCCGGTCAACTTCTTCACGGCCGCCGGCCTGAACGACCGCGGCAGCCAGCTGACCGGCCTGCTCGACGGCATCTCGAACGGCATTCAGACCATCACCTCGGCGTCGCAGGGCGTGGATGCGATCACCAAGCTGGTTCAGTCGCTGCAATCGACCATCAAGCAGGCCCAGGCCGACGCCGCCGCCAACCGCCCGACAAAGGCCGGCACGGCGCTCTCGACGCTCGCTGAATCGACCCTGACCGGCAAGAGCATCAAGGATACGACGCTCGACAAGATCGTCACCGGCGCTGCCGCCGTGACCGCGACGGCCTCGACGGTCGGTTCGCTGGGCCTCGACACCACGACCAACACCAACGTCGCGCTTTCGATCACAGCCGGCAACACCACCTTCACGGCGGCGCTGACGCCCGGCTTCACGCTGCGCGACCTCGTCAACACGATCAACACCTCGGGCATCGCCAATGCCTCGATCGACGACGCCGGCAAGCTGAACGTCACCGGCGCTGGCTCATCGACCCTCAAGATCGGTCTCGGCACCGGCACCACTGCCGCCCTCGCCACGACCAACGCCCAGTCCAACGCGCCCAACGGCAACGTGCTGGTCGGCCTCGCCGCCACCGACTACTCGACGGGCATCTCCGCGACCGGCAACTCGACCGTCCGTTCGAACCTGATCAACCAGTTCAACGACCTGCGCACGCAGATCGATCAGCTCGCCAAGGACGCCGGCTACAACGGCAAGAACCTGCTGACCGGCGACAAGCTCTCGATCATCTTCAACGAGAAGACCGGCACCAATCAGTCCAAGCTCGACATTCTCGGCCAGACTATCACGGCCGCCAATCTCGGCATCGACACGGCTGTCAGCGGCACGGCGACCACCGGCCAGTTCAACATCCAGGACGACACCAGCCTGAATGGCGCAGCAGATACGCTGACCAGCGCCCTGGCCTCGCTGCGTTCGATCTCGTCGACTCTCGGCTCCAACCTCTCGGTGGTGCAGACGCGCCAGGACTTCACCAAGAACCTGGTCAACACGCTGACGACCGGCGCCGACAACCTCGTGCTCGCGGACTCCAACGAGGAAGGCGCCAAGCTGCTCGCCCTCAACACCCGCCAGCAGCTCTCGCAGACGGCCCTGTCGCTCGCCAACCAGGCCGATCAGGGCGTGCTGCGGCTCTTCCAGTAAGCCGCAGACGCTTTTCCACACTTCCCCAGCCAGAAGGCAGGATAGACATGGCACTCAAGGTCGAGCTCAAGCCCAAAGAGCGCATCATCATCGGCCAGGTGGTGATCCGCAACGACGAGCAGCGCACGCGCTTCTTCATCGAGGGCGACGCTCCGATCCTGCGCGAAAAAGACATCCTGACCGGCCCCACGGCCGACAGCCCGGCCAAGAAGATCTATCTCGCCATCCAGTTGATGTATCTGGCGCAAGATCCGACGCACGAGCACGACATCTATTTCGAGCTGGTGCGCGAGTTCGTGCAGGCGGCGCCGAGCGCCCTGCCCCTGATTCACGAGATCAATAACCGCATCTTAAGCAGCGATCTCTATAAAGCTCTCAAGGCTGCAAAAAAGCTGATCGCCTACGAAGCGGAACTCATCGAGAATGCAACACGGGTTTAACGCGTACGCCTCCGCCGCCAAGACGGTCCAAGCCTCCGTCTCCCCCCGCGAACTCGAAGCCTCCCTGCTGATCAAGGCCGCCATAAGGCTGCAATCGATCGCCGACGACTGGGCCATGCGCGAGCGCGAGCTCGACGATGCGCTGAGCTACAATCGCAAACTCTGGACGCTGCTGGTTTCGGCCGTGATCGCCGAGGACAATCCGCTGCCCGTCGCGATCAAGCAGAACATCCTCAGCCTCGCGAATTTCATCTTCAACCACACCTTCCGCATCGCGGCCCAGCCTGCGCCCGAGCCGCTGCGCGCGCTGATCGACATCAACCGCGACATCGCGGCGGGCCTGCGCGGGCGCTGAAGGCGTCCACGAGACGATCTCCCAATACACAAAAGGGCGTCGCCATGACATGGCGACGCCCTTTTGATTTCGGCGATACTCTCAGTCTACAGGAAATTCGTCAGCGAAAGCTTCGACAGGATCGAAGTCGTCTGGTAGCTCGCCTGCAACCGGTTCTGGATCGCCAGGATCTGGACGGCGACATCCTCCGTCGAGACGTTCTCGACGCCCGCCAGCGTCGTCTCCAGATAGTTCTTGGTGGCCTCGTGGCGCTCCTTGGCGCGCGCGAGCGAATTCTGGGAGGTGCCGAGCTCGGTGATGATCTCGACCGGCTTCTGCACCGCGCCGCCGAAGCCCAGCTTGTCCTGGACGCGCTCGGCCAGCGCCTCGTAGCGCGCCTGCGAATTGGTGTCGTTGGCGTCGAAGGTCTCGACCGCCAGCACGCCGAAGCTGGCGAGGCCGACCCGGAAGGCCTCCTCATTGGCGCGCGCGCCGGTGGCCACGACCTGCCCCTTGTCGACCTGGACCGTCGAGGTCGAACGCGCCGGGCTCGTCGCCTCGCTGGCGTCGTCGCCCTGATACCAGATCACCGTATTGGCGGCCGTGCCGGCGGCAGGCGCTGCCGTCGCGGTCGCGAATGAGGGCCCGGGCACGCGCACGGGCGGATTGCTCAGGCTGCCGGCGAAGAAATCATTCGCTGCGACCGTCGCCGATGCCGCCGAGAGCGTGGTTTTGGCCTCCGTGTCGAGCGCGGCCGTGATCGTCGCGCGCAGGTTTGCAGCCGTGGTGTTGACGTCGGGGCCGATCACAAAGCTGTCGCTGGCCGAGCCGTTCGTACCGGCCGCACGCGCCGTCAGCGTGATCTCCTCGCTGGTGCCGTCGGGCAAGGCGAGCTTGATGCGCAGATTCTCGCCCGGCAGCGGCTGGCCGACGACGTTGACCGCAATGTCGGCAGGCGGACCAGCGGTATAGGTCGGAACCAGCGCCGCCGAGGTCGTAGATGCCGCCGTCAACTTGAAGCCATAGGGGTGGACGGTCGCCTCTTCGGAAAGCGTCGCGCTCGCACCCGTGCCGCCGGCGATCAATCGTCCGAGCCCGAGCGTACCGAGATCGGCCTGCTTGCGCTCGTCGATCAGCTGCTTCAGCCCGGCACGGCCGGCGCCGTCGCCGTTGATGATGTCGGAAAAGCCGACGATCGGCTGCGTGTCGCTGGTCTTGCCGGAGAACAGGTAGCGCCCGTTGACATTGGTGTTGAGCAGATCGAGCGTTTGCTTGAACTTCTCTTCCGCGAGGACTTGCGGCGCCGAGCGCCCGCTGGCGCTGGGAACATAGCTGTTGGGCCGCACATCGTTCTTGGTCTCGTTGGTCAACGTCTGGAACGTCTCGACGGCATTCGTCGAGAGCTTCAGATTGACGCTGGCGAGCGAGATCCCAGAGAGCCAGGAATCGATCGACGAGACCTTGGCGTTGAGGTCGAGGCTGGTGCGCCGGTCGATACCGAGGTCGCCATAGGTCTCGCTGCGCTTCTGCGTCGTGAGCTGGCGCTGCAGGTCGTCGAGCTGGCTGCGCGTCGAGACGAATTCGTTGGGCTTTGCCGAGCGATAGGCGCCGGTGCCATAGGAAGAGATCGTCATCTATGTCGTCCTCTAGACGCGCAGCAGCACGTCCATCATCTCCTTGACGGTGGAGATGATGCGCGCATTGGCGGCGTAGGCGGTCTGTAACTCGATCAGCGTCGACATTTCCTGGTCGACATTGACCTTGGCGCTGTCCTGGAAGCGGCTCTGGATCGAGGCCAGCGCGACCTGCTGGCCCTCGTTGAGGCGCTTGGCGGCCTCGACCGCCTGCCCCTGCGAGGAGACGACGCGCTGGACGAAGTTCGAGACCGAATTGGTCGTTGTCGCCGTCGAGCCGTCGAGCGCCGAGGCGTTGGTGAAGGCGCGCTGGCTCGTCGTCAGGCGCGCCAGCAACAGCGCCGGCCGGGTCGTGTCGCCCTGGGCGGTGGCCGGCGCGGTGTCGAACACCACGAGCCGCGAGCGGTCGGCGATCAGGCCGGGATTGACCACGATGCGGCCGGCATAGCCCGTCACCTGGGAGCCGTTCTCAAACGATCCGGTATAGGCGGCATTGCCGCGCCCACCATCGACGAAGAAGGGCAGCTCGGCCGAGCCGCCAGCCGAGGCAAGGCTGGTGTTGCTGGGCCGCGCGGTCAGCCCGATGACGTCGCGCGTGGCTCCCGCGCCATCATCGACGATGCGCAGCACGGAGCCAGTGTTCGAGACGGTGAAGCCGGACCCGACCGCAGCCTGGATCTGGGTCGCGACGGAGGCCGGGCCGCCGGAGAAATCGATGCCGATGACGCGGTTGTTCGCATCGCCGCTGGCCGAGGCCGGCAGCGGCAGCGACGCGCCCGATTCGACGCGCACGAAGGTGAAGCGCTGCTGCGTGCCGCCCGGCGTCGCCTTGTAGTCGAGCGTGACGCTGTTGCCCGATTGCAGGCCAGTCAGATCGACATCGAAGCCGGTCGCCGCGCCGGCTGTGACGGCTGTGCCCGAGACTTCCCTGTCCGAGAGCGCGCTGGAAAGCTGCGCCGCGATCTCGTCTAGCTGCGCCTGCGCCTGCACCAGCGTCTTGTCGCGCAGTTCGACATAGGCCGCGATCTCGCCGGAGCGGAATGTCTTGTTGGCGATCGCGTCGGTCTTGTTGCCGTTGCCGTCGGTCAGCGTGATCGTGCCGACGCCGCGCAGGGCCGGGTTGGCGCTCCACTGCGATTGCGCATCGAGCCCCGCGCGCTCGTCGAAACCGAAGGTCACGGCGGGGCGGCCGTCGAAGATCTGGGCGCCCGAGCCGGTGACGATGCTCAGGGAACCGCGCGCATCCTCGCTGGTCTTGATGTCGACATACTGCGAGAGCTCGGCAACGGCGCGGTCGCGCTGGTCCTTGAGCTCGGCATTGGCGTCGTCATTGGGACTGCCGACGATGCGGGCATTGATGTTCGTCAACGAATTCAGGAGCTCGTTGACCTTGGTCACCGCGTTGGCGATGCCGGCCTCGGACTGCGAACGCAGGGTCTGGACCCCGTCCGACAGGCCGTTCAGCCTGCTGGCAAGCTGCGTGGCCGAATCGAGCACGCTCGAACGCAGGCTGTAGGACGAGGGATCGTTCTTCAGCGCCTGGAGCGAGCTGGTGAAGCTGTTGTAGACCGAATCGAGCGCGGTCGTGCTGCCGGGCGCGCCATAGAGCTGGTCGAGCCCCGACAGGACGCTGGACCGCGTCGAGGTGTAGGCCGCGCCCGAGGTTTCCTGCCAGAGCTGGCGCTGCACGATAGTGTCGAGCAGGCGCTGGACCTGGTTCGACGTCGTGCTGACGCCATTGCCGCTCAGCGTGTCCGACGTCGTGACCTGACGGCGGACATAGCCGGCCTTGTCGGCATTGGCGACGTTTTGAGAGACGACGCCGATGCCGATCTGGGTGGCCTGGAGGCCCGAAATCGCGGTGCCCAGGGATGTGCTGAGGCCCATCGTCAACTCCTGTCGTCAACCGCGACCCGTTCTGGGCCGCGTCGAACCTTTCGTGCCGCTCAGCGGATGATGGCGAACACGTCGCGCAGCATGTCCTGCGCCGTGGTGATCACCTTGGTGTTGGCCGAATAGGCCTGCTGCGTGACGATCATCTTCGAGAACTCGTCGGCGATATCGGTATTGGACTGCTCGACATTGCCGCCGATGAGCTGCGAGGTTCCAAGGCCGATGATCGGCGCGCCCGATTCGATGGTTTCCTCGAAAGCGCCGCCGTCGAGCCGCTTCAGGGCGTTGCCGGCGTTGAAGCGGGCGACCGAAAGCTGCGCCAGCGCCACGACCTGGCCGTTGCTGAAGGTGCCGATCACCTGGCCCTCGCCCGAGACCGAGACGCGGTCGAGCGTGCCGGCGGTGTAGCCGTCCTGACGGATGCTGCGGGCGTCGATCTGGCCGCTGACATCGCCGTTCTGGGTGAGGCCGTTGCCGCCCGTGGTCAGGTTGATGCCGGTGATGGTCGTGCCGGCGATCGTCATGGTCGGCAGCAGGATGCTGCCGCCAGCCGGCGCCGTGAGCTGGCCGGTGGGTCCGAAGGTGATCGCCTGGTTGGTGTTGCGATAGGCCACCGCCGCGCCAGTCGCGCCGGTGTTCTCGGCGACGAACAGGTTCCAGGTGTCGGCGACCGCCGGGGGGCCGGCCGAGACGTTGGCCGTCTTGGCCCAGCGCAGCTCGACGCTGGTCGCCTTGCCGAGCTGGTCATAGACCGTGACCGAACCGCCGGGGATCGACTGGCTCAGGAAGTTGGTCAGGTCGCTGCCGACGACGGTGCCGGTGCCGGTCGGCGTGGCGCGCGGATCGGCGCCGGGATAGTCGCCGGGCGCCTGCAGCAGCTCGGAGCCGGGAATGGTCTTGTCGGCCTCGGTCGTGCCGGGGAAGGCCGGGATGTTCGCGCGGTACTCGATCGAGGTCGTCGCCTTCGCCGGGAACTGCTCCTTGGTGATGCGCAGCACCTCGGGCTGGGTTCCGATCAGCTGGCCGGTCACGGTGTCGATCTTCAGGCCCTTGAGGTAGTAGCCCGCGCCGTTGACGAGGTAGCCGTTGGCGTCGAAGTCGAAATCGCCGCGCCGTGTGTAGAGGTTGCTGTTGGCGAACTGGGTGTTGGCCCCGAGGCCGCTTGCCCGCTGATCGACGACGAAGAAGCCGTCGCCATTGATCGCCGCGTTGGTGTCGATGCGGGTGGCCGAGAGGTCGCCCTGGATCGTGTTGGTCGCCTTGCTGTAGGCCGCGACCGAGCCCGCGATCTCGCGGTTCAGCGCCGAGTCGGGGATCAGGTCGGAGAAGGTCGTGTCGACCCGCTTGAAGCCCGCGGTTCTGGAGTTCGCGATGTTGCCCGAGATGTTCTCCAGCGCATAGGACTGCGCCTGAAGGCCCGACACCGCCGTCGTCAATGCACTGAAAACACCCATGGCAACCCTCAACCTCGACCGGCGCCCAACAGGCGGCCCACAACATCGAGGCTGGCTTTGCACGGCCTGTGCCATGCAGTCGGGCGTTTTATTTCAGCAGGTTAGATGGTTTCCGAAGCGTTGCGCAGCGTTTTCGACCGGGCAGATTCGATCCCGTCCGGCAGAAACTGCCGGGTCGTTCAGGTCTGGGCCGGCGTTGCACGCCACGATGTCAGGTCGCTTGCGACGTCCGACGGGGTCGGCGGCTGCGCCTCGATGAAGGGCAATGGCCGACAGACCGCAAGCGCCGCAAGCCCGATGCGCGCGGTCAGGAGACCGTTCAGCACGCCCTCGCCGAGCTTGGCCGAAAGCTTCGCGGCAAGCCCCTGCCCCAGCACCTGCTGGATGACGGCGTCGCCCGCCGCGATGCCGCCCGTGACGACGAGATGGCCGAGCACCTGCCGCGCCAGCCGGATCAGCCCGAGCGTGCCCGGCCGCCCGGCATAGATGCCGGCGATCGTCCGCAACAACCTGGCGCAGGCGACGAGCACGAAGAGAACATCGACCAGCGCACGCGGGCTCACCGCGGTGACCAGCGAGACGCGCCGCGCCGCGTTGGCGATCTGCGCCTGCGCGGCAGCGTCGAGTGGGGTCATCAGGCTGCGCTCGGCGATGGCGAGCACATCGCGCGCGGCGAAGAGCTGCGGCAATGCTTCCTCCAGCGCGGCACGGCCCGCCGCCGTTTCCGGGCGCGCCGCATAGAGCGCCTTGAGTTCGCCGGCCAACGCCTTGGCGTCGTCTGCGCTGCCTCTGCCCAGCAGCACCGTCGCCCGCAACCGCAGCGCCTCCACCTTGCGCTCGCGCAGGATGTCGCGCAGCACGCGGCCAAGCATGACGAGAAGCGCGAAAGCCGCGATGCCGGCGCAGACCAGCGCCGCATAGCCCAGCGCCGGATTTTGCGTCATCAGCGCCGTGATCGTATTCTCAGTCCAGACGCCGATGGCGAGCGTCAGGAACCCCGTCAGGCCGGCGACGAAGACGCTGCCCCAGGAGAAGCGCCGCCGCGCGACCGGCACAACGGCCGGCTCCACCGCATCGACCGGCTCGGCCTCCGGCAGGATGGCGACATCGCCCCGGCGAGACGCCGTCTCGCCGATGATATCGGCGCTCGCCTGATCGAGGCGCACGGCGCGCGGAGCCTTGTTCATGAGAGCACGACCTCCATCACGCCAGCCTGTCGCCGATCAGGAATTCCAGCGCCCGGTCGAGCCGGATCTGCGGCGGCGGCCGGGTTCGCCCGCCGGCATCGGCTTCGACGAGCGGCGGCCGGAAGCGCGGCGCGCGAATCTGCCAGCGTGCGCCCTGATCGAACACCGCTTCGGGCCGTTCCGGCAGCTCGCCCGGAAAGATCGCAGCCTCGCCGATCCCGTCGAAAATCTCGCCGCCGACCTCTTCACCGGCTTCGGGCACGCCCGCGATCGCTGGCAACTCGTCGCGGCCCTGCTTGATGCGGACCTCGCGCGTCGCGCGCACGGCGGCCAGCGCCATGGTCTCGACCTGCGCACCCGCCCCCTGTGCTCGAATCGATGCGCGCGCGACGAGATGGCTCATCACCGCCGCAAGCCGATCATGGCTGCTGTGGTGGATATGGTCGGCCTTGGTCGCCGCGAACAGAACGCGCTCGATGCGCGGCGCAAACAGGCTCGACAGCCACGAGTTGCGCCCGACCTGAAACGCCGCCAGCGCCTGCCCCAGCGCGGTCTCCAGATCGGCCAGCGCCGGCGCGCCGGCGTCGAGCGCAGCCAGCGCATCGACCAGCACGATCTGCCGGTCGAGACGCGCGAAATGATCGCGAAAGAACGGCGTCACCACGACGCGCTTATACGCCTCGAAGCGCTCGGCCATCAGCCCGGCCAGCGTGCCCGGACCCGGTTCGGTGTCGTGAACGAGGTCGAGCGGCGCAAACGTCAGCGCTGGCGAGCCCTCGAGATCGCCCGGCATCAGGAAGCGCCCGGGCGGCGTCACCGCGACGGCTTCCGGATCGGCGCGCAGCCTTGCCAGATAGTCCTTGAAGATGTCGCTGGCGGCCTCCGCCGAAAGCTCGTCGGCCGGCCCCGCCGGATCGCGCGTCGCAAGATCGGCGAGCCAGCGCGACGCCACTTCGCGGCGATGGGCCTTGCGCGCATCGGCGACCGCCTGCGCTGACCACGCCTTGTAGTCCTGCCCGATCAGCGCGAGGTCGAGCAGCCATTCGCCGGGATAATCGACGATGTCGAGCGTCAGCGTCGCCGGCCCCTTGAACCATCCGGCGGCACGTTCGTAGTCGATCTCGACGCGCAATTCCGAGATACGCCGCGTCGATTCGGGCCAGCGCCGCTCCGGGCCGTTCAGCGCCGCGCGATGCGCCTCATAGGGAAAGCGCGGGATCGCCGGGTCGGGCTGCGGCACGAGGCGGACGCGCGCGATCCGGCCTTGCGCCTGCGCCTTCAGCACCGGCAGCTTCGCGCCCTCGATCAGGTTCTGGATCAGCGCCGTGGTGAAGACCGTCTTGCCCGAGCGCGACAGCCCGGTGACGCCGAGCCGCAGGCGCGGCCGCGCCAGACCAAGCAGGCTGTCGCCGAAGGCAAGCGCGGCGTTGCGGGCGTCGTCGAGATAGGAGGGCTGGCTCAACGGATCGCGCCGATCACTCGTCGGGGCCTTCGCCGAGCGACGCGGGAGTCACAAACCTGTCGAGCCGGCCGCCCCGGGCCGCGAGATCGCGCCAGTCCTCGATGGCGAAATCGAGCACGGCGAGCCCGCAGGTGGGATATTTCTCGCTCATCCGCACTGACGCGTAGCGGTCGCCATGCCCGGTCAGCAGCGCCGCCAGTTCCTCGAAACCGGGATTGTGGCCGATCATCAGCAGCGAGCGAACCTGCGGCTCGGTCTCCTGCACGACATGCAGCAGCCGCTCGGTCTTGGCCTCGTAGATGCGCGGCTCGACATGGGTTCCCGGCTTTTCGGGCAACATCGCCTCGACCAGCTCCCAGGTCTCCAGCGTGCGCCGCGCCGGCGAGATCAGCACGAGATCGGGCAGCAGCAGTTCCTCGGCGAGATAGCGCCCCATCACGGGCGCCGCCTCCCGGCCGCGCACGGCAAGCGGGCGCTCGCGATCCGCCATGCCGGTCGGCCAGTTCGATTTTGCGTGGCGGAGCAGCATCAGGCGTCGCATGCTGGCAACCTAGTGCTGGAGCCGCGATTTTGCGAGATCAATGGCTCGCTGAAAGCACCATAACTTAGATTCTTCTCTTTTTATCAGCGCGTAGGCTTCCCAAAAAATTCTGAACCTCTTCAAAATTCATACGCTCGGCGCTCCAATTTTTGTCCTGCAAAACGTCTTCATCAGCCAGTATTTTGTGATTTCTCCCGTTAAACGCGCCATAAATAGGAATTGGATATTGCTGATCGACCTCGTCATATTCGATTCGATAATGCGGTATTTTGCCTGAACCCAGTATGCCTATTCGTACATAGGCGGTTCTAGCCTTTTTTCGGCATTCATGCATGTGATGAAACACACCGATTACATAGTTCTCACGAGATAATAAAGTTCCAGAAAGATCGCTTATTTTTGAATTCTTTTCGATGGCGGATTTTGACATGAATGAACCTCCGATACCTCAATTCTATAAAATACCAAATAGGGCACCCGCCCTACCGCTGCTCGCGCCGCGTCATGAACGCCAGCTTCTCGAACAGCGAGACATCCTGTTCGTTCTTCAGCAGCGCGCCGTGCAGCGGCGGGATCAGCTTGCGCGGGTCGCGCTCGCGCAGCATCTCCGGGGTCATCTCGTCGGCGACGAGCAGCTTCAGCCAGTCGAGCAGTTCCGAGGTCGAGGGCTTCTTCTTGAGGCCGGGCACGTCGCGCACCTCGAAGAACAGCTTCAGCGCCTCCTCCATCAGCCGCTTCTTGATGCCGGGGAAATGCACCTCGACGATCGCCTTCATCGTGTCGGCGTCGGGGAAGCGGATGTAGTGGAAGAAGCAACGCCGCAGGAAGGCGTCGGGCAGCTCCTTCTCGTTGTTGGAGGTGATGATCATCACCGGCCGCTGGGCCGCCCTGATGGTCTCAGCCGTCTCGTAGACATGGAACTCCATGCGGTCGAGCTCGAGCAGCAGGTCGTTGGGAAATTCGATGTCGGCCTTGTCGATCTCGTCGATCAGCAGCACCGGGCGCTGCGGCGCCACGAAAGCCTCCCAGAGCTTGCCGCGCTTGATGTAGTTGGCGATGTCGGAGACACGCGCATCGCCGAGCTGGCTGTCGCGCAGCCGGCTGACGGCGTCGTATTCGTAGAGGCCCTGCTGCGCCTTGGTGGTCGACTTGATGTGCCAGGTGATCAGCGGCGCGCCCAGCGCGAGCGCGATCTCCTCGGCCAATACGGTCTTGCCGGTGCCGGGCTCGCCCTTGACCAGCAAGGGCCGTTCGAGCCGGATCGCGGCGTTGACCGCGACGGTCAGATCCTCGGTCGCGACATAGTTTTCGGTGCCGGCAAAGCGCATGGACAGTCCTTCTGGTCGATGCCGGCGACGCTAGCCCATGAAACGTCAAAGCGGAAACCGCAAAAGCGGGGCGTTCCTGCACGGTCGGCAGGGCTTAAAGCCGCAGGCGCAGGCGATATTTCGTGACCAGGGCCCGCGCTGGAAGGTTGTATTGCCGCAACGCAAACCGCAAGCTTCGCCAAGACTTTCACGCCTGACTCGCTGGGATTTGCCTTGGCCGGAACCGTTGACCCTTCCGTCTACAAGGACGCCGTCGTCGTGCTCGCCACGGCGGGCGTCATCGTGCCTTTCGCCAAGAGCTTCAAGGTCAACTCGATCGTCGCCTTCATGGCCTGCGGCGCGTTGCTAGGCCCCTTCGGACTGGGTGGCCTCGTTTCCAAGATCCCCTTCCTCAGCGCGATCACGGTGTCCAACGCCGAAGCGCTGGCGGGGCCAGCCGAAGTCGGCGTCGCCTTTCTGCTCTTCGTCATCGGGCTGGAGCTCTCCTTCGAGCGCCTCAAGACGATGCGCCGGCTCGTCTTCGGGCTCGGGCTCGGACAGGTCGTGCTGTCGGCGGGCTTCATCGGCGTCTTCGCCTATGCTTTCGGCCAGCCGGCCGCGGCCTCGATCATCATCGGCTTCGGCCTCGCCCTGTCGTCGACCGCGATGGTGGTCGAGCTGCTCTCGGCCAAGCGGCGCATGACCTCGTCAGCCGGGCGCACCAGCTTCGCGATCCTGCTCTGCCAGGATCTGGCCGTGATCCCGCTGCTCTTCCTCGTCAGCGTGCTAGGCGCGCAGGCCGGCGGCGGTTCGCTGCTGGCGGGTCTGGCGCAGGCGATGGTGCAGGCCTTCGGCGCGATCGCGGCGATCGTGATTATCGGCAGGCTCGCGCTGCGGCCGCTGTTTCGGCTCGTCGCCTCGACCGATTCCTCAGAGAGCTTCATGGCCGCGACCCTGCTGATCGCGCTGGGAACCGGGCTGATCGCGGCGGCAGCCGGTCTTTCGATGGGGCTGGGCGCCTTCATCGCGGGGCTTCTGCTCGCCGAGACGGAATATCGCCGCGCCATCGAGGTCACGATCGAGCCGTTCAAATCGCTGCTGATCGGCGTCTTCTTCCTGACTGTCGGCATGGGCGTCGACCCGGCGCAGCTGGCGGCCCATCCCGTCATCATCCTGGGCATCGCGATCGGGCTTTTCGCCGCCAAGTCGCTGATCGTTTTCGCGTTGGCGCGCCGGTTCAAGCTGTCGCCGGCGACAGCGCTCGAAACCGCGATCATGATCGGGCCCGGCGGCGAATTCGCCTTCGTGCTGATCGGTGGCGCCGTCGTCGCGAAACTGCTCTCGCAGAATGCCGCCAGCCTCGTGCTCGCCGCCGTCTCGCTGACCATGGTCGCGCTGCCCTTCCTGGCGCGGCTGGCGCGCAACTGGTCGCAGCGGCTCGTCGTCCCCGCCGCGATGCCCGACGAGGCCAAGGTCCTGCCGCCCGACGACCATTCCGAGCGTGCGATCGTCGTCGGCTGCGGACGCGTCGGCCGGCTGGTCAGCTCGATGCTGGAGGAGCACAACAAGCCCTACATTGTCGTCGACTCCGACCCGGTGGTGATCGCGGCCCAGCGCCGGGCAGGCCGGCCGGCCTTCTTCGGCGACGCGACGCGGCCCGATTTCCTGCGCATGTGCGGGTTGGAGGAGGCGACCGCGCTGATCGTCAGCATCAACAATTCACGCGTCGTCGACGAGACCGTGCTGGCGGCGCGCGCGCTGCGGCCCGATCTGGTCATCGTGGCGCGCGCACGAGACGCGGCCCATGCGCGCCATCTCTACGAGATCGGCGTCAACGACGCGGTGCCCGAAACGATCGAGGCGAGCCTTCAGCTTTCGGAAGCAGCCCTGGTGGGGCTGGGCGTGCCGATGGGCCTCGTCATCGCCTCGGTCCATGAGCGGCGCGACCAGTACCGCGCCGAACTCAAGCCCCGAGCCGCTCCGGCGCCGGCGCTTCCCCGAGATGCGCGCTCGCGAAGGCTGTGATGCTCTGACGGGGTCCCGCCGCGCCGCCGGGCAGATGCCCCACCCGCGACGCCGCGCGCCGGACATGGCCATAAAACTGTTCGGCGCTGCGCTGCCAGCTATGACCGGCGGCGAGTTCGAGGCAGGTTTCGCGCGGAATGCGCAGGGCCGCCAGCGCGGCTGCCCGCAGATCCTCGTTCAGGACGGCCGCGTCACTGCCGGCAAACACGTCGCGCGGTCCCTGCACCGGGAATGCAGCCACTGGCAGCCCGCTCGCGGCCGCCTCCAGCAGGACGATGCCGAAAGTGTCGGTGAGGCTCGGGAAGACGAAGACATCCGACGAGGCGTAGATCGCCGCCAGATCCTGCCCCTCGCGCGTGCCCAGGAACGTCACCTCCGGATAGGCGCGCTGGAGATCGGCCCGCGCCGGCCCGTCGCCGACGACGACCTTGCTGCCGGGCAGCCGAAGCGACAGGAAGGCGTCGAGGTTCTTCTCGACCGCGACGCGCCCGACGCTGAGGAAGATCGGGCGGGGCAGATCGAGCACGCTTTCGGGGCGCGGATGGAACAATGAGAGATCGACGCCCCGCCCCCAGCGCACGATCTTCTCGAAGCCATGCTGCCTGAGTTCGGTCTCGACCGACGCGGTCGAGACCATGATCGCCTCTGCTGGACCGTGGAATCGACGCAGGAAGCGGTAGCTCCAGCTTTCGGGGATCGGCCAGCGCGCCGCGACATATTGCGGGAAACGTGTGTGGTAGCTCGTCGTGAACGCGCGTTTCTGGGCGAGGCAGACCGCGCGCGTCAGCCAGCCGATCGGCCCTTCCGTCGCGATATGGACATGGTCGGGCCGGAAATCGGCGACGCGCCGCGCCACCGCGCGCCGCGTCGCCAGCGCGATCCTGATATCGGGATAGGTCGGCAGCCCGACCTGCCGGAAGCCCTCGGGCGTCAGCATCTGCGGCGTGACGCCGAAGGCCGGCCCCGCCTCGAACATTCGTTCGAGCGACCTGACCACCCCGTTGACCTGCGGCCGCCAGGCGTCCGTGGCGATCAGCAGGCGCATCACGCCGCCTCGACGAGTTCGGGAACTGCTCCGGGACGCGCCTTGGCCCCGGCGGGCGCCACCGCCTCCCCCTTGAGCCGGTATTGCGGCCAGCGGATCAGCTCGAAACGCCCATCGTGATGCTCGACGAAAGCGGTGCAGCTTTCGACCCAGTCGCCGGTGTTGATATAGCTCAGTCCGTCGATCTCGCGCTGCGCGGCGTGATGGATATGGCCGCAGATGACGCCGTCGGCATGGTGCCGGCGCGCTTCCGAGGCCAGGCAGGTCTCGAACTCGCCGATATAGTTGACCGCGTTCTTGACCTTGTTCTTCGCCCAGGCCGAGAGCGACCAGTGCGGCAGATGCAGCGTACGGCGGACCCGGTTGATCACCATGTTGGAGGCGAGCGCCACCGAATAAGCCCAGTCGCCGAGCAGCGCGAGCCATTTGGCGTTGCGCACGACGAGGTCGAACAGGTCGCCGTGGATCACGAGCAGGCGCTTGCCGTCAGCCGTCTCGTGGATGATCTCGTCGACCAGCGTGATCCCGCCGAACTGCAGCCCGGTGAAGTCGCGCAGGAAATCGTCGTGGTTGCCGGTGACGTAGATCAGCTTCGAGCCCTTGCGCACCTTGCGGAGCAGCTTCTGGATCACGTCGTTGTGGGATTGGGGAAAATACCAGCCGCTTTTCAGCCGCCAGCCGTCGATGATGTCGCCGACGAGGTAGATTTGCGGGGCGTCATAGGCGCGCAGGAATTCGAGCACGAGATCGGCCTGCGCACCGCGCGTGCCCAGATGCAGGTCGGAAATGAAGATGCTGCGAACCTGTTTCGCGTCGTCCTCGTCGTTCATGGCGGCCCGCCCATCCGGTTGCGATGCTGCCGGCGTGTGTCTGATTTGCGTTGCGCTTTGATGACGAAACCAGCGATCCGTGCTCTGGCTCGCAGTCGAGGCAATCAGATTTCGGAGAAACATCATGGATCTTGGGATTTCCGGCCGCACGGCCATCGTCTGCGCCTCAAGCAAGGGGCTCGGCCGAGGCTGCGCGCAGGCGCTGGCCGAGGCAGGCTGCGTCGTGGTGATCAATGGCCGCGATGCGACCACGCTCGAGGCCACCGCGAGCCAGATTCGTGCCACCACCGGAGCGACGGTCATCGCCGTGGTGGCGGACGTTTCGACGCGCGCCGGCCAGGACGCGCTGCTGGACGCCGCGCCCGAGCCCGACATCCTGATCAACAACAACGGCGGGCCTCCGCCGAAACCGTTTCGCGATGTGTCGCGCGACGCGCTGCTCGAAGGCGTGATCCAGAACATGGCGACGCCGCTCGAACTGGTTCAGCGCGTCGTCGACGGCATGATCGCGCGCGGCTTCGGCCGCATCGTCAACATCACCTCGGCCAGCGTGCTGACGCCGCTGACCGGGCTCGACGTCTCATCGGCCGCGCGCGCCGGCCTCACGGCTTTCCTCGCCGGCGTGGCGCGCGAGGTCGCGCATGCCAACGTCACCATCAACAACGTGCTGCCGGGCGCTTTCGACACCGACCGGCTCAAGAGCGGCCTCACGAAGATGGCCGCGATGAAAGGCATGACGCCCGAGGACATGGCCAGGACGCGCATGGCCGACGTGCCGGCGAAACGATTCGGCACTGCCGAGGAATTCGGCAATGTCTGCGCCTTCCTCGCCAGCGCCCATGCCGGCTACATCACCGGCCAGAACCTGCTGATCGATGGTGGCGTGTTCAGGGGCAGCTTCTGACCGCTGAACCGCGAGAGCGAGGCGCTTGCGGGCGCAACCGGAACTCGTCCGCCTCGCATCGCTCTGAAATCGCCGCGCCCGTCCCGCTGACCGCCGGGCCGGGTTGCGGATTGGGCGCTTTGAGGCTCAGGTCGGACATGGTTTAAGAAGCAGGCTCCCCGCACGACTCGCGATCAATCCTGCCCTCCCGCCGCGCCGGTCATTTGTCTCCTCTCCTCGGCATTTCCCTGAAGCTGTTTTCGGCTCTGGTCTTCACCCTGATGTCTGCCGGCGTGAAGGCGCTCGCGGGGCGCTACCCGACCGGCGAGATCGTCTTCGTCCGCTCCTTCTTCGCCCTGATCCCGCTGTTGATCTGGCTCGCCTGGCAGGGCGGCGTTGTGGCTTCGCTGAGGACGGGCAATCTGCGCGGCCATCTCAAGCGCGGCGTCATCGGCTCGACCGGCATGTTCTGCGGCTTCGCCTCGCTGCAGTTCCTGCCGCTGTCTGACTCCGTTGCGATCGGCTATGCCGCGCCGCTCGCCGTCGTCGTCCTCGCCGCCCTCGTTCTCAAGGAGCGCGTCCGGATCTATCGCTGGAGCGCGGTCACGATCGGTTTCGTCGGCGTGCTGATCATGCTCTCGCCCTATATCGGCGGCGTCGGCCACGGCCTTGCTCCGGGCCCCGCGCTGGGTGCGGCGATCGGGCTCGCGGGAGCCTGCTGCTCGGCCTTCGCCTCGATCGAGGTGCGTCAGTTGACCCGCACCGAGGGCACCGGCGCGATCGTGTTCTATTTCATGCTGATGACCAGCGCGCTCGGACTGTCGACGGTCCTTCTCGGCTGGCACCTGCCGAACTGGCAGGACGCCGGGCTGATGGTCGGCGTCGGCATCCTCGGCGGGCTCGGCCAGATCTTCCTCGTCCAGGCCTATCGCTATGGCGACGCCTCGCTGATCGCGCCGTTCGAATACTCGACCATGCTCTGGGCGGTCGCCATCGGCTGGTTCATGTTCGGCGACTGGCCGGCGACCACGGTGCTCATCGGCGCGACGATCGTCATCGCATCCGGGATCTATGTGATCTTCCGCGAGCAGCAGCTCGGGCTGCTGAAGCGCGAGCAGCGCGAAGTCGGCCCGACGCGGGCCGCATGAGCCCGACGGTCTGCGACACCCGGCTTGCCGCTCGCGACACGACAAGGCATTGTCCGCTCAGACAAACAATCGTTCGCTTTCGCAAACGACCGGCAGAAATGACGAGCTGAGACATGGGCATCGAGACCAGGGAACGCGGCGGCCGCGAACTTGAATCCGGCGCCCAGATCATTTCAGGCCAGCTCGGCAAGACGATCCAGCGTCTGCGCAAGGCCTACAACCTCTCGCTCTCCGAGCTCGCGGAACAGTCCGGCGTCGCCAAGTCGATCATCAGCCAGATCGAGCGCAACGAAACCAACCCGACGCTGGCGACGATCTGGCGGCTGTCGCAGGCGCTGGACATCTCGATCGAGCGCGTACTTTCCAGCGATGAGGAAGAACCCTTCATCGACAAGACCAGCCGCAGCGACACGCCGATCCTTGTCTCCGAGGACGGCAAGCTCCGGCTCGCCATCATCGGCTGGATCAAGACGGTCGAGTGGCTGCAATGGTACGATGTCCAGTCCGAGCCCGGCGGCGAACTCGATTCCGAGGGCCATCAGCGCGGCTCGATCGAATCGCTCTCGGTCACATCCGGCGAGTTCGAGGTCGAGGTCGGCGACATCGTCCAGCGCGCCAGGGCCGGCGACACCCTGCGCTACCGCTGCGACCGCCGCCACATCGTCCGCTGCGTCGGCGACCAGCCGGGCTCAGCGCTGATGGTGTGCATCCTCAAGGCGGCGGTGATGGAGTAGGCGGAGGCGATTTTACCAAGCAATCCATTTGGAAGAAGGCGCGGATGCCGAACCAAGACACGCTATTTCCGCTCGAGTTTTTTATCGAGAGCGTGCCGATCTCACTTGGAGCGAGCACCAGATCCAAAGACCGCTGGCGAGAAACTGTCTTCGAGATGGCACGTCGGCGACAACGAGAAACCGACGAATTCGGATTCATCGATGAGCGTCCTCTCGCGGTCACAATTTACTACTTTGCGAGCGCTCCCATAGAGGGCGATATCGACAATATTCTAAAGCCGATATTGGATGCACTGATCGGCATCGCCTATCCGGACGATAGCGTAGTCGAACGCGTCGTCTCTCAGAAGTTCGAACCGGACGTCGATTGGGTATTTGCGGCTCCAAGCGACCAATTGGCTGCAGCCTTGGATAAGGATGCGCCCGTGGTATACATACGCGTGGATGACGATCTTAGCTGGAGGCGCCTCTGATGACGACGGTTGCTCCAGTTCAGTCACTGGAAGCTCAGTTCCTGGAAGGCCTTCGCGCAAAGTACGAGCAGCAGGGTTTCACCTTCCTGGTCGCGCCCGATTCGCGCGATCTCCCCGATTTTCTGGGTTCCTACATACCTGATGCGCTTGCTCAAAAGCCCGGACTGAGCGTCGCCATCGAGGTGAAGATCCAAAATGCGGCGACAATCCAGAATTCCCTGCAACGGATTCGCAAGCTCTTCGACGGACGTCCTGATTGGCGTTTCGACGTCCTGTTCATGGGCACGAGCGGAGCGCAGCGCCTTGCGATCCCACCAGCATCGCCCGCGAAGCTTCGCATCCGCGTCGATGAAGTGCGTCAGATGATCAGCCAAGGAGAGAATCGCGCGGCTTTCGTGATGGCATGGTCGCTTCTGGAGGCGGCCCTTCATTCCAAGACGCCGACGACGGATAGCAAGCCGCATACGCCAGGGACTGTGCTGCAAGCACTCGCAATGAACGGCTATATCGATCCGCAACTCGAACAGCGTATGCGGTCGCTGATCGATCTGCGGAACCGGATCGTTCACGGGGACGTCGATGTCGAGCCGACGTCTGCCGATGTCCAATTGGTGCTGTCGGCGATCTCGGAAACGATAGAAGCGGACGCGGCGTAACTCGGTTGTTCAACTCCCCGTCTTCGCCGGCTTCACCGGCCCCAGCACCGCCGGCAACGACTTCAGGTACTCGGCCATCGCCAGCCGGTCGGCGTCACTCAGTTGCGAGATGTTGCGCACCACAGAAGCCATGCTGCCGCCGACGCTGTCGAAGCTCGGCGTGAAGCCGGTCTTGAGCAGTTCGGCGATCTCGGCCTTCGACCACTTCCCGAGCGCGTCGGGATGTTGCGTGATATTGGGAACCCAGCCCTTGCCCTCGGGGTCGGGTCCGCCGGCAAAGCGCGTCGCCTGGACGATCGCGCCGAGCGGATTGCGGTTGGAATGGCATTCGGCGCAATGGCCCGGCCCGTTGACGAGATAGGCGCCCCGGTTCCACTCCTCGCTCTTGCCCGCATCCGGCTTGAACGCGGCTCCGTCGAAGAACAGCAGCTTCCAGCCGCCGACGACGCGGCGGATGTTGAACGGGAAGCCGAGTTCGTGGTCGCGCGCCTTGCCCTCAACCGGCGTCAGCGTGCGGATATAGGCGAACAGATCGGCCAGAGCCTTCGGCGGCATCAGCCGGTAGGAGGTATAGGGGAAGGCCGGATAATAGTGCTGGCCCGCCGGCGAGGTGCCCGTCGCCATCGCATCGACGAAGTCCTTGACGCCCCAGTTGCCGATGCCGTCGCGCGTATGCGGCGAGATGTTGGGCGCGTGGAACTTGCCGAACGGCGAACCGAGTTCCAGTCCGCCACCCAATCTGAGCTTGTCGTCCTGACCGGGCGTCGCATGACAGGAGGAGCAGCCGCCCGCGGCAAAGAGCAGCTTGCCGTTCTCGATGTCGGGCGCCGGCAGCGTGCCGATCACGGGCGACGGCGAGACCACGCGCGGGTCGGTCAGCACGATGAAGCCGGCAAGCCCGAGCACGGCGAAGACGGCAAGCGTGATCAGGATACGGCGCATTGTCTGTCCTGTTGCAAGCCTCCGACGAACGCCCGGCACGGCCGAAAGGTCCGGCGCTTGCGACGACGAAGCGGGCCGCCTTTGGGGGCCGCCCGCTCGATCAGGTCATGAAGGCTGGAGATGCGCAACCTTGCGCAGGCTCACTTCTTGATGCGGTAGGTCTCGTGGCAGGTGCCGCAGTTCTTGGTCGCGTTGCCAAAGGCGGTGCGGAAGCCGGCGAGATCGGTCGCGGCAGCAGCGCCGGCCGTGGCGTCGGCCTCGAACTTGACGAAGGCGGCCTTGAAGCCAGCCTGGTCCTCCCAGATCTTCGTCGACGCCGTGGTTTCGCCGCCGGTCTTGGAGGTGTCGGGAAACAGCGTCGGCATCTTCTTGGAGGCATCGGCATAGGTCTTGAAGATGCCCTGCACCTTGGCGGCGTCGAAGGCTTCCTCGCCCTTGGCGATCTTTGCGCCGAGGCCGGTGGCCGCGCCGACGCCCTTCATCGTCATCTTGCGCTCCGCGATCGGATCGGACTGGGCGACGACGGCCGAAAAGCCCAATACAAGGCCGAAGGCGGCGAGAGCGAAGCGGATCATGCGTAGTCATCCCCAAGCGTTGCACGGCGCTCGATGCGGCGCCGATTGGAACGCTTCCAGATCACCTCATGACGACCGCGACGCCAAGTCGCATTCGCGCGATCACCCTTGCATTGAAGCAAGTCAGATCTTGCGTCAGAGCGGATACCCTGCGGCTTTCAGGGCGTTGAAGACCTTGATCGGCGTCGCCGGCATGTCGATCGCCTTGATGCCCGCCGCGCGGTCGAGCGCATCGACCATCGCGTTCATCACCGCGGGACAAGCCCCGATCGCGCCGGCCTCGCCCGCGCCCTTCACGCCGATGGCGTTGGTGACGCAGCGCACGTTGCGAGTCTCGAAATGGAAGTTCGGGACATCGACCGCGCGCGGCAGGGCATAGTCCATGAAGGTCGCGGTCAGCATCTGGCCGGACTCGTCGAAGCGGATTTCCTCCATCAGCGCCTGGCCGATGCCCTGCGCCGCGCCGCCATGGACCTGGCCCATCAGCATGAGCGGGTTCAGCGTCACGCCGAAATCGTCGACCACGACGTAATTGACGATCTCGGTCGCGCCCGTCTGCGGATCGATCTCCAGTTCGCAGACATGCGTGCCATTGGGGAACGTCGCCGCCGGCGGCGTCCAGCTCTGGTGCACCCGCAGCATGGCCGTGGTCGCACCCGGCAGAGCCGCGATGGCGGCCAGATCGAGCGCCTTGTCGGTGCCGACGATGCGGACCGCGCCATCGACGATTTCGAGATCGCCGACGCCGGCCTCGAGTTTCTCGGAGGCAAGCTGCTTGAGGTTGTCGCTGAGGATTTCGGTCGCCTTGTTCAGCGCCGCCCCGCCGACGGGGATCGAGCGCGAGCCGCCGGTGCCCGAGCCGGTCTCGACCTTGTCGGTATCGCCCTGGATGACGCGGATGCGGTCCATCGGAATGTCGAGATGCTGCGAGACCAACTGCGAATAGGCCGTCTCATGACCCTGCCCGTTCGATTGCGTGCCGATCAGAACGGTCACCATGCCGTCCTTCTCGAGGATCACGGTCGAGCTCTCCGGACCGCCGCCGCCGCACGCCTCGATATAGGACGCCAGGCCGATGCCGCGAATCTTGCCGGCCTTGGTCGCGGTCTTGAGGCGGGCGTTGAAGCCCTTCCAGTCCGACACCTCCATGGCGCGGCGCATATGCCCCTCGAACTCGCCGGAATCGTAGACCAGGCCGGTGCCGGTCTTGTGCGGCATCTCGCTCGGTTTGACGAAGTTGAGCGCACGCACGGCATCGACGGTCTTGCCGGTCTGGCGCGCGACCGCATCGACCAGCCGCTCGATCAGATAGGCGGCCTCGGGCCGGCCCGCGCCGCGATAGGCGTCGACCGCCATGGTGTTGGTCAGGACGCCGCGAAAATGCACATGCAGGACCGGGATGTTGTAGCAGCCCGGCGTCATGGTGGTGCCGACCCACGGGATGAACGGCCCATATTGCGAGAGATAGGCGCCCATCTCGGCTGCAAGATCGACCTTGAGGGCGAGGAACTTGCCCTTCTTGTCGAGCGCGACGGTGGCCGTGGCGAGGTTGGCGCGGCCATGGGTGTCGGCGAGAAAGTGCTCGGTGCGGTCGGCGACCCAGCGCACCGGGCGCTTCAGCTTCTCGGCCGCGACCATGGTCAGCGGGTATTCGCGATACATGAAGATCTTGGTGCCGAAGCCGCCGCCGACATCGGGGGTGACGACGCGGATGCGCTTGGGGTCGACCTTGAGGATGTAGGTCGCAAGGATGTCGCGCGTGCCGTGGCTGCCCTGGCTGCCGAGCGTCAGGGTCCAGCGCTTGTCGGCCTTGTCGTATTCCGCGATGCAGGCGCGCGTCTCCATGTAGTTGGAGGCGAGGCGGTTGTTGACGATGGTGACGGACACCGTGCTGTCGGCCTTGGCGAAGGCCGCTTCGGTTCCGGCCTTGTCGCCCTGCTCGGCCTCAAAGGCGATGTTGCCCGGCCGGTCGGGCCAGATTTGCGGCGCCTTGGGATCGAGCGCTTCCGTGATCCCGGTGACCGAGGGCAGCGTCGTCCATTCGATGTCGATCGCTTCGGCCGCATCGCGGGCCTGGTCGAGCGTCTCGGCGACGATGAAGGCGACCGCCTCGCCGACATGGCGCACGATGTCGATCGGCAGCACCGGCACGGGCAGCGGCTTCACCGGCTCGCCCGACAGCGTCTTGATCAGGCCCTTGCAGGGCAGATCGCCGAGATGGGCGACGTCCTCGCCGGTCAGGATCAGCTTGACGCCCTTCATGGCGCGGGCCGTGTCCTTGTCGCGGATCCTGAAGGTCGCATGAGCGTATTGCGAGCGCAGCACGAAGGCGTGCAGCGCGCCCTCGACGGCGGTGTCGTCGGTATAGCGCCCGGCTCCGGTCGTCAGCCGGTGATCCTCGACACGCAGAACGGGCTGTCCAAATCCAAACTTCATCGGGCGCATGAGCAGCTATCCTTGGAAATCGTCAAATCAGAGGTTGGTACAGGACGGACGATCCGTCAGCCCCCAGCCGGCGATTGCTGCGATGCACGCAGCGCACGTCCCGAATGGGAGAAAGCCATGGGCGCGAGGGTTCAGCGCTCGATCGCGCCGCCCCTCAGAACCCAGTCCTTGAAGCCGCCGACATAATGGCTGTCGACGTCGAGCCCGGCGCTCTGCGCAAATTCGAGGGCGCGCAGCGACCGCACGCCCGCGGCGCAAGAGAACACGACGCGCTTGCCGGGAGTATCTGGAATCGCCGCCGGGTCGAACTGCGACAACGGCAGCGAAGTCGAGCCGGGAATGTGACCAGCGGCGAATTCATGCGGCTCGCGCACATCGACGACGAGGATGGAGCCGTCGGCGAGGCCTGCCTTCACGGCGTCGATGTCGAGATCGTTGACGACCAAGGCTTGCCTCCCGCTCAATCCAGCAGCTTTACCAGATAGAGCGTGAGGGCCGGAAATGCCACCACGATGCCGAGACGGATCACGTCCGACAGCACGAAGGGTAGCACGCCGCGATAGATCCTCGTCACCGGCACGTCGCGCGCGAGCGACGCCACGACGAAGACGTTGAGCCCGATCGGCGGGCAGGTCATGCCGATGCCGACCACGATCAGCACGAGGATGCCGAACCAGATCGCGACATCGTCGGGCGGCATGCCGAAATCAAGCGCGGTGATGATCGGGAAGAACACCGGCAGCGTCAGCAGGATCATGGCGAGTTCGTCCATCACCCCGCCGAGTACGATGTAGAACAGCAGCAGCCCGACCAGCACGGTGTAGGGCGCCCAGCCCGAGGCCGCGATCATCTCGGCGGCGGCGGTCGGCACCTGCGTCAGGGCCAGGAAGGCATTGAACACCTCCGCGCCGAGCAGGATGGCGAAGATCATCGCCGAGGTCTCGGCCGTCTGCAGGATCGCCTGGCCGATACCCTCCAGCGTCAGCGTGCGCCGGACCACCCCGATCGCCAGCATGATGAAGGCGCCGACGGAGGCGCCCTCGGTCGGCGTGAACACGCCGCCATAGATGCCGCCGACCACGACGAGCGCCACGACCATTGCCGGCACGACGCCAAGAAGCGGCTTGATCCGGTCGGCCCAGGCGATGCGCGGCTGCGCCGGCCCGAGATCGGCGTCGAGCCGCGTGCGGATCGCAATGGTGATGCAGTAGAACGTCGCCGCCATGAGGCCGGGAATCAACGCCGCCTTGAACAGTTTTGCGATGTTCTGCTCGGTCGAGATCGCATAGACGACCAGGATGACAGAGGGCGGGATCAGGATGCCGAGCGTGCCGCCAACCGCGATCACGCCGCAGGAAAAGCCCGGGTCGTAACGGTACTGCCGGAGTTGCGGCAGGGCGGCGCGCGCAAAGGTCGCCGTCGTCGCAACCGACGAGCCGCAGATCGCCCCAAAGCCGGTGCAGGCCCCGATCACCGCCATGGCAAGCCCGCCGCGCCGGTGCCCGATCACGGCCGAGGCCGCCTTGAACAGATCACCGGCCAACCCCGAGCGTTCCGCGAAAGCGCCCATCAGCACGAAGAGCGGGATCACCGAGAGCGTGTAATTGGCGAAGATCTGGTATGGCGTGGTGCGGATATAGTTCAGGAACGGATCGAGCCCGTTGAGCTGGATGTACCCGAGACTGCCGACCAGCATCATCGCCAGCCCGATCGGCAGCCTGATCATCATCAGCACGAGCAGCGCGCCGAAACCGACGATGGCGAGCGAGAAACCGCTCACGCCTCGATCCTCATCAGCCTGACGGCGCTGACGAGGGAGGTCACGGCGACGAGCGCCGCCAGCACGGCACAGATCGCGATCGGCACATAGGCCGGAAATTGCAGCACCATGCTGTTCTCGCCGCTGGCGAAGGCCGCGCGCGCGCCGACCGTCAGCCGCCAGGCGATCAACGCCATGACCAGCGCGTAGACCACGTCCCAGACGGCGTCGATCGCGCGCTGGAAGCCCTGCGGCAGCTTCAGCGTGAAGGTGTCGACGAAGATGTTGCCGCGCCGGAGCTGGCAATAGGGCAGGAAGCAGAAGGCGGCGATCGCTGTCGCCATCTGCACCAGCTCGAAATCGCCGGGCACGCCGGCTGCGCCGACGAGGTTGCTGCGCAGCGTCACGCTGACCACGACCATGGTCGCGAGCGCGATCAGCAGCGCGCCGCCGATCAGCGCGATCGCCTGCACCGCCCGGTCGAAACCGGACGGCCGCATCCTGTCCCCCAGCTCGTCCATATCGCCGATCAGGCCGCCTTTTCGTGTTTGGTCAGCGCGGCCTTGGCGCTCGCCAGCAGCTTCTCGCCGTCGAGCCCCTTTTCCTTTGCGGTCTTGAACCAGCCCTCGATCACCGGCTCGGTGGTCTTGCGCCAGCGCGCCGCCTCGGCCTCCTCGATCACGGTGATCGTGTTGCCGCGCTTCCTGACCATCTCGGAGACGACGACGGCCTGCTCGTCCCAGACCTTGCCGGCCATCGCGGCCGCCGAGGCGCCGGAGTTCCTGTCGATCACCGCCTTGAGATCGGCCGGCAGCGCATCGTATTTTGCGCGGTTCATGGCGAGGATGAAGGTCGCGACATAGAGCGTCGGCGAGCCCGGAATCTCGGTGTGGAACTTGACCAGTTCCTGCACCTTGATCGAGGGCACGACCTCCCAGGGCACGACGCAGCCGTCGATGACGCGCTGAGCCAGCGATTCCGGCACCTGCGGGATCGGCATGCCGATGGCGTTCACGCCCATCGTTCGCAACGCCTCGCCGGCGAGCCGGGTCGGGAAGCGCAACTTCAGACCCTTCAGGTCTTCCATCGTCTTGACCTGCTTGTTGGCGTGGATCAGCCCGTGATCATGCGCCCAGAAGCAGATCGGCTTCACATCCTTGAATTCGTCCTTGAGGTTCTGCTCGGCATAGTCGGTCAGCGCCAGCGAGTTCACCAAAGCGCGCTTGTTGGACACGAAGGGCAGCTCGAACGCCTCGATCCCGGTGAAGCGGCCCGGCGTATTGCCGGGCAGCGTCCAGACCAGATCGGCGACGCCATCGCGCGCCTGGTCGAAGAGCTGCGGCGGCGTGCCGCCGAGCTGCATCGAGGGAAAGATGTCGATCTTGATGCGACCGTTCGATTCGGCCGCGACCTTGTCGGCCCAGGGCTTCAGGAACTTGGCATGCCCGTTGGCAACCGGGGGCAGGAAGTGATGCATCTTCAGCGTCACCTCCTGCGCGTTGGCGCGGGTGACGCGCAGCACGGCAGGCGCGGCGACGGCCGAACCGGCCAATGTCAGGAAACGGCGGCGATCGAAAGTCATGGACCCCTCCCAGGGACGATTGTGGTGGCGCGCGTTTCAGCCGGTTTTTCCAAAAGGAAACGCCCGGCTTTTCGCGTTCTGCCGCCAGCATGCCCGCCAAGCGGCGGCGGATGCAAGAGCGCGGGGCCGCAAAATCGTTGCTACCGCAACTTTTTTATTCATGACCCCTTAAACAGAGATCCCGCCCGCGCTAGGGGCGCGGGCGGGATCGACAGCAATGACCGTACGAAGCGTCAGGCCTTGGGCGGAATGCGCAGCACCCAGCCCGGCAGGATCAGGTCGGGATTTTTCACCGGCGGCGTGTTGGCCTTGACGATATCGGTGTATTTCGCGCCCTGGCCCTTGCCGTAATGCTCTTCGGCGATCTTCCAGAGCGTATCGCCCTTCTTGACCGTGTAGAACACGGCGGCTGGCGCCTCCTTGTTGACGATCAGTTCGGATTCGACCTGAGCCACGCCGGTGGTGTTGCCGAGCGCCAGAATGATTTTCTCAGCCTGCTCGGTGGTCATGGCGCTGCCGGTGACCTTCACCTTGTCGCCATCGACCGAGATCTTGACGTCGGACGGCAGGCCATGACCCGCGAGGTCTTTCGTCAGTTCGTCGGCCGTCGCCGCCTTCGCTGCACTCGAGCCGAAAATCTTCGAACCGGCTTCCTTGATGAAACTGAACAGACCCATCGGCTTCCTCCATTCTTCTGGATGGCCATGAAGCCCACTTGCGGCCACAAGTTCAAGACGGTTTCTCGATGCCGCACCGCCCGAACACGGCTTGGCCCCACGAACGGGCAAAGCTGCTTGGGCGCAATGCGCCCTTCCCCAGCGCGCCCTGCGCTGGCACAAGCGCCCTGCCCGACCACAGGAGTTTTCCGATGCTGACGCTCGCCCAGGCCCAGACCATTCTGTCCACCGCGCTGTCTCATGCCGAAAAGGCGGGCTTCAAGCCGCTCGCGATCGCGATCCTCGACGCACGCGGCGCGCAGAAAATGTTCGCGGCCCAGAACGGGACCAGCCTGAAGCGCGGCGAAATCGCCCTCGGCAAGGCCCATGGCGCTGTCGCCATGGGCCTCGGCTCGCGAGCGATCCACAAGATGGCGCTGGAACGCCCCTATTTCGTCGAGGCCGCGACCCATGCGTTTGGCGGCTCGCTCGTCCCGGTGCCAGGCGGCGTGCTGATCCGCGACAAGTCCGGAGCCCTGCTCGGCGCCGTCGGCATCTCCGGCGACACCTCCGACAATGACGAGGCCGCCGCGGTCGCCGGGATCGTCGCGGTAGATCTGGTTGCTGACACCGGGGCCTGAGACAGCCGGAATTTTCTCTTTTCCGCGGTGATCGCCCAAGCGTGAAGCCATCCGCATTGCGCCGCAGCAAAATTTACGGCATCGGCACGCCCTCGTGGTCGCTGGAAAGACCCGGAGGACAATCGTCATGAGCACCCCCACCGCCAACGAGAATGTCGCCCCTGGCGACGTCATCGAAACGGACGTCGTGATCGTTGGGGCTGGTCCGTGCGGGTTGTTTGCGGTGTTCGAGCTTGGGCTGCTCGACATCCGCGCCCACCTCGTCGACATCCTGCCCAAGGTCGGCGGGCAATGCGCCGAGCTCTATCCGGAAAAGCCGATCTACGACATTCCGGGCTTTCCGATCGTCACCGGCCAGGGCCCGGCCAGGGCC